>JBKOWN010000150.1:0-14937 GCA_046724435.1 Actinomycetota bacterium
GGGACGATCGTGGCGGCGATGATGGCGGGCGACATGCACGTGTCGCCGCCCGACACCATCGATCGCGTCGGGTCTGCCCTCGCTGATGCGGACGCATCCGACGACGACGACCTCGAGCGGCGGATCGCGTCCGTGCTCGAAGCGCCGGACGTGCACCAGGCCGACACGACCACGGGCGTTACCACCGACGACCTGCTCGCCGCGCTCCGCAAGGCGGTCGAGAACGCCAAGGAGGGTCCCGCGTGAAGATCGAAGGCTCGACCATTCTCGTCACCGGCGCATCGTCGGGCATCGGTGCCGCGCTCGCGCCGCTGCTCGCCCAACGGGGCGCGACCGTCGGCATCGTCGCCCGTCGCGCGGACCGCCTCGAGGAGGTCCTCGAGCAGTGTCTGCCGCACGCGCCCGAGTCGCGCATGTGGAGCGCCGACCTGGGCGATCTGGCGCGTGCCGAGGCCGTGGCACTCGACGCTTGGGACGCCTTCGGTGGTCTCGACTGCCTGGTCAACAACGCCGCCATCGCCAAGCGCAAGCACACGCTCGACCTGACAGTCGACGACGTGAACCACACGATGGACGTCAACTTCTTCTCGCCCATCCGGATGGCGATGGTGCTCTTCCCACGGATGCAGCAGCAGGGCGCCGGGCTCGTCGTCAACGTGTCGAGCATGGGCGGCCGGCTCGGCATCGTGCACGAAGCCGCCTATTGCGCGGCGAAGTTCGCGATGTGCGGCTGGAGCGAGACGGCGCGCATCGACCTCGCCGGATCGGGCATCGAGGTGAAGCTCGTGCTGCCCGGCCCGATCGACACCGAGATCTGGGAGCCGATGCCGGGCGAGCTCCCCGGCCTCTACGACGGGCCGTTCGTTTCCGCCGCCGACTGCGCCGCCGACATCGTCACCGCGATCCAGCGAGACGGGTTCGAGTTCTACGTGCCCGAGGCCGTCGAGGGCGGCTTCGGGGCCCAGAAGGACCTCGTCGTGGGCAAGACCCAGGACGTCGACGCGTTCATGGACCTGATGGTCACGATGAAGGAGGCATCGGCGGTCCAGCGGCCGTAGGTGCCGGCTCGCTTCGCGTGTGGTCGGGCTCGTCTTCTTCTTGTTCCATATCGCCATCCCCCCACCGGATCGTCCGGACGCCCGGCATGGGCGTGTCGCTGACGTCGGGGACCTCCATGAGCCCCGCCTTGTGGGCGCGCGCCAGCGCCTTCTCGGCCTCCCGGTGCTGCCGCTCGGCCTCCGCACGCAGGTCGGCGTCGGGGCCGATGTCGGGATTCGCGGCTCGCACCAGTAGTCGCTGGTGCCACAGTTCACCCCGCACACCGCCCAACAGTGAGCCGAGGATCATGCCGGCGAGCGCCACGCCACCGCTCAAGACGCCGAGGCCGTACCACGTCGTGCCGTCCGTCGGCGCGCCGAGACCCCCGAGCCGATCGATGAGCGCCGAGGTCGCCCCCTCGACCTGAGCGACAGCGGCGACCGCCGCCAGGAGCACGACTCCGAGCACGGCCACGAGCACACCGTTCCGAAGTCCCGCCCGGCGGGACATGCGACCGGCGGTGTACCCGCCGAACGTGAACGCGCCGAGGAACACCGCCGCGGCGACGAGCCCGGCGACGAGCCCGAGCCGTTGCCAGTCGCTGTCTGACAAGGAATCGAGGGTCAAGCCCATCGGGTGCATGATCGCGGCCGCGATCCCAAGACACGCTCCGATCACCCCGTAGGCGACGAAGACCCCGGCCACCACGCTCCGCCACGACACCCCGCCCCAACCGGCTTCTCGCGCCAGCTCGAGCCGGTCATGCTTCCCCTCGACCCACATCTGCCGCTCGTCGGTGTCGGCCGTTCGGCCGCGAGTGCTCATGGTGCCCTCCTCCGATCAGCGTCGGAGCGAGGATGCCCGCCCGGGAGAAAGAGAAAACCCGGGTCAGGCCGGGGCGGGAGTCTCGGCGGCCTCGACGTGCACCGGGATGCCGTTCAGCACCGCGTTGCCCGACAGAGGATCGAAGAGGTCGCCGTCAGCGAGGAGGTTGCTGTTGACGCCGGGGCGTCCCCTGGCAACCGAGAGGTCGGTCCCGCCGACGCCGTGACCCCAACCGTGAGGGATGCTGACGACGCCCGGCATGATCGCATCGGTCACCTCGACGGTGACCGCGAGCTCGCCGGTGCGGGAGCGGACGCAGGCCGCGCCGCCGTGGACGAGTCCCAGGCGGGCCGCGTCGTCGGGATGGACGTGCAGGGTGCAGCGCTCCTTGCCCTTCACGAGGATGTCGAGGTTGTGCATCCAGGAGTTGTTCGACCGCAGGTCCCGCCGGCCGACGAGCACCATCTCGCCGCTGCCACCGCGCGCGAGCGAGCTCCGCAGGCGGGCGACGTCCTCCACGATCACCTCGGGCGCGAGCTCGATCTTCCCGCTCGGCGTGCGCAGCACCTCGGGGATGCGCGGCTGCAAGGGGCCGAGGTCGATTCCGTGCGGCGCCGCCTCGAGGACCTCGAGGGACAGCCCGGACGGGTCGGCGCCGAAGCCGTCGCCATACGGCCCGGTGCGGAGCATGAGGTCGAGGATCCGTTCCGGCCCCCGGCGCGACGACAACGCGGTGAGCAGCTCGTCGGGGTCACGACCTTCGACGTTGGATCCCGTTCGCTGCACCGCCTTCTGCACGAGCCCGGCGACCACCACGTCGTCGAGGGCGGCGGGGTCGGCGGTCGCGCCCTGGCCGGCGACGACATTGGCGAGGCGCAGGAGGATCTCCGCCTCCGCCATCTCGCCGGGTTCGAGGTCGACGACCGGCGGCGAGTAGTTGGCGACGTTGCGAATGGACAGTTGGTAGAACGCGAGGTCGTAGTGCCCGCGGGCGAGCACGCCTTCGGGCGGGAGGATGACGTCGGCGTGGCGCGTGGTCTCGTTCCGGTATATGTCGACGCTCACCATGAACTCGAGTGATGCGAGCGCACGCTCGAGACGGCGCGAGTCCGGGGTCGACAGGACGGGATTCCCGGCCACCGTGATCATCCCGCGCACCTGACCGTCACCCGGCGTGTCGATCTCCTCGGCGAGGCAGACGACGGGCAGCTCGCCGAACAGCTCCGGCAGGCCGCGCACACGGGTGTGGCGTCTCCCGAAGCGCACGCCTCGCCCGACGCCCGGCGTTCCGCCCGTGTTCGCGCTGCCGGTGGCCGGCTTCGTGAACATCGCACCGCCGGCGCGGTCGAGGTTCCCGGTGACGGTGTTGAGGACGTCGACCAGCCAACTCGCAAGCGTCCCGAACTCCTGCGTGCACGTGCCGATGCGGGCGTAGACCGCGCCCCGGGACGCGGTGGCGAGCTCGCGCGCGGTGCGACGGATCGTGCCGGCGTCGATCCCGCACACCGGGGCGACCGCATCCGGGCTGAAAGGGCGAGCGAGCCGCTCGACCTCCTCGACGCCGATGACGTGGTCGCCGACATCCCCCAGCCTGACGAGCTGCTCCGCGAACAGGACGTGCACGATGCCGAAGAGGAAGTAGGCGTCGGTACCGGGCCGGATGAAGAGGTGCTCGTCGGCTTCTTCGGCCGTCTTCGAGCGGCGGGGATCGACCACGACGAGCTTGCCGCCGCGGGCCCGGAGCGCGCGGATGCGTCCGGGATAGTCGGGGGCGGTCATGAGGCTGCCGTTCGACGCGAAGGGGTTGGCCCCGAGCATGAGGAGGTGGTCGGTCCGGTCGATGTCGGGGATCGGGATGCTCAGGCCGGTGCCGAACATGAGCCCGGCCGAGACCTGCTTCGGCATCTGGTCGACGGTGCTGGCCGAGTAGAGGTTCCCGCTCCCCAACGCCTGGATCAGGACGCGGTTGTACAGCTGGCCGGCGAGATTGTGGACGTTCGGGTTGCCGATGTACATCGCGACCGCGTCGCGACCGTGCCGGTCGAAGATCGGCGAGAAGCCCCGCTCGATCTCGGCGAACGCGTCGTCCCACGACACGTCGGTCCAGGTGTCGCCGTGCCGCACCTGCGGTCGACGGAGCCGGTCGGGATCGGCTTCGAGCTGCTTGAGCGCCGTCCCCTTCGGGCACAGGTAGCCGTGGCTGAACACATCGTCCCGGTCGCCACGAACCAGCGCGATGTCGCTGCCTTCAAGGCGCAGCTCGAGCCCGCACGTCGCCTCGCACAAGGGGCACGTCCGGTAGACGGTTCGGGTATCGCCGTTCGCCGTCACGCATGGAGACTAGCCACCCCGGATAAGGTCCGGGCCGTGGCCGACCGCCTGTACTTCCGGCAGCTGCTCGCGGGGCGTGACTTCGCCCGCGACGATCCCGTCGCCCGCCAGATGGTCAACTTCGCGTACCTCATCGGCGATCGCGACACGGGAGAGGCCATGGCGGTCGATCCCGCGTACGGCGTGCGCGAGCTCGTCGAGACGGCGGGCGCCGACGGGATGCGGATCACCGGCGCGCTCGTCACGCACTACCACCCCGATCACGTCGGCGGCGATCTCATGGGCCATTCGATCGAGGGCGCGCGCGAACTGCTCGCCATGGACGACGTGTCGGCACCGCTCCATGTGCAGCGGGCCGAGGCGCCGGGCGTCAAGCGCGTGACCGGCGCGTCCGATTCCGACCTCGTCGCGCACGACAGCGGCGACGAGGTGTGCGTCGGCGACGTGCCGATCCGGCTGCTGCATACGCCCGGGCACACGCCGGGAAGTCAGTGCTTCCTCGTCGACGGCCGCCTCGTCGCCGGCGACACGCTGTTCCTCGAAGGCTGCGGACGAACCGACCTCCCGGGCGGTGACGCCGAGGCGATGTACGAGAGCATCACCCAGCGGCTGGCCGCAGTTCCCGACGACACCGTCCTCTTCCCCGGTCACCTCTACTCCCCCGAGCCCTCGGCCACGATGGGGGAGACGCGGCGCCGGAACTACGTGTTCCGATTCCCGACACGTGAGGCATGGCTTTCCATGTTCGGCGCATGAACGTGACGAAGAGCCGAATCACGCATCCGGCGACCGCCATCTGCGTTGCCGCCACGCTCGCCCTCGGCGCGTGTAGCAGCGACGGCGGCGAGTCGAAGACGAAGTCCGACGTGCAGAAGTTTCTGAACGAGATCGACGCCGCGGTGCATGCCGGCAACGTGGACGTGCGCCTGGCTCACCTCAACCCTGCCGTCATCGCCCGGTACGGCGAGCAGCAATGCCGCGACTTCCTCGGCCGGCAGCAAGACGCGACGCGCAAGGACAAGGTCCAGAAAGTCGGCAAGCCGGAGCCCTTCGAGTACGCGTCCGACAATCTGTCGGCGACGGTGGCGGACGCTCTGCCCGTCCAGGTGCGCGAAACGAACAAGGGCAAGAAGGGCGAACGCCACATCCACCTCGCGCGGGTCAACGGCCAGCTCACCTACTTCATCGACTGCGGCGAGCCGCAGTCGACCCAGTAACAGCGGGAGCGCGTCAGCTCGGGTCGAAGACGACCGGGATCGAATCCGGTCCCCGGAACGCGAAGCCCTGGATCAGTGGCGGCGGCGCGTCCGGGTCGAGCCGCAGGTTCGGGAGCCGGGTGAGGATCTCGTCCAGGCCGACACGCAGCTCGAGGCGTGCAAGGTGCATGCCGAGGCACTGATGCTGGCCGGTGCCGAACGCAAGGTGGTTCTGGGCCGGGCGATCGACGCGCCACTCCTCGGGGGCGTCGTAGCGGGACTCGTCACGGTTGGCCGACCCGGTGATCACGCTCACCGGCGCGCCCGCCTCGACGGGACACCCGTCGATCTCGGTGTCGGTTACCGCAACCCTGCTCACCTGCGTCACCGACGTCTCCCACCGCAGGGTCTCCTCGATCACCGCCGGCATGAGGCTGCGCTCGCCGACGACCTGCGACATCGTGTCGCGGTGCGTCAGGAGCGCGACGAGCGCGTTGCCCATGACGCGATACGTGGTCTCGGCCCCGGCGGGAAGCAGCAGCCGGAGGAACCCGTAGATCTTCTCGTCGGTGAGCTGGTGGCCGTCGATCTCGGCGTGCACGAGATCGCTGATGAGATCGTCGCGAGGATTGCTGCGCCGGTCCTCGACGATGGGCTCGAGGTACGCGCGCATCGCCTGCGATGCGGCGTGGCCCTCGTGGGGGTGCAATGGCCCCGTGTTGATCAACTCGGCCCAACGATGGAACTGGGCGCTGTCCTCGAGGGGCACGCCGACGATCCCGCAGATGACCTGGACCGGGTACTTGGACGTGATGGCCTGCACCAGGTCGGCGCGCCCGGCAGGTGCGATCTCGTCGAGGAGGCGCGTGATCGTGGGACGGACCAGCTGCTCGTCCCACCGCTCCAACGCCGACGCGCGGAACGCGTGGGCGACGAGGTTCCGGTACGCGCGGTGCTCGGCCCCGCCCATCGCCAGGATGAGCTCGCCCATGTACTGCCCGATGTGCTCGGCATTGATGGACGACGAGAACGTCTGGGCGTCACGCAGCACACGCTCCACGTCCTCGTAGCGAGTGACGTGGTACGACGACCGATCCACCATCCCGCGCTCGGTGTGGATGACCGGACACTCGCGCCGCGCGCGCTCCCAGATCGGGTACGGCTGGCCCGTCGCGAAGTCGACCTCGTATTCGAACTCCGACTCGAACTCCGGCTGGGTGACGGGTTCCGTCGTCACGACATCTGCAGCGACTTCGTCTCGAGGTACTCCTCGAGCCCGTACTTCCCGAGCTCCCGGCCGTGGCCGGACTGCTTGTAGCCGCCGAACGGTGCCATCGGGTTGAAGTTCTGGCCGTTGATGTCGACCTGGCCGGCCTGGATGCGCCGCGCCACGTGGGTCGCGTGCTCCTGGTCCCCGCCGAAGACGCCGCCGTGCAGCCCGTAGATCGTGTCGTTGGCGATGCTGATGGCGTCGTCCTCGTCGTCGTAGGGGATGATCGCCAGCACCGGCCCGAAGATCTCTTCCTGCGCGATCGTCATGTCGTTGCGGACGTTCTTGAACACCGTCGGCTTCACGAAGTAGCCCGCGTCGAGGCCTTCGGGGGCCTCCGGGCCGCCCGTGACGAGCTCGGCACCCTCCTCGATCCCCTTGTTGATGTAGTTGCGCACGCGCTCGCGCTGCGTCTCGGAGATCAGCGGACCGAGCCGGTTGCTCGGATCGTTCGGGTCGCCCACCGTGTACGTCTCCGCGACCTCCTTGACCGCGGACACGATCTCGTCCTGCTTGTCGCGCGGCACGAGCATGCGTGTCCAGGCGATGCACGTCTGGCCCGAGTTCAGGAAGCAGCTGCCGACACCCGCTTTGACCGCGTCCTCGACCGGTGCGTCGGGCAGAATGATGAACGGCGACTTGCCTCCGAGCTCGAGCGTCACCTTCTTCACGCTGGGAGTGGCGAGCTCCGCGACCCGCTTCCCGGCCCGCGTCGACCCCGTGAACGAGATCATGTCGACGCCGGGATGGGTGACCATCGCCTCGCCGACGACGGGCCCGGTGCCCGAGACGAGGTTGAACACGCCCGGCGGGAGCCCGGCGTCGTCGACAATCTCCGCGAGGATGAATGCGTTCAGCGGCGCGACCTCGCTCGGCTTGAGCACGACCGAGCACCCGGCCCCGAGGGCGGGCGCGACCTTGGCCACGGTCTGGTGCAGCGGGTAGTTCCACGGCGTGATGCACCCGACGACGCCCAACGGCTCTCGGACCACGAGCGAGTTGCCGATCTGCTCTTCGAACGGGAACGCGTTGACGATGTCGACATACGAGCCCATGACCATCGCCGGCAGGCCCGCTTGGATCATCTGCGAGAACACCATCGGCATGCCGACCTCGCCGGTGACGGTCTCTGCGATGTCCTGCATGCGGGCGTTGAGGCCCTCATGCAGCTGCTGGAGGTACTTCGCCCGCTCCTCGACCGGGGTCTGGCTCCACGTCTGGAACGCCCGGCATGCTGCCGTCGCCGCCCGGTCGACATCCTCGGGGGTCCCGGCGGGCACCCTGCCCATGACCTGTTCGGTGGTCGCGTTGACCACGTCGATCGTCCCGGTGCCGGTGGACGGCACCCACGCGCCGTCGATGTAGAGCTTGTCGCGGTCCTGCATCCGGTCCCCCTGGCTCGTGATGATGGCGTCGCCGTGAACGCGTCCCGCCGGTAGGTCGACTGATCGTCAGGCTACCGTCACCCGGTGCCGTCTGCGACAGAGGCCGCCGTGACGACCAACCGACCCGTCGTCGCCGACACCGAAGCGAGCCCACCTCGCGCGCGCACGCGGTGGCGAGAACCGCTCCTGGACGCGGTCGGTGTCGCCGCGGCGACGGTCGGCCTGCTCGTCATCACGTTGCGGCTCTGGCAAGCGAACCTCCGCGTCCCGTTCGTCTACAACGCGACGGATAAGCCACCGCTCGCGTACGCGCCGGACGCGCCGTACTACCTCATGCTGACCAAGGGCCTCGTCGATCACGGCTCGTACCTGCGGATCCCGAACCTGGGTTGGCCCTTCGGCCTCCAGCTCTACGACAACCCCGAGAGCGGCGACAACCTCCAGTTGGGGCTGCTGCGCGGGCTCGGGTTCTTTCTCCGCGACGCCGTCCTTACCATGAACGTCTATTACCTCTTGACCTTCGTCGCCGTGTCACTGGCGGCGTGGTTCGTCCTCCGCCGGCTCGGGGTGTCGCGTCTGGTCGCCGCCGTCGTGGCGATCCTCTACAGCTTCCTGCCGTACCACGTCGCGCGGGGCGAAGCGCACCTGTTGCTGTCGGGGTACTTCATGGTCCCGATCGCGGCCCTGCTCATCTTGCAGGTGCTCTCCGACGACCCTCCGTTCACGGCGCAACGTGAGTCGCCCGAGCCGAGGTGGCGGCTGGCGCTGTGGAGCCGGCGCGCGCTGCCGTGGTTCCTGGCGTGCGCGGCCCTGGGCTCGACCGGACCGTATTACGCGTTCTTCGCGGTGCTGCTACTGGCCGCCGCTGGCGCCGTCGATCTCGTCGCGCGCCGGAGCTGGCGTCGAGCCGCGTCGGGCGGCGTGGCCGCCGGTCTCGTCCTCGTCGTGCTGCTGCTCAACCTGTCGCCGTCGTTCCTCTACTGGCTGTCACACGGACAAAACGAACAGGCGATCCCGCGCGGGATCTCCGAAACCGAGGTGAACGGCCTCCGCGTCGCGGAGCTCGTGCTCCCGCGCATCGACCATCGCATCGGCGCCTTCGCCGACGTCCAACGCAAGAGTGATCGCTTCAGTCCGGTGGTGACGTCGGAACGCGGGCAGCAGCTGGGCCTGATCGGTGCGCTCGGGTTCGTCGGGCTCCTTGTGTTCACGCTGAGCCGCCTCCTACGACGGCGCAGCGACCTCGAAACGCGCGGTCCTCCCCCGCTCGGCACGCGCGCCGAGATGGGGAAGCGTCTGGGGCTGCTGACGATCGTCGCGGTGATCGTCGGCACCGTCAGCGGGTTCTCGCTCCTGATCTCGGCAGTCGGCGTGCGGTACATCCGCTCGTACAACCGCATCTCGGTGTTCATTGCGTTCTTCGCCCTCGTCGCGGTCGCGTTCGCTCTCGACTGGATGGTCGTGCGCGTGCCCCGCTGGCACGGCCGTGCCGTCGTCGCCGCCGCCGTCTGCGTGGCGGTGCTCGCGGTCGGCGTCTTCGACCAGACGTCTTCTGCCGACGTCCCCCACTACAAGGCACTCGACCGCGCTTGGCATAGCGACGACGTGTTCATGCACGGGATCGAGCGCGACCTCGGGAAGGGCGCGGCGGTGTTCGAGATGCCGTACGTCTTCTTCCCCGAGGCCGGGTCGATCGTGGGGACGGGCCCGTACGACCAGGCGCGCGGCTGGCTGCACGCGGACTCGCTCCGCTGGAGCTGGGGCGCGGTGCGCGGGCGCAACGGCGACTGGCAAGGCGCGCTGGTGCGGAGGCCCGCGCCCGAAGCGCTCGACGCGCTGACGTCGGTCGGATTCACAGGCCTCATGATCGATCGCGCTGGCTACGAGGACCACGGCGCGGCCATCCAAGCGGAGTACACACGCACGCTCGGCCAAGAGCCTCGCGTCAGCCTGGACGCCCGGCTCGTGTTCTACGACCTGCGAGCGCGGAGCAGCGACCTGCGCACGCGACTCAGCGCGACGCAGATCGACGCGTTGCGCCGCACCACGCTGGCCGCGCGGGCTCCGCCGCCCGGCGCGCTCACGTGACACGACGAGGACCCTGACTACCCTGTCAGGCATGTCGACGAGCGCCGCGGGCACCGATCCCTTCGCGGAGAACGAGGACCAGCAAGCGCTGCGCAAGCTCGCGCGCGACGTCGCCGAGCGCGAGCTCGCGCCCAACGCCCGGCACTGGGACGAGACCGAGGAGTTCCCCGACGCGTCGTGGGACGCGTTGCGCAAGGCCGACTTGTTCGGCATCACCGTCGGCGAGCAGTACGGCGGCATGGGCATGGGCGACATCGAGGCCGGTATCGCCCTCGAGGAGCTCGCACGCGCCGACGTTTCGAGTGCGATCCTCGCCCAGCTCATCTACAACGGCCCGCCGCGCGCGATCGAGCATCTCGGGTGCGACGCGCTCAAGGAACGCTGGCTCCCATTGGCGGCCAGCGGCGAGGCGCTGTTCTGCATCGGGATCAGCGAGAGCGAGGCCGGCTCAGCCGTGAACCACATGCGCGCCCGGCTCACCCCCGACGGCGACGGATACCGGCTCAACGCGTACAAGAACTACGTCACCGGCGGACACAAGGCGGGGGCGTGCCTGGTGTGGTGCCGGTTCCCGGGCAGCGAGGGATCGAAGGGCATCGGCGCGGTGGTCGTCGACCTGCGGGCGGACGGAGTGACCTGCGCCGGGACGCACATGAAGATGGGCCTGCGGGGCACGAGCGAGGCCGAGCTCGCCTTCGACGACGTGTACGTCGCGCCCGAGGATGTGCTGCTCGAAGGCGACCCGTCGAACAGCGAGGCGTTCAAGACGCTGATCTCGCATCTCAATCACGAGCGCTGTGGGAACGCCGCCATGTGCGTCGGCGCCGCGCAGGGGGCGCTCGAGTACGCGGTCCGGTATATCAACGAGCGCGTCGTCGGCGGTCGGCCGCTCGCGGAGCTCCAGGGACTGCAATGGAAGGCGGCCGACATGGCCACGCAGCTCGACGGCGCCCGGCTGCTGCTCCTGCGGGCGCTCCGCCTCGCAGGGCCCGGTGGCACACCGCCCGCGCTCGAGACCGCGATGGCGAAGGCGGCCGCCAACCTCGCCGCCAAGTTCGTGTGCGACGAGGCGATCCAGCTGCTCGGTGGCTACGGGTACAGCCGGGAGTACCCCGTCGAGCGCGCGTACCGCGACATCCGCGGTCTGTGCATCGGCGCCGGCACGGTCGAGATCCAGCGGAACTACATCGGGTCGCAAGTCGTGAAGGGTGCAACGAGCGTGAGCGCCGGCTGGCGCAACCCGCTCGCCGGCGCGTGACGCTCCGGCCCACATACCGCCATCCGCGAGCGCGCGACTACCTGGCGCCGGGTGGGCCGTGGGACATCCCGTCTCTCGACGCGATCGTGACCGACGCCGCGCGGCGCGCCGGCGGTAACGTCGTCGTAGTCGACACGGCCGAAGTACGGCTCGACGGCGCCGGGCTCGAGGCTCGAGTGGCTGCGTTGGCGGGAGGCCTGCGCGCCGCCGGCGTCCGCCGGCGCGACGTGGTCGCGTGGCAGTCGCCGAACTGGCACGAAGCGGTGCTCCTGTACCGGGCGTGCTGGCGGCTGGGCGCCATCGCAGCGCCGATCCACCACCAGGCTGGTCCTGCCGAAGTCGAACGCATGCTCGGCGCGCTCGATGCGGGTGTGTGGCTCCCGCCCGACGAGGTGCGAGGGCCGAGCGCGCGGTTGCCGAAGCTGCTCGAAGCGGGCATGCCTGTCACCCGACCGGCAGCGCGACCGAGCGATCTTGCGGTCGCGCTGTTCACGTCGGGCTCGAGCGGCGCGCCGAAGGCGGCGCTCCACACGCAGCGGGGGCTGGCGTACAAGGCGCAGGTGATGATCCGCGCCCACGAGCTCCGGCCTGACGACTCGATTCTCATGCCGGCGCCGCTCGCGCACGTGTCGGGCCTGCTCAACGCGGTGCTGATCCCGGGCGCGTTGCCGATGCGGGCCTCGCTCATGGCGAAATGGAGCCCGGAGGACGCGCTCGCCACCATCGAACGCGAGCGCATCTCGTTCATGATCGGCCCGCCGACGTTCTTCGTCGGGCTCATGTCCGCACCCGGGTTCTCCCGGGAGCGAGTCGAGAGCCTCCGTCTGATCTCGAGCGGCGGCGCGGGAGTCACCGCCGCGTTCGTCGAGCAGGCCGGCGACGCGTTCGGGGCGCGCGTGAAGCGCACGTACGGCTCCACCGAGGCACCGACCGTCACGACCAGCACGTCTCGCGATCCGGTCGAGCAGGCGCGCCAGACCGACGGGCGGGTGACAGGCGCGGCAGAGCTGCGAGTGGGCAACCCGGACGCGGGAACCGACCTGCAGGCCGGCGAGGTGGGCGAGCTGTGGCTGCGGGGGCCCGAGCTGTTCGTGGGCTACGCGGACGTCGAGGAGACGAGCGCCGCGATCCGGCGCGGCTGGTTCCGTACCGGCGACCTCGCCACCGTCGACGCCGACGGCTGGCTCACCATCGTCGGCCGCATGAAGGACGTCATCATCCGCGCCGGCGAGAACATCGCCGCCGCCGAGGTGGAAGGGATCCTCGAAGCGCACCCCGACGTGCGACAGGCCGCCGTTGTCGGCGAGCGGGACGCACGTCTCGGCGAGCGCGTTTGCGCCTTCGTGGTCGCGTCGGCGCCGTTCGATCTGGCCGAGTGCCGAGCCTGGTTCGAGAGACAGGGCGTCGCCATGTTCAAGACCCCTGAGCGCGTCGTCCAGCTCGACGCGCTGCCACTCCTCGCCGCCGGCAAGCCCGACCGCGCCGAGCTGAAACGGCGGGCCGCGCAGCCCTAGCGCTTCCGCGTGAGCTGCCTCGGGTTCTCGACGTCGGCGGGGCGGCAGTTCTTGGGCGCGTTCACGGGGTTACAGCGCGCCGGTGTGCCGCCGGGCATCTGCACCACGTAGTCGCCGCCGATCGCGGGCACCGCTACCTCGAAGTCCGTGCTGACGATCTGCGCGCCGCTCCGCAGCGTGATGTCACGGCGCGTCGTGTCGTGGTTCCGCGCCTCGACGAGGTCGGCGTCGGCGCGGGTCCGGACGATGAAACCCTGCTTCACGAGCGCCTGGATCCTGGCTTCGTCGGGGTCGTCCATCTTGATGACGGCGGCCGCCGGCGATTGCTCGGCGGCGGTCACGAACATCGCCCGACCCTCGAGCGACGGGTGGCCTTGGAGGAACGCGTCTCGAATCGCACCACCCGTGTTGAGCGCGACGAGCGTCTTGCCGCGTGTCTTGCCCAGCGTCGGCCACCCCCGGCCGGTGACGGCGGTCCGCAGCGTCTTCGCGTTGCCCCGCACGCTGTCGGGCGTGATGAGGTCGGGGTCGAGCGAGGAACGAACTGTCTTGTCGAGCTGGTCGAGGCCGGCGGCGTCGAACCGCCGGAGCGTCGGGTCGATGACGAAATCGATGTCGTCGTTCTTCGGTTCGATGAGGACGAAGATCGGGACGTGGCCGGGATGCGCTTCGGACCACGTTCGGATCACCTGCAGGCACTGCGCGAGGGGCGTGCAGTTGCTCGTGGCGTCTACGACCGGAGTGTGCAGCACGGGGAACGACCCGTCGGGCGGGTTCGCGACGTCGATCTCGAAGCCGCGCACACCGAGGTCGAGTTGCTGGTCGAGCGGTGCATGCGTGTACTGCGTCGTCGCCGACGCCGGGATCGGCGCGTCCTGTTGGATGTGGTAGCTGTTGTGCGTCGCCAGAACCTGCACCTGGTTGGTCCGCAGCGTGTTGTCGAGGCGGTTCGCGCTCGCGCTCTGGGCTCCACACGAGGCCGCCGCCACCACGACCACAGCAGCCGTCACCGACACGAGCCCCGTTGGCTTCCCCCCGAGCACCGGCGGAGACCCTGTCAGATGACGCTCTCGCCCGCCTCGACGCGCGGGCGGAGCAGATCGGCCAGTCGTTGCCGGTGGAACGCGGCGTCGCCGAAGCTCACCTGGTCGAGCTGGGCGCGCTTGAGGAAGAGGTGGAGGTCGTGCTCCCACGTGAAGCCGATCCCGCCGTGCACCTGGAGCGCGGAGGCCATCACACGCTTCGACGCGTCGGAGCACCAGATCTTGGCCGTCGACGCCGCCACCGACGCATCCTCGTGACGGGCGCCGATGCACCACGCCGCCCAGTATGCGCTCGAGCGCATGCCCTCGACGTCGACCAGCATGTCTGCGCACCGGTGCTTCACCGCTTGGAAGCTGCCGATGGGACGGCCGAACTGGATGCGGTCCTTCGCATACCCGACGGCCATGTCCATCGCGTGTGACGCGCCGCCGAGCATCTCTGCCGCCGTGAACGTCGCGCCCCGGTCGAGAAGCGCTTCGACTTCGGCGTCACCGCCAACTGGTTCGGCAGGTGTGTCGTCGAAGCGCAGCCAGCCGAGCTCGCGTGTCAGGTCCATGGCCGGCTCGCGCCGGGGCCGCTCGCGCTCCCCCAGGTCGAGCGCGTAAAGAGCTCGGCCCTCGTCGGTTTCGGCGACGACCACGGCGACGTCGGCACTCGGCGCGAACGGCACCGGATCGGTCCGCCCCGTCAAGCGGTCCCGGCGAGAACGGACGTCGACGCGACCCGGCCGGCTCCAGGCGACGCAGCCGATCGCCTCGCCGCCGGCGAGCCGCGCGGCCCAGTCGTCTCGCCCCGCCCGCGCCAACGCGCCGAGCACGAGCAACGTCGACAGGAACGGCGCCGGCGCGACGTGACGTCCGATCTCCTCGACCAGGACGGCCACCTCGACGGCGCCGAGCCCCAGGCCACCCTGCTCTTCGGGCACCTCGACCGCCGTCCACCCCTGTTCGACCATCGCCTTCCAGAGACCGTGATCGATCCCCCCGCC
>JBKOWN010000140.1:0-4023 GCA_046724435.1 Actinomycetota bacterium
CTCCTCGAACATCGTCCGGATCTCGAGCTTGGCCAGGTTGGCGCCGAGGCAGAAGTGGGGGCCACCGCCACCGAAGGCGACGTAGTCGTTCGGCGTGCGCGTGATGTCGAAGGTGTTCGGGTCGTCGAACACCTCCTCGTCACGGTTGGCCGAGATGTACCAGAGCGCGATCTTGTCGCCGGCGCGGATTGTCTGGCCTCGCAGCTCGAAGTCCTCCGGCGCGGTGCGCCGCATGTACATGACGGGAGACGCGTATCGCAGCATCTCGTCGATCGTGCCGGGCAGCAGCGAGCGGTCGGCCGCGAGCTTCGCCCGCTGATCGGGATGCTCGAAGAGGAATTGCATCCCGTTCGAGATGAGGTTGCGGGTGGTCTCGTTACCGGCTACCGCCAGAAGCTGGAAGAACAGGTTGAACTCCGCGTCGGTGAGCCGGTTTCCCTCGACCTCGGCTTGGAGCAGCGTGCTGATGATGTCGCCGCCGGGATTGGCGCGCTTCGATTCGGCCAGGTCGGTCGAGTACATGAACATCTCGGTCGCGGCGTCGATCGCCTCTTCGCGCGAGACGTTGTACTCGGGGTCTTCCGACCCGATGAGGCGGTTGCTCCACTCGAAGATCTTGTGGCGGTCGGACTGCGGAACGCCCATCATCTCCGCGATCACCTGAAGTGGGAGCTCTGCCGCCACGTCGACCACGAAGTCGCACTCCCCGCGCGCCGCGACCTCGTCGATGATCCCCTTCGTCGTCTCGCGGATGCGCTCGTCGAGCCGGCCGATCATCCGCGGGGTGAACCCCTTGTTGACGAGCAAGCGCAGCTTCGTGTGCTTCGGCGGGTCCATCATCAGCATCATCTGACGCTGGAGCTCGAGATCCTCGTTCGTCATGTCGTTGAGCGTGATCCCGCCCAGCTCCGACGACGCGTGCGGGTAGTCGCGGCTCAGCTCGACGAGGTCGGCGTACTTGACGATGCACCAGAAGCCCTCGGTGTCGTCGGTCGAGGGGTGGAACCACACCGGCGCCTCGCGTCGCAGCAGGGCGAACATCTCGTGGGGGACGGAGGCGACGAAGTTGCCGGGGTCGGCGAGGTTCACGTCCTCCAGGGTCATGGTCGTCATGGCGGGACCTCCGGGGGCCGGCAGAAAAACTGGAACACGTTCTCTTCTTGGGGCAAGATAGCCCAGACGGCAGCAGGTAGGAGAAGCCCATGCATGACCTGATCGTCCGGGGCGGCACGGTCGTCGACGGCACGGGCGAGCCGGCCGTCGCCGCCGACGTGGCGGTGGACGGCGGGCGGATCACGGAGGTCGGCCGTGTCGACGGCGACGCCGCCGAGGTGATCGACGCCACCGGCAAGGTCGTCACCCCCGGCTTCGTCGACGTGCACACGCACTACGACGGCCAGGTCACGTGGGATCCTCTGCTGACGCCGTCTTCGTGGCACGGCGTCACCACGATCGTCATGGGCAACTGCGGAGTCGGGTTCGCTCCTGCCCGACCCGACAAGCACGACTGGATCATCGGGCTCATGGAGGGCGTCGAAGACATTCCCGGCGCCGCGCTCTCCGCCGGCATTAGGTGGGGCTGGGAGACGTTCCCCGAGTTCCTCGACTTCCTCGACGAGCAGCCGCTGGCGCTGGACGTCGGCACGCAGGTCCCGCACGGCGCCGTGCGCGCATACGTCATGGGGGAGCGCGGCTCCCGCAACGAGCCCGCCACGTCCGACGACGCCGCCGGGATGGCCGCGATCGTGCGGGAAGGCATCGAAGCGGGCGCGCTCGGTGTCTCGACGTCGCGCACGATCGCCCACCGAGCGATCGACGGCGAGCCCGTGCCCGGCACGTTCGCGGCCGAGGACGAGCTGTTCGCGATGGGACGCGCGCTCGCCGACGCGGGCGCGGGCGTGTTCGAGCTCGCGCCGGCCGGCGTGCTCGGCGAGGACCTCGCCGCCGCCGACCGCGAGATGGACTGGATGTTGCGGCTCGCGGCGGAGATCGACCGCCCCGTGACGTTCGCGATGATCCAGCACGACCAGGACCCCGACCAATGGAAGCGGATGCTCGACCTCGCCCTCGAGGTGCATGACCGCGGCGTCCCGATCCGGCCGCAGGTCGCCGGCCGGCCCCTCGGCCTGCTGCTGGGACTGCAGACGTTCCACCCGCTGCGCGACCGACCGAGCTACCAGGCGATCGACGGTCTCCCGCTCGACGAGAAGGTGGCGCGCCTCCGTGATCCGGCGGTGCGCGCCGCCATCCTGGCGGAATCGCCACAACCCGACGACGTCATGGCGTTCATCGGTCTCGGGCTCGATCGGATGTTCACGATCGGAGATCCGCCCGATTACGAGCCGCGGCCGGACGAGAGCATCGCGGCGCGCGCCGAGCGCGACGGCCGTGACCCGTCGGACCTGCTCTACGACCTGCTGCTCGAGCACGACGGACGCGAGCTCCTGCTGCGACCTCTGCTCGGCTACAGCCGCTTCACGCACGATCCGATCCGTGAGATGGTCGAGAACCCGATGACCGCGCTCGGCCTCGGCGACGGTGGCGCGCACTGCGGCGCCATCTGCGACGCCAGCATCGAGACGTACATGCTCACGCACTGGGTGCGGGACCGCAGCCGCGGCGAGCGGCTTCCCCTCGAGCTCGTGGTGCGCAAGATGACGAGTGACACCGCCTCCCTGTACGGGCTCGGCGACCGCGGCGAGATCACACCCGGCAAGAAGGCCGACCTCAACGTGATCGACCTCGACGGTCTCGTGCTGCGCCGCCCCGAGATGCACTACGACCTCCCGGGTGGCGCCCGGCGCCTGTTGCAGCGCGCCGAGGGGTACGACGCGACGATCGTGAGCGGCGAGGTCGTGCTGCGCGACGGCGAGGACACCGGCGCCCGCCCCGGCGCCCTCCTGCGCGGCGCGCGCTAGGCCAGCGCGGGGCGGTCCTCGGGGCGGATGCCCCGGAGCCCGAACCACGTCAGCTCCGAGATCCAGGCCGCCAGCTCGTCGGGGTCGTGCGACGCGTCCGGGTCGGTGAGCGCGTGGCGACTCGTCGCCTCGGCGATGCCGACGAGGGAGTGGGCGAGCACGCGCCGGTGTTCGGGCGTGGCGTCGATCTCGATGAGCTCGCTAATGGAGTCGGCGGCGGCGTGGATCACTTCGTCGACCACGCGGGCGAACTCGGGATCGTTGCGGGCCGACGCGCCGAACAGCAGCCGGAATGCGGCCCGGTTGTTGATCACGAACCGGAAGTAGGCGCTGAAGCCCTCCTCCACGCGCTCGCGACCGGTGGTGGCGCGACTCGTGGCGGTGGCGAGCTCGTCGAGCAGCTGCCGGCCGACGTCCGCGAGCAGCTCCACGAACAGGGCGCGCTTGGACGGGAAGTGCTGGTAGAGCACCGGCTTCGTGACCCCGGCTGCGGCCGCGATGTCGTCCATCGCGGTCGCGTGGAAGCCGGTCGTCGCGAACACGTCGCAGGCGACGTCGAGCAATTGGCGCCGGCGCTGCTCGGCCGGGAGTCGCATCGCCATCGGCGTCACGTTACTCGCTAGTTACTGACGAGTAACTCAGCCGCTGCTCTTCAGGGGCATCTCGTAGCGGTCGGTGATGCCGAAGTTGTCGCGCCACTGCGCGTCGACCTCGGCCCTCTCGTCGATGCTCAGCGGCAGGTCCGACGCCTCGGCGTACTCCCGCACCTCGTCGATCGTCACGCACGTGGGCAGCACGGTGGTGAAACCGTCGATGGCGAGGATGCCGGCGACCGCGGCCTGGCCGATGGTGCGGCCGGTCTCGGCACCGTGCAGAAAACCGATCGCGTCGGCCTTGTCGAAGAGGTCGAGGAGGTTCTCGCGCTTGCGGTGGGCGCGGTGGTCGTCACCCTCGAACTCGGTGTCGCGCGTGACCTTGCCCGACAGGACGTCGGAGGCGTGCGGCACGCGGGCGATCAAGCCGACGCGCCCCTCGGTGACGGCCGGCTCGGCCGCGAACGTGCGTCCGGGTTCCTGCTCGAGCAGGTTGAACACCGTCTGCAGTG
>JBKOWN010000079.1:0-4345 GCA_046724435.1 Actinomycetota bacterium
GTGTGTCGCCGAGTGGCGGCGGGTACGCATTGACCGAGGGTTGCTCAAGGCCTAAAAGCGGTTCTCCTTGCCGACGGTCACTCGAGAGGCGCCAGCCGATACGCACCTCCGCGAGCACTTGCGTCTCAGGTGACCAGTTGCATGCACTCAACTTGGCATTGACGGATCCCGAGACCAACCCTCAAGATCTGGTCAGGTTCCCGCGCCTCCTTGCACGCGGCGCATGGGGGAAGCTGCATGACCACGATCAGCGGCGATGAGCAGCTGACGCGCTCACGCATAGATGAGGCGAAAGCTGCGCATGTCTGGCACGCACTGGCTGCATGCCCGCTGTCCAACACGCTCCCCGAGTGGCCCCCTGATGTGTTTGCGCTGACGAACGTGATCCTCGATCGGACCGAGGCCTTTCGCTATGCCCTCGATCCCGTCGGTGAATAGCCGCCTCGTCGCTATCACGACTGGTCTCACGAGGTCGGGGAAGCGGCTCACCGGTGGAGCGTGTGGGTCGACGATCGGCGGGGCGCTCTCCCCGAGCTCGTGACACAAGAGTGGCGCGGTTCCGCGGAGGAACGCCGCACGAGGGGGCCTGCTGAGTTCGACAACGAGGAGGACGGGACGTCGGCTTATGCGCGGGCTCAAATCCGGAAGATCACGATGTAGCGCGCCGCGCTCAGCGTCTCGAAGTCCGTGTGGGTCGATTCTGCGGCGGCTGCGTAGCCGTCGCCGGCCCGGAACATCTCTCCCTGGTTTCGGACCGCGCCCTCGATGAGGTACGAGAATTCGGCGAACTCGTGGGTGTGGGGGTCGCCCCGGTACCCGGCCTGGGCTTCGACGAGCACGACCATGTAACCATCGGCGTGGCCGAGGATCTTGGCGCGGGCGTCGTCCCGGCTTCCCCACGGGATCCATTCCGTGTCGTCGAACCGGTTGATGTCCCAACCCGCGAGTGAGATGTCACGAGCGGTGCTCATCGGTTCCTCCCGTCGTCGAGGTGGCGAGGCGTTCCCTGGCCTCTTGCCAGAGTTGTCCGGCGTTGCTCTTCGGTGTGGGAAGTGCAGCGGCGCGGTGGTTCCACGTCGTGAACGAAGCCTCTTCCAACCGGTCATGGAACCGGCGCATCACATCCGCATGTGGGCGGTTGCCCACGAACGCGTCGAGCTGCGACCCGTCCGACCATGCCGACAGGGTCCAGAAGGTCTTTCGCAACGGCTGAGCGATGAGGGACACGCCCACCGCGCCGGGTGACCGACGAACCTGCTTGCGCACACGGAGGGCCGCGCGCAGGAAGCCGACGATGTGACGGTAGGAGCGAAGCTCGAGCTTCGAGCCGAGTACGACCACTACGTGGTCCGGCGCGGGCTCTTCGACCGGGGTCCAGGGCAGAGTCGGCATGCTCACCTCCCTATCTTGACATCGACAAGTTACGGGCACCGGGCTATCTTGTCAAGGTCTAGATCGGAGGCTGTGACGCATGGCCCAACGGCGCAAACCGCGATCGGAGCCGTACCACCACGGGAATCTGCGCCGGGTCATCCTGGACGCAGCGCTCGAGGAGATCGCGGATCGAGGCCCGATGGAACTCAGCATGCGGGAGTTGGCCCGCCGCGCCGGCGTCTCGCACGCCGCGCCCGCTCATCACTTCGGGGACAAGGCCGGGCTGCTCGCGGCGATCGCGGTTGAAGGGTTCGACTTGCTCAGAGTCGCCCTCCAGCAGGCGAACGAACGTGGTGGCTTCGCCGAGGTCGGTCTCGCCTACATCGCCTTTGCGGTCGGCCACCCCGCGCACTTCGAGGTCATGTACCACCCCGACCTGTATGGGGCCGACGACCCGGCCGTCATCGAAGCTCGCGATGCCGCCGGCCAACTGCTGTACGGGCCGGCCGAGGAGGCCTTCCCGAACCGCGACGCGTTTCGAGTCGCAATCGCCGGCTGGTCGTTCGCGCACGGCTTCGCCAGCCTCTGGACGACCGGGAATCTCCGCCACCGTCTGCAAGGCGATCCGATCGAGGCCGCGCGGTCGATCGGTGAGGTCCTCTTCCGGGTGCCGTCGCGGCGCCGGTAGCACCTGCGCCCGAGTGACTTCTGTGTCCGGGAGAGCGTCGCGTAACGGTCTGTGTTGTCAGAACCGATGACGCGTGTGGGTGAAGGTGCCTTTGCCGAACGTCAGAATCTTCGTCGGTTCGACAGAGAACACCAGGGCTTGGCCCACCCCGTGGTGGAAGGCCCCGTCGCCGGCCTCGAAGTGCCAGCGTCCGTCCCATTTCGTCGTCCACGCTCCTGCGAGACGCTCGAGCAGCTGATCGTCGGTCACCCGGACGGCGTCACCCTCGACGACCACGTCGAGCCCGCGATCCCACTGGTTGCATCCGGTCATGAGGATCACGTGCGGGTTTCCTCTTAGGTTCACCGCCTTCTGTTCCTCGGGACCGGTCGTGAAGTGGATTGCACCGTCGAGCCAGACGGCCACGAGCGGTGTCACATGTGGTCGGCCATCGACCCGCACCGTCGTGATCCAGAACAGCTCGGCACCCTCGAGCGTTCGCAGCGTCTCGTTCCAGTCGGTCGGGGTCGCATTGTGGTCGCTGAAGCGTGCGTCGAGCTCTGTCCGTGGTTCGCTCATCTGAGGTTCCTCCTGTTCTCGAGGCGGCTGGTGCGCCGACGTGTTCACGGCACGTTCTCGGCGACGACACGGTCGATCCGCGCCACCGGGGCGATTCGGGCTGTAGCCGAATGCCCATGACGACGGGAACCCCATCACCTCGTCCATGCCGGTGAACGCCACCCTCGCCATCGTCGCCAGCCGCTCGGACGAGACGAGCGACGGAATTCGCGGTACATGCCTCAGCCTGGCGACTCACTCCTGGGGCAGGGTCTCCTTCGCCTGCTCGTACGAGCCCGTCGGCGGGTTCGGGTCCGGCCGGTACACGAGGTACACGACGCCTGTCTCGAACGGCTGCGCCGAAATCAGCTGAAATTGTCGAGCGGGCCCACCGTCCTCGAACAGCCTGAGCCCCGACCCGGCGGTCGCCGGATGGACGAACAGATGCAGCTCGTCGAGCAGACCGGCATCGAGGAGCTGCCGCACCACCGACACGGACCCGCTCAATGCGATCCGCCGGACCGAGGGGTCGTTCTTGAGCGCCGCGACTGACTCGACGAGGTCTCCCTGCAGCTGCTCAGAGTTGCGCCAGGTGAACTTCAGCGGGCTCCGTGCCGCGACGATCTTCCGCATGTCGCCGAGCCGCTTGGCCATCGCCGCGTCCTCCTCGCCGGCAACCTCCCGTTCGGGCCAGGCTCCGGCGAAGCTGTCGTACGTGACCCGGCCGAAGAGCATGACGTCGGCGTCGTGCGTCCGGTCGACCGCCTTGCCCATCTCCTCGTTGAAGTAGGGGAAGTGCCAGTTGCCGACGCCCGGGTCGACGGCGCCGTCGAGCGCCATGAACAGGCTGGCTGTGATCGTGGTCATCGGATTCTCCTGGTCCGCAGGTCGTGCGTCGAGTCTTGCTCTTACGACGGCACGGGCGCGCCGGACTCATCGCTACGCCGGCCGATCGACCGTAACGCTTACGGATACGCGCTTTCGCAGGGGGCGTGGTCACTCGAGCGAGCCGGCTGCCACTGGCGACGACCGTTCAGCGGCTCCTCGACCTCATCGAAGCCAAGGCTCTCAAGTTGTTCGCGCTCGTTGATCACAGCGGTGAAGCGGCGGCTGCCGGCTTGTCGATGAACGACACGAAGCTGCTGATCTTCGGGAGCCCGTCCGCGGGCACTCCGGTCATGGTTGGCGCCCCGCTGGCCGCGTTGGATCTGCCGCTCAAGATCCTCGTGTGGACCGACTCCGACGGGGGCGTCTGGGTCTCCTACAACGACCCCACGTACCTCAGCTCACGCTATGACCTGACCGAGGAGCTCACGAACCGTCTTGCTGGTGTGGGCCCTCTGACCGACGCGGTGATCGCCTCGTAACTGCGCTCTTGCGCTGTCCTGTGAGCGGCGTCAGTCGGGCAATGTACTTCCCGGAAAACCACGCACCGGGTGGATCTCGTATTCGAACACGCGAGCGCGGACTCCCGGATCGTCGTCCATGATGCGCGCAACGTCTCCGCTTGGCGCGTCGAAGATACCGATGCCGCACCACGGGGTGTCGTCGAAGATCGGGCAGACGATCGCGAGCACGCCGTCGGCGCGCAGCGCGAAGTTCCGTCGGCCGTGTTCCCAGATGATCTGATCGCGGTCCGGCGCGGACCAGTTGGGCCCCTCTTGGAGCAGCATGAGGGTGTAGTCCTTCGACTTCGAGAGCATCTCGAGCATGTACTCGTCAGCGATCTCGGCCATGTCAGCCTCC
>JBKOWN010000159.1:0-3680 GCA_046724435.1 Actinomycetota bacterium
GCCCCGGGCCCAGCCCGGCTCCGATGTACAGACCCATCCCGAGCCCGGTGATGAGGATGCCAACCACGAGCAATGGGATGCGAGCGGCAAGCAGGTCCGGCTCCGGGATCACACGCAGCGCGAGGTCGATCACCAGTCCGACGGTGAGCGTGTTGACGACCGTCCCGAGGCCGGGGCGCTGCCGGAGCGGGATCCAGAACACGAGGATGACGAGCCCCACGAGGATGACAACCGTGCCGATGCTCAAACCCGTCTTGGCGGCGATGCCCTGGTGGAGCACGTCATACGGGCTCACGCCGAGGCGCGCCTGGAGTGTCAGCGCGATCCCGATACCGAGCACGGGGATGCCGACGAGTAGTTGCGGGAGCCGGCGGCGGAGCTCGCGCCAGGTCGGGACCGTGACGACGTCGAGCGAGATGTCGCTTGCGGCGCGCCCGACCATGGTACGTCGACGCTACACGCCGATCGCACGTGTCCTAGACGCCACTCCCCGCCGGAACGGCGCGCTCGGTCGTCTCGAAAGCCTGCGGGACGGGTCCCGCGCCGAGCGCCTGCGCGAGCGCGGCCACGTGGCGGGCCTCGGCGCCGCCGACGCTCATGGCGGCGACGTTGAAGCTCTTGTCGGCAAAGGTTCCCATCGTCGACTGGTAGGTGTCGGCGAGGATCGTCTCGACGTCGAAGGCCAGGCTCACGGCCGTGCCTTCGTCGCGCAGACCATCGAGCGAGGGCTGGACCTCCTGCATCACGACCGGGTTCGGCTCCGTGAAGGGCGCAGCACCGAGGTCTCGCGTCGTGCCCTCGAACAACGCCGCGTGCTCCCGGTGGTGTGATCGGAACACGTCGGCGAGCCCGGCGGCGGCCGGCGTCGTGAGAAGCGCGGAGTCCAGGGCAGTCGTGTACACGACGACCGCGACCGCCTCGACGGAGGACAACGTCCGGAGGATCGTCGCATCCGCGTGGCGGCCGCGGGCGCCGCCCGAGCTGTCGGGGGACCGGTTGGTCGACCCTCCCCCGACGCAGGCGGCCAGGATCGCGCCGATCGAGAGGGTCCCGCCGATCTGCAGGAAGCGCCGCCGCGTGAGCGCGCCGTCCATCGTCAGCCGGCCGGGAACTCGTCGGGCCTCAACGCCTGGTCCTGGGTCTCGAAGGCCGGGAACGTCTCAGCGCGGTCTCGCTGCAAGAGATTCGCGAGGACGACCGCGTGCTGCGATTCCACCGGCAAGATCGACGCCGCGAGTTGCAGCGCCGGGGTCGCCTCGAGCGAGCCCAGCACGAACACGTAGGTGGACGCGGCCTCGTTCTCGAGTCGAAGCAACACGTCAAGTGTGGCGGCCTCGTCGGATGCCTGTCGAAGCTCAGTGCGGAACCTGCTCGCAAGGCGGCGGTTCGGCGTGTTCGTGGCGCGGCTCGCGGACGCATCACCGAGAACGCGCGCGTGCTCCTGGTGGTGCTGGACGATTGACATCGTCGCTTGGAGCGCGGCCGGCGTCGTGACCTTTCCGGTGCCCGCGACCCCCGTGTATGCCTGTACGAGCGCGAGCTCGACACTTTGCGCGAACGCTTGCAGGCCCGCGTCGCCCGATCTCTGCGCCATCTCGCCGGTTACCGTAGTCGCATGAACATCGGATTCATCGGGTTGGGAGCGATGGGACTGCCGATGACGCGCAACCTTCTGGGCGCGGGTCATGAGGTCACGGTGACTTCGCGGAGTCGCGCCCCGATCGACACGGCGGTCGCGGCCGGCGCGATCGACGGCGGTACGTCCGATGAGGTCGTGCGCGCCAGCGAGGTGACGATCATCTGCGTGCCGGGCTCCTCGGACGTCGTCGACGTGCTCGACGTCGCGATGCCCGCTCTGAGCAAGACCAAGATCGTCGTGGACGCGTCGACCATCGATCCCGACGTCGAGCGCGAGCAGCACGAACGCGTGGCTGCAACCGGAGCGCGCTACCTGGAGGCGCCGTTGTCGGGCGGCACGGTCGGCGCGCAGCAGGGCACGCTCACGCTGATGGTCGGCGGCGACGCCGAGGTCCTCGCTGCGGCCCGGCCCGCCCTCGACCCGTTCGCCGGAACGATCGTGCACGTCGGCGGCCCCGGCACCGGCCAGATCGTCAAGCTCTGCAACAACCTGCTCTACGCGGCGCAAACGTTGGCCACCGCGGAGGCGACCACCATGGCGGCGAAAGCCGGTGTCGACCTGCGCAAGTTGCACGAGGTCATCACGCACTCGACCGGCGACTGCAACGCGATCCGCACCCGCATCCCGTTCGAGGGCGTGCAGCCCGATGGTCCGGCGTCGAACGACTGGCAACCTGGCTTCATGACCGACCTCATGGCCAAGGACCTGGACCTCGCGATCGGGTTCGCCGCTCGCGCGGATACGCCGCTGTTCACGTCGGGGATCGTGCGGCAGCTCCTCGGCGCGGCCAGCGCCGCCGGTTATGGGCGCGAGGACTTCTCCTCGATGGGCAAGATCGTCCGCGCGCTCGCTGGGGTGTGAGCTCCGGGGGCGGGGCTCGAACCCGCAGCCTTGGGATTAACAATCCCCTGCTCCACCTGTTGAGCTACCCCGGAAGGGCTTTTGACGATAGCAAAGCTCTTACGAGACCCATTACCTCGCGGTGTGTCGGCGCACATGCGTAGCCGACAGAGAAGCAACCGTATTCGTGCTTGTTTCGACGGATGCTCGGGGTCCGGAACCGCGCGATATGGCTTGTGGAACTGAGCGATCGGAATATTCGTAAGCGCCGACCAGAACGTTTCGGACGCGTTCAAGTCGAGTCCCTGATGCAGGTACAGCCGTCCGCGAACGCGCGTCTCGTCGACGTCGAAGAAGCGACGGAACCAAGCACAGAAGAGCCTGACCATCGTCGGATCGCTGTTCGAGAATCGAACTTCGCCACCTGTCTTCGAACCCTCGCCGGCATAGAGCGCGATCACTGCCACGAGGAGCCCCTCATCACTGAGCACACCGATTCGTTCCAACCCGTTGCGGTCGAGCTCCTCGATCTGGCGGAGCTTCGCCTCGTGCGCCGGGTGTGGGCGACGGTGCGGTCCGCGCAGCTTCAGCGTCGGCGTGAACGAGACGTCACGGACCCAGATCGACACCGAGGACTTGGAGACGCCGAGAGTGTCGGCGATGTCGGCGAGCGTGCGGTTCTGAGCCCGCAACGCCCGTGCTCTCTCTTGCTCCTTGACCTTGCCCCGGTAGCCCATGGCTGCCGGCTCCCTTCCCCCTCGCAACCCGATGGGGGAAGTGCAACGGTGGGATTGTATCGAACTGGTGTTCGTTCGGCGACGGGATGTGTACGGGAAGACACACGCGCGGTACAAACGTCGACATGCGATTTCGAGTGGGACTTCTTGCCGGCTTCGGCGTCGGCTACTACCTCGGCTCCAAGGCGGGCCGCGAACGGTACGAGCAGATCCGTCGCTGGATCGAGGACGCGCGACGGAGCCGACCGGTGGAGAAGGCGCAGGCGGCGGTCGAGCTGGGGCTCGAGCGGGTCCGCCAACAGAGCGAGTCGGTCGGCGCCTCGCCGAACGGGCCGAGCGCGTCCGCCTAGCTCAGACGTCAGCACCTCGTGGGCGTCGCTGTACGTCGCCCCGGGTTGCGGGCCGCCGGCGACGAAGTGGACTCGGTTGCCTTCGGCCACGACGGCGAGACCGTGACGCGGGAC
>JBKOWN010000032.1:0-6005 GCA_046724435.1 Actinomycetota bacterium
CCGAACGGGCCGAGCGCGTCCGCCTAGCTCAGACGTCAGCACCTCGTGGGCGTCGCTGTACGTCGCCCCGGGTTGCGGGCCGCCGGCGACGAAGTGGACTCGGTTGCCTTCGGCCACGACGGCGAGACCGTGACGCGGGACCTCCATCGTCGCCACCCGGCGCAGCGCCGTCTGCTCCTTCTCGAGCTGCGCCACCTCAACCTTCTCCCGCCGCTGGCGTGCCGCGAGCTCGCTCACCACGATCGCGATCACCAGCAGCACGCTCAGTGCCAGCCACTCCCCCGGGTCGTCGAAGTCGAATGAGTTGCTCGGTGGGATGAAGACAAACCCGAACACCGCCACACTCAGGAACGACACGGCGACAGCGGGCAGCACACGGTGCGAGTAAGAGCGTGGGGCCGGGAGGGGTCGAACCTCCGTCCAACCGATTATGAGTCGGCTGCTCTGACCGCTGAGCTACGGCCCCGCGCGAAATCTACGCGGCGTCATCGCGTCCGGCTCAGGGCTCCTCGAGGTAGTCGCGCAGACGTTGCGAGCGGGTGGGGTGACGCAGCTTGGCGAGCGTCTTCGATTCGATCTGGCGGATTCGTTCCCGGGTGACACCGAACTCCTTGCCGACCTCCTCGAGCGTGCGCACCTGCCCGTCGTCGAGCCCGAACCGGAGGCGCACGACCTGCCGCTCGCGGTCGTTGAGCTCCTCGAGCGCCTCGACGATCGCGTCGGTCAGCAACGCACGGGCAGCGGCGGTCGCCGGCGCGATGGCGGCGGGGTCCTCGACGAAGTCGCCGAGGAAGCTGTCGTCCTCCTCCCCCACCGGAGTTTCGAGCGACACCGGCTCCTGCGCGATGCGCTGGATCTCACGGACGCGATCCGGGGTCATCTCGACCTTGATCGCGACTTCTTCGACCGTCGGCTCGCGTCCGAGCTCCTGGAGCATCTGACGCTGGATCCTGAGCACCTTGTTCATGGTCTCGACCATGTGGACGGGGATCCGGATGGTGCGGGCCTGATCGGCGATCGCGCGCGTGATCGCCTGACGGATCCACCACGTCGCATAGGTCGAGAACTTGAAGCCCTTCGTGTAATCGAACTTCTCGACGGCGCGGATCAGGCCGAGGTTGCCTTCCTGGACCAGGTCGAGCAGCGCCATGCCGCGTCCGACGTAACGCTTGGCGATCGAGACGACGAGACGCAGGTTGGCCTCGGTGAGTTGCCGCTTGGCGAGTTGACCGTCGACGGCGACGGCCTCGAGGCTGGCGTGCGCCTCTTCGGTGACGTTCGCCTCGAGCTCGAGGCGTTCCGTCGCGTGGAGGCCGGCCTCGATGCGCTGCGCGAGGGTGACCTCCTGCTCGGCGGTGAGCAGCGGCACCTTTCCGATCTCCTTGAGGTACATGCGCACCGGGTCGAAGCTGCCGATCTCGCCGCGCTCGTGCCGCGCCGCCGGCTCGCCGAGCTTGCCGAGACGGGAGACCGGCTCTTTGGTCGCGGGCGCGGCACCGGGGCGGGTGACCACGCCGCTCGAGCGGCCTGGCTCGGAGCTGCGGGCCCTGTGCGGTGGCCTGGCCTCGGGTGCGCCTCGGCGTTGATCCTCGCGTTCGAGCTCCTCGGCGATCTCGTCCACTACTTGGACGCCCTGCGCGCTGATTCCCGAGTAGATCGCCGCAAGCTCGGCGGTCTCGGGTTCCAGACCCGGGAACGCGGCAAAGATCTCGCCGGTCGTGACGAAGCCCCGCTCTTTGACGACAGCGAGCAGGCCCTCGACCCCACCGACCTGGCCACCGTCTTGGGCGGAACCGGCGGCTGCATTCGACGCAGTTGCGGGGGAGGCGTCGTTCGGGCTGCCGGCCTCGGGTCGATCGACCTTGTCGGCGTGTCCCGCGTCTTCCGCGTGTCCGGTCACGTGCTGCTCCCGCGCCCTTCGTTCGCGTCGGCTCGGGCGACCGCCCACCCTACCAACTGCTCGGCGTCATGACGCGCTGCATCCCAGTCTCCGATCTCGCGATGGTGCGTCATCGCGGAGAGGTGCGTCTTGACCTCGCGGCCGCGCTCGTCGCCCACTTGCAACATGCGGGCGAGGAGGCGCTGTGCGGCGGGCTCGACGGTGTTGGTCATCAGCCGAGCGCGCAGCGTCGCGAGCTCGTCCTCGTTCTCCACCTCCGGTGGCTCTTCGTTGGCGAGCCGCTCGAGCAGCGCTCGCGTGGGATCGTCGCTCGCGTCGAGCGCCTCCCGGAACGTGGCGGACTCCGCGAGCAACTCGAACACGGAGCGCGCGGCCGGATCGATGAACAAGGACGCGTCGAGCCAGTCGGCGACGAGCTCTGGGCGATGGATGGCCCACCGCAGGACGTCGAGCTCACGCCGGTCGACCTGCGTCGGACGCGGAGGCGGCGCGTCGACGTCGCCACCGCGGCGCGAATCTCGCGTCGGTCGGCGTCGGGGCCCGGCTCGCACGGCGGCGCGCAGCTGATCCGCGTCGATGTCGAGCATCCCGGCCAGCTTCATGACGTACTGGTCACGCACGAGCTCGCTGGGATGCGACGCGACGATTTCGGCAGCATCCTCGGCGACGCGCGCTCTGCTCTCGAGCGTGCGCAGGTCGGCGCCGGCGAGGAGGCGGTCGATCCGGAACTGGAGGAACGGCGCCGCCCGTTCGACGGCCGTGGTGAGCGCGCCGGGGTCGTCCTTCCAGAGATCGCCCGGGTCACGCCCAGCCGGCAGATCGGCGACCTGGACTTGCACCTCGTAGGCCTGCTCCCACTGATACCAGCGTTCGGCGGCGGCCTGGCCGGCGCTGTCGGCGTCGTACGCGAGCACGACCTTGCGGGCGAGGTTCTTCAGGATCTGGAAGTGCTCGTCGGCGAGCGCGGTACCGCACGTCGCGACTGCATTGGGCGTGCCGGCGAGAACGAAGGCCATGACGTCGGTGTAGCCCTCGCAGATCACGACCTCGCCGCGCGCCACGATCTCGGCCTTGGCCCAGTTGAGCCCGTAGAGCAAACGGCTCTTCTGGTAGACGGGCGTCTCGGGCGAGTTCTTGTACTTCGGCATCTGGTCGCCGAGCGCGCGACCACCGAAGCCGGCGGGCTCGCCCCGCGAGTCGTAGATCGGGAACATGAGCCGCGACCGGAACTGGTCCTGGAGCTTGTTCACGCGGTTCACGAATGCGAGGCCGGCGTCCTCGATGTCTTTGCGCTCGAAGTCTTCACGTTGGAGGTGGACACTCAGGGCGTCGTACCCATCTGGGGCCCAACCAAGGTGGAAGCGGCGTGCGGCTTCCCCGTCGAAGTTCCGGGCCCGCAGGTGCTTGCGCCCCGGCCCGCCCTCGGGCGCCTCGACGAGGAGGCGGTGATAGAACTCGATCGCGGCGCCGACTACCTCGCTGAGGCGCTCCTTGCGCTTGCGGTCCTTGCCGACAGCGACGTTGTCGTACCGGAGCGTGATGCCGGCGCGCGCTGCCAGCCGTTCGACGGCCTCGACGAAGTCGAGGTGCTCGGTCTCCCTGATGAACGTGATCGCGTCGCCGCTCTTCTGACAACCGAAACAGTGGTAGACGCCGAGCTCGGGATTCACGGAGAACGACGGGGTCTTCTCCGTGTGGAATGGGCAGAGGCCCATGAAGCGGCGGCCCACGCGCTTGAGAGCGATGTGCTCCCCCGCCAGCGCCACCAGGTCGGTCGCCTCCCGGACTCGGGCGACGTCGTCGTCGAGGATGCCCATCGGGCGTCAGGTTAGGACGGGGCGGGCGCTCCGCCGTGCTGTCCCGCGCGTCACACGCCGCGGGGAAGTGCTTCGGGCCGCCAGCCGAGCAACTCGACGCCGAGTCCGAGCGCGAACCGGTCGGTCATGCCGCTGACGTACTGCACCGCGAGCGCGGCGCCGTCGGGAGAGCCGGGCTCGACCGGCGGATGCGTCCCGTCGGCGACATCGGGCAGGCGCCCCGGTGCATCGGCGAAGTGCTCGACGAGCCCGCGCAGCAGATGGACGACCTTCTCGGCTTGGGCGCGGGCGGCCGGGCGCAGATAGATGCGCTCGAAGTTGAACTCGCGGAACGTGGTGAGCGCCGATGCCGCCGGCTCGGTCATCCCGATCTCGCCCGTCCGATCGATGGCGTCGAGCACGGCGTGCACGAACGTCCCGACCTGGTCCGCACGCTGATCGCCCACGACGTCGCGCACCTCCGGCGGCAGGTCCTCGGGGGTGAGGATGCGGGCGCGCACCGCGTCCTCGAAGTCGTGGCAGACGTAGGCGATGCGGTCGGCCCACGCTACGACCTCACCTTCGGGAGTCGCCGGTGCGGGACGGCGCCACGAGTGGTTGCGCACGCCGTCGAGGGTCTCGAGGCAGAGGTTCAGCGACGCCAGGGTGACATCGGCGCCGTAGACCGCGTGGTCGTATCCGGTGCCCGGGAGGTACGGCGAGAACGCCTGCTCGGAGGCGTGGCCGGCGGGCCCGTGGCCGCAGTCGTGAGCGAGCGCGATGGACTCGACGAGCGGAAGGCACAGGTTCGCGACCCGGGCGATGCCGACCGCGACCTGCGCGACCTCGACGGCGTGGGTGAGGCGGGTGCGCAGGTGGTCGTCCTCGGGCGCGATGAACACCTGGCACTTGCCCGCCAGCCGGCGCCACGGACGCGAGTGCTTCACACGGTCGAGGTCCCGCTCGAAGCACAGCCGGTACGGGTCGGCGTCCTCCCGGACCCTGCGATGGCCGGCGCCGACCGGGCGCGTCGCCCCCGGCGCCAGCACGGCCGCGAGGTCGGCCTCCCGTTCCTCGCGGCGATGGAGCCGCCCGCCGACGAAGGCATCGGCGTCGCGGTGGGCGCGCTGCACGGCGACACCCTGCTCGACGATCACCGGTTCCATGAGGTGAGGGTACCGGGACGGTGTGACGGTTACGCCGATGCGGCGGGGCCGTCGGTGCCGAGAGCGGCGTGCGCGGCGGCGAGACGGGCGAGCGGAACGCGGTACGGCGAGCACGACACATAGTCGAGACCGATCTCGTGGAAGAACTGCACCGAGGGCGGGTCGCCGCCGTGCTCACCGCAGATCCCAAGCTTCAGGTCGGGCCGCCCTGCGCGTCCGTCTTGCACGGCGTCGCGCACAAGGCGGCCGACGCCCTCGACGTCGATGGTCTCGAACGGGTTGGCGGGAAGCAGGTTGAGCTCGAGGTACTTCGGCATGAAGCGGCCCTCGACGTCGTCGCGCGAGAACCCGAACGTCATCTGGGTGAGATCGTTCGTGCCGAACGAGAAGAATTCAGCCACCTCGGCGATGTCGTGGGCGTCGAGAGCTGCGCGTGGTGTCTCGACCATCGTCCCGACGAGGAACGACACGCCCTCGCGCGTGTCGGAGAAGAGCGACTCCGCGACCTCGCGCACCTCGTCGACCAGGAACTTCAGCTCGGGCTCGGTGACCGCGAGCGGGATCATGATCTCGACCCGCGGATCGCCGCCCGACATCTTGCGCTCGATCGCCGCCTCGAGCAGCGCCTTCACCTGCATGCGGTACAAGCCGGGCTTGATGATCCCGAGCCGACAGCCGCGTGTCCCGAGCATCGGGTTCGACTCCTGCCACGCCTGCGCGGCGGCGAGGAGCTTGCGGCCGGCGTCGTCCAGCTGGCCCTTGGCGTCGCGCACGAGCAGCTCCTCGACGTCGGGGAGGAACTCGTGCAGGGGCGGATCGAGGAGCCGCACGGTCACCGGGAGCCCGTCCATGGCCTCGAGGATCCCGAGGAAGTCGGCGCGCTGGAGCGTCTCGAGCTCCTCGAGCGCGGCCTGCTCCTCCTTCTCGGTGCCGGCGAGGATGAAGCGCTGCACGAGGGGGAGCCGGTCCCCGAGGAACATGTGCTCGGTCCGGCACAGCCCGATGCCCTCGGCCCCGAACTCGCGCGCCTTCTTGGCGTCCTCGGGGAGGTCGGCGTTCGTCCGCACGCCGAGCCGGCGGAGCTCGTCCGCCCATTCGAGGATCGTCGCGAACGGGCCGGTGGGCTCGGGCGTCACGACCGGC
>JBKOWN010000151.1:0-5889 GCA_046724435.1 Actinomycetota bacterium
GAGTGGGAGACTCCGCAGCCGGCCCACGATCGCGGCCGCGAACGCGTTGATGATCAGGAGCGTGAGCGCGTCGACCTGGAGCCCGAGCTCGGACACCAGCAGGATCCCCGACACCGCCGCCATCGACGAGCCGATCGCCCAGGACAGCATCGACGCCGCCTGGGGGCGGGCGCCGTGGAGGCCGGCGAGGCTCCGGTTGTCGACGACCGCCCGCATCGTCACGCCGATGCGCGTCCGGTAGAGCAGGAGACGAAGGAAGATCGCGATCACCACCGCGGTGACGATCGTGATGAAGCGGTGCCAGAGCACGAATGTGCTGCCGATGTCGAAGCCGCTACTCCCGAAGAAGAAATCGATCGAACGCGACTCCGAGGTCGGGTTCCAGATCGTGACCGCCAAACCCATCAGGGCAAACATCAGGCCGAGCGTGACGACGAGCTGTACCACGAGGCTCGAATCGACGATCAGCCGGATGAGGACCCGTTCGATGAGCGCGCCCAGCAGCGGCGCGAGCACGAGGATCGTCAGGAACAGCGAGATCGGGGCAGGGATACCCCGGTTGACGCGCAGCTCCCAGTACACGAACGCCATGAACATCCCAATGGCGCCCTGGGCGAAGTTGAAGATGCCCGACGTCGTGTACGTGACGACGATGCCGGACGCGGCGATCGCATAGATCGATCCCACCGACACGCCGACGATGAGCGTGGACAACACACTGTCGAGCGTTATCGGACGCCCCGCCCACGACCCGATCACGATGACGACGAGGAAGACAAGGGCGCCGACGATGACCGCTGCCCGCTGCCTGCTCAGGTTCACGACGTTCTCCGCTCAAGCAGTCCGCGCCCGGGTGGCCTCACCACCCGGGCGCAGCGAATGCCTAGGTCTGATCGAGCTTGATCGTGGTCACGTTCTTGGCGTCGCAGTTGAACGTGCCCTTCGCCTTCGGGAAGATCCGGACGTACTTCCCGCCCTTCACCTGCGTCAGCACGAAACACCCATTGAGCTTGTGAGCACCGACGTCGGTCGGCCCGAGCATGCCCTGGCCGCCGACGGCGGCGGTGAAGTCGTGGATCTTCCTCGCTTCCTCGAGGAACCGTGCCCGGGTCAGGCCGTTGTTGCCGTCGGCTTTCACGACGTTCTCCACGACGTCACGGAAGAAGAGCCCGGCCGTCCATGCCTGCGCCGCGAAGCCGTCGGCCTTGCTCTTGCCGCCGATAGCCTTCAGGAACGCGTCGACGGACTTGTTCTGCTTCGCCTCCTCGAAGGGGATGAAGAACAGCGACGCGTAGTTGCCTTCGACGTCGGCGCCGCCCTCGCTCAGGAACTTGGCGTCGTAGCACTGGAGCGCGCAGTCCCAGACTTTGACGCTGTTGACGCCCTGGACCTTCGACTCCTTGCGCATCTGCACCGAGCTCTTGTAGTCGGAGATGCTCTGCGCGTACGTCGAGGTGTGCTGCTTCATGGCCTGTGCGAGGGGCGTGTAGTCGCTCTGAGTTGCCAGGGCGGAGAGCTTGAAGAAGTCCTCGTCCTTCTTGACGCCTGCTTTGACGTCTCCGGTCGCGACCGGCGTCGTCGAGTTGATCGTCGATTTGAGGTCGCTCGGCAGCACCCAGACGCCGTGGAGGTCCTTGTTGTTCTTCTTGTAGTAGAGGATCTGGCCGACGCGCGCCGTGTACGTCTGCGGGTGCTGGTTCACCGTCGAGCAGTCGATGGCGGCGGCGATCACCGCGAACGAGATCTGCGAGCACTGATGGGCCGTCTCGGTCTGGAGCGTCGGCACGTCGGGAAGTCCGGCCATCTGACCGGCCTTGTCGACGCACTGCTCCATCGGCTGCACGTTGTTGAGGAACAGCGCGTTGGTCCCGACCATCGCGAAGTCCTCCTGGCACGCCCGGATGACCGCGTTGCGGGCCTCGTCGGCGCTCAGGTGCGAGTCGATGAAGTCGACCTGGACGTTGCGGCCCGCGAGCTTGCCGTTGCCGTTGATGTACTTGGCGAAGGCCTGCACCCCGTTGACGGTGCCCTGGAACAGGCCCGGGCGGGCGGGGTTGTCGACGTCGGCGATCACGGCGATCCTGATCGTGTCGGCCGTGACGCCGATCTCGCTGTCGGGCGAGCCGCCCGGTTGGTTCTGCGCCGGCGCGGCCCCCGCCGCCGGCGACACCGCCCAGCCGATCCCGACCGCCACGGCCACGAGCGCCCACAGGCTCCGCTTCACCCTTCCCCCCATCTGCACATTCCGCCCCCCGGGTAGCCCCGGTGCGGGGCATTGTGTCCCGAATCGGAACGTGTTTCAAGACGCGCGAGGGCCGCGTATGGTGTCCGGAATGGCAAGCCCGGTGGCGGAACGGGCCCCGGCGGGGGCGATCGACCTGCTCGACGGCGACCTCTATGCCGGCGATCCCGACCCGACCTACGCGTGGCTACGGCGGAACGCCCCCGTCTACCGGGACGAGATCAACCACCTCTGGGGCATCTCCCGCTACCAGGACGTGGTGGCGATCGAGAAGGACCCGGCGACGTTCTGCTCGTCCGAGGGCTACCGACCGAACCTTCCCGCCGACGACTCGATGATCGGCAACGACGACCCGCGCCACAACGAGCGGCGGCGCCTCGTGGCCCGGCGCTTCACGCCCAAGGCAGTCGCCGGTCACGAGGACGCCGTGCGGATGGTGGTGCGACGGCTCGTCGACGCCGTCGCCGGCAAGGGGCGCTGCGAGGTCGTCGAGGAGCTGGCGGCGCCGTTGCCGGCCATGGTCATCGCGCGGCTCCTCGGGTTCGACGACGACCAGTGGCCGCGCGTGAAGCACTGGTCGGAGGCGACGATCGTCGCCGGCGGCGGCCCGCGGTACATGAACGACGGCGTGGTGGATGCATTCGGCGACTACTGCGAGCACGCCGCCCGCCTGATGCAGACCCGGCAGTCCGCACCCGCCGACGACGTGATGTCGCTGTGGATGCAAGCGGAGACGGACGGGGTCCTCACGACCGAGCAGGTGCTCTCGGAGGGACTGCTGCTCGTGGACGGCGGCGCCGAGACCACCCGCACCGTCATCACGGGCGCGGTCCTCGCGCTGATCGAGCACCCCGACCAGCACCAACGGCTGCTCGACGACCCGGCGCTGTTGCCGGTCGCGGTCGAGGAGTTCATCCGGTGGGTCACGCCGATCCTCAACATGCGCCGCACGGCCACCCGCGACGCGGAGACCGCCGGCACGCCGGTGAAGGCGGGCGACGAGCTCCTGCTCATGTACCCCTCGGCGAATCGCGACGAGGCCGTGTTCGACGCGCCGGAGCGCTTCGACGTCGGCCGCGAGCCGAACCCACACGTGGCGTTCGGGTTCGGCACGCATTTCTGCCTGGGTGCCGCGCTGGCTCGTCTCGAGATCCGCGTGATGTTCGAGGAGCTGCTCCCACGGCTGCGTGACCTGCGGCTCGCGCCCGCGACCGCGCCCGCGCGCATCCCGAACGCCTTCGTGCGCGGGTTCCGCTCCCTTCACGTCGAGTACGAGGCCTAGATTGTCGCCGTCGCAAGCTCCGGCTCCTGCTTCGGCGGTCGGCAAAGCCGCCGCCTCCGCGCCGACCTAGCCGCGATGCCGACGATCGCCGAGCTCATCCGAGCCCGAGTCGACGACCGGCACCCTGCGATCCTCTTCGAGGACCGCTCGTGGAGCTACGCCGAGTACGTGACCGCGTGCGCCGAGCGCGCCGCCCTGCTCGACGAGCGGCGACGGCCGGGCCCCTTCCACGTCGGCGTCCTGCTCGACAACGTCCCGGAGTTCGCCATGTGGCTCGGCGCGGCGGCGGTCGCGGGCGCGGTCGTCGTCGGCATCAACCCGACCCGGCGCGGCGCCGAGTTGGCCCGGGACATCACCCACACGGAGTGCCAGCTGCTGGTGACCGAGGGGCGCCACGCGCCCCTCGTCGACGGGATCGACACCGGCGTCGGCCCTGACCGCACCTTCGACGTCGAGTCCGCCGCCTACGACGAGGCGCTCGCCCGCCACTGCGGCGCCGCGCTCCCCGAGGTCGAGGTCGCCGACTCCGACCTCTACCTGCTGTTGTTCACGTCGGGCACGTCGGGAGCTCCGAAGGCCTGCCTGTGCTCGCAGGGCCGGCTGGGCCGGATCGGCCGCACGCTGGCCGACATGGTGAAGCTCGGTCCCGACGACGTGTGCTACCTCGCGATGCCGATGTTCCATTCGAACGCGCTGATGGCCGGATGGGCCCCCGCGCTCGCGGGCGGCGCGGCGAGCGCATTCCGCCGCAAGTTCTCGGCATCCGGTTTCCTTCCCGACGTGCGCAAGTTCGGTGTCACGTACTTCAACTACGTCGGCAAGCCGCTCTCGTACATCCTCGCCACGCCCGAGCGCCCCGAGGACACCGACAACACGCTGCGCCTCGTGTTCGGGAACGAGGGCGCCGATCTCGACATCGACCGGTTCTCTCGCCGCTTCGGCGTCCCTGTGATCGACTCGTACGGGTCGACGGAGGGCGGCGCGGTCGTGCAGCGCACGCCGGACATGCCGCCGGGCGCGCTCGGCCACGGCGGCGAGGGCATGGCCGTGCTCGACCCCGAGACGGCCGAGGAGACCCCGCCGGCGCGTTTCGACGCCGACGGCCGGCTGCTCAACCCCGAGGAGGCCATCGGGGAGCTCGTCAACCGCCTGGGCGCCTCCGGCTTCGAGGGGTACTGGAACAACGACGAGGCCAACCAGGCGCGCGTCCACGACGGGATCTACTGGACCGGAGACCTCGCCTATCGCGACGAGCAGGGCTACTTCTTCTTCGCCGGTCGCGACTACGACTGGTTGCGGGTCGACGGCGAGAACTTCGCCGCCGCGCCCGTCGAGCGCATCCTCGCCCGTCACACGGACGTCGTGCTGGCAGCGGTGTACGCGGTTCCCGACCCGGACGTCGGCGACCGCGTCATGGCCGCGTTGCAGCTGCGGCCGGGCGCGACGTTCGACCCGGATGCCTTCGCCGCGTTCCTCGCCGCCCAGCCCGACCTGGGCACGAAGTGGACGCCGCGCTTCGTGCGCGTCGCCGCCACCCTTCCCGTCACGGAGACGAGCAAGGTCCTCAAGCGGGTGCTGCGACGCGACCGCTGGGAGACCGACGACGCGGTGTGGTGGCAGCCCGTGAAGGGCGGCGCATACCGGCGCCTGACCCCCGCCGACGTCGACGCCTTGCGGGCGGAGTTCGCGGCCCGGGGCCGTCAACCGGTGTTGGAGGCCACCTAGCCCGGATGGGAGGAGAATTGAGCGACCGCATGCTCGACGGCAAGGTCGCGATCGTGACGGGCGCCGGGCGCGGCATCGGCCGCGCCGAAGCCACGCGGCTCGCCGCCTACGGCGCCCGCGTCGTCGTGAACGACGTCGGCGTCGCGACGGACGGCACCGAGACCGGCGAGACGCCGGCCGACGAGGCTGTCGCCGCGATCGGGAACACCGGCGGCGAGGCGATCGCCGACGCCCACGACATCTCGACGCCCGAGGGCGGCGAGGCGCTCGTGAGCACGGCCCTCGACGAATGGGGCCGCATCGACATCGTCGTGAACAACGCCGGCATCGGCCGTCCGCACATGGTGTTCAACCTCGAGGACGCCGAATGGGCCGACGTGCTGCGCGTCCATCTCACCGGCACGTTCTCGGTCAGCCGGCCGGCGTGCCGGTGGTGGCGCGCCGAGCACAAGGCGGGACGCGGCAGGCACGGCCGGCTCGTGAACACCTCGACCGGGCTGCTGCTGTACGGCGGCGCCGGCCAGTCGAACTACGTGGCCGCCAAGGCCGGCGTGCTGGCGTTCACCGACGCCGTGGCGACGGAGATGGAGCCCTACGGCTGCACGGCTAACGCCGTCATGCCGTCGGGCCGCACCCGGCT
>JBKOWN010000173.1:0-9398 GCA_046724435.1 Actinomycetota bacterium
GCGTTCCAGAGTGTGGTCGCCGACCTCGCACGTGCTCCGGTGATCGTGCCGCGCGACGAGCCCGTCGCGACCGGCGCGTGCGTACAGGCGGCGGCGGTGTTGCAGCAGGTTCCGCCCGACGAGGTTGCGAGCGCGTGGGACCTCGGCAAGGGATACCCGGTCGAGCCGGACGAAGACGTCGACTCGCGCGCCGTCCGCGCCGCATACGCGGAACTGCGCGACCGCTACTACGCAACCTCATGAGCGTGTGGTCGGGACGGATCGCGCGCTTCGCCGCCGTCACTGTCGTGACCGCCGCCGTGGGAATCGGCGCCGTTGCGACGCCGGCGATGGGAGCGCCACGCGCGCCAAGGCCACCGGCTCTGCGCGTGCTCGTCACCAACGACGACGGTGTCGCGGCCCCGGGGATCGACGCACTCGTGCAGGGCCTCCGCAAGCTGGATCGGGTACAGGTGACGGTCGTCGCGCCCGCCGATAACAAGAGCGGGACCAGCGACATGACCACGCCCGGGGAGCTGACAACGACGGAGGCGACGACCACGAGCGGCTATCCCGCGATCGCGGTGCAGGGCTTCCCGGCCGACACCGTCAACTTCGCGCTGGACGGCGGCATCCCGACCAAGCCTCAGCTCGTTGTCTCTGGCGTGAACGCCGGCTCCAACCTCGGTCCCGTCACGAACGTCTCGGGCACCGTGGGCGCTGCTCGCACCGCCGTCCGCCGTGGCGTCCCGGCCGTCGCGATCAGCCAGGGCACGAGCGCGGGCGTGGAGCCCGACTATCCCGCCGGCGTGCGCCAGGCCGTCGCGTGGGTGAACGAGCACCGCAGGGCGCTCACGAAGAAGAACCCCAAGGCGCCGACCGAGGTCGCCAACATCAACGTGCCGACGTGCACGACCGGCAAGGTCCGCGGGCGCGTCGACGTGCCGACGGCAACGGGCGGCGACCTCACGCAGCCTCCGAATTGCGCGTCGAAGGTGAAGAACCCTCCGGACGACGCGGTCGCGTTCGCGAACGGGTACGCGGCGCTGAGCCCCGTACCGCCCGGCTGACGTTCGCCTACTCGGCGTTGTGGAAGATGATCCCTAGCGTCGTGCGCTCCCCCGAGTGGACCGTGCTCACACCGTGCCGCATCGCGACCCGCTTCGGGCCCCGCTTGCCCGCCACGGGCCGGTCCCGCGTGGGGAAGAGGAGCGCCTGTCCTCGACCGAGGCGCGTCACCACCGGGCGGGACTGCGCACGCGGTCGCTGCTCGACGAGCACGTTCTCACCGCCGGTGAAGTCCTCATCCGGCGCGCTGAGCATGATCGTGACCTGGAGCGGGAAGGCGACTTCGCCGTAGAGGTCCTGATGCAGGCAGTTGTACCCGCCGGCCCAGTAGCGCAGGAGCAGCGGCGTCGGCCGGTGCTGGCCCGCCGCCGCGCACAACTCGACCAGGCCGTCGAGCGTGGCGGGGAACTTCTGCGTCCCGAGCTGCGCCGCCCAGCGGTTGGCGATCTCGGCGAGCGGCGGATAGAGCTCGACTCGTAGTTTCTGGACGACCGCGGGGAGCGGGTCGGCGAAGTAGCGGTAGGTGCCCTCGCCGAACGCGTGCCGTGACATCACGATCGTGCTGCGGAAGGCGCCGTCGACGTCGAAGAGGTCGCCGAGCTCGCGGCATTGCTCGTCGCCGAGGAGTCGGGGCGTCACGGCGTACCCCCACCGGTCGAGCTCGTCGCCGAGCGCGTGCCAGTCGAGGCCTGAGACCGCAACGACTCCGACAGCCGTCATTCCCGAACTTTGTGCTTCCGGTGCCAGCGGACCCCGCCCTCGACGGCGGCGAGGAGGGTGTCGTTGTCGCGGGACAGCCGGTTGTGCACGTACCGTTCGAGGCCGAGGCGGCGCATCCAGGGGTTGAACGTCTCGTACCGCTCCGTGAAGTGGATGCGGGTACGGCCGTCGCCGAGGTCCTCGAGGCGCTGGAAGCCCTCGGCGCGCGACCACAGCGGCTTGCCGATGGCGTCGTAGCGCCACGACTCGCGCGGTTTCACCTCCGTGAGCCACTCCCACGACTGGCCGACGCCGCCGGAGAGGAGGAACCGCGGCACGGGGAACGTGCAGTGGCGAACGAGCCCATTCCCGTCCTCGTCGCCCGGATGGAGGATGTCGATCGTCCCGATCTTGTTCTTCGGACGGTCGTTCCCGCGGTACCAGAAGACCTCCCACACCTCTTCCGGCGACGCGTCGACGTCGATCGAGAACGAGTGCTCCTGCAAGAGTTCGAGAATACGACGCCGCGGGCTACCGTCGCGAGCGATGAGCGGCGAGATGCAGGTGGCGGATTCGGTCCTCGACCTCATCGGCGACACCCCGCTCGTTCGACTCTCGCGCATCGGCCGCGGGCTCACCTGCGATCTCATCGCCAAGATGGAGACCACCAACCCGGGCGGGTCCGTGAAGGACCGGCCCGCGGTGGCGATGGTCGACGCCGCCGAGCGCGACGGCCTGCTCAAGCCGGGCGGCACGATCGTCGAGCCGACCTCCGGCAACACGGGAGTCGGCCTCGCGATCGTCGCGGCCCAGCGCGGCTACCGCTGCATCTTCGTCATGAGCGACAAGATGAGCGACGAGAAGGTGGCGTTGCTGCGCGCGTACGGCGCCGAAGTAGTCGTAACGCCGACGGCGGTGCCACCCGAGCACCCAGACTCCTATTACTCGACGGCCGAGCGGCTGGTGCGCGAGACGCCGGACTCGTTCCGGCCCGATCAGTACTCGAACCCCGCCAACCCGGCCGAGCACGAGCGGTCGACCGGCCCCGAGGTCTGGCGGCAGACGGCCGGGCGCATCACGCACTTCGTCGCCGGCATCGGCACCGGCGGGAGCATCACCGGCGTCGGCCGGTACCTCAAGGCGCAGAACTCCGACGTGCAGGTCGTCGGCGCCGATCCCGCGGGCTCGGTGTACTCGGGCGGCGCCGGCCGTCCGTACCTCGTCGAGGGCGTGGGTGAGGACTTCTGGCCGTCGACGTACGACCCGGCGGTCGTCGACCGCGTGATCCGAGTGAGCGACGCCGAGTCGTTCGCAATGGCGCGGCGCGTCACCCGCGAAGAAGGGCTGCTCATCGGCGGGTCGTGCGGCACCGCAGTGCACGCCGCGCTCGTCGTCGGGGAGGAGCTCGGGCCGGATGCAGTCGTGGTCGTGCTCGTCCCCGACTCCGGCCGCAACTACCTGTCGAAGATCTTCGACGACCAGTGGATGATCGACTTCGGTTTCCTCCGCTGTGGCGACGGCCCGTGCGCTGGCGACGTCCTCGCTGCCAAGGACCGCCGCATCCCCGACCTCGTCCTGATCACACCCGACCAGCCGGCGCGCCGCGCTATCGGCATGATGCGCGACCTCGGCATCTCGCAGCTCGTCGTGAGCGTGACCACGGACCAACCGCTGGCGGCGAAGGAGGTGAGCGGGGTCCTGAACGAGCTCGACCTCATGGACCGCGCCTTCGGCGACGCGTCGGTGCTGGACCGGCCGGTGAAGGAGATCATGAGCCCGGCCATGCCGATGGTCGGGACCGGCGAGCCCGTCTCGACGCTCGTCGGCCAACTCGACCGGGCGGCTTCGGTCCTGGTGCTCGACGGCGGCCACCCCGTCGGCGTGCTGACCCGCTCCGACGTGCTCTCGTTCCTCGCGTCGCGATCGCCCGGATGAGCAGGCCCAAACGACGGTTTTGGCGTCGCTCGGGACCCCATAGCGGTCCTCAACGACGCCAAAACCAGAGGGGTGGCGGCGGCGAGTTCGAGACTCGGGTCGTGCACGCGGGGCAGGAGCCCGACCCGGCGACGGGGGCGGTCGTGCCGCCGATCACGCTGGCGTCGACGTTCGTGCAGGACGCGGTGGGGGACCACCGCGGCTACGAGTACGCCCGCAGCGGCAACCCGACGCGCGCGGCGCTGGAGGTAAGTGTCGCCGAGCTCGAGGGCGCGGAACACGGGCTGGCGTTCGCGAGCGGCATGGCCGCCGAGGACGCGACCCTGCGCGCGGCACTCGATGCCGGCGACCACGTCATCATCCCCGCCGACGCGTACGGCGGGACGTACCGTCTCGTCGAGCGCCTCTACGAACCGGCGGGGATCGCGTGGAGCGCGGTCGACCACGCCGACCTCGATGCGATCGCCGGCGCCTGGCGAGACGAGACGAAGCTCGTATGGGTCGAGACGCCGACGAACCCGCTGCTCACACTGGTCGACATCGCGGCCGTGGCGAAGCTTGCGCACGAGCGGGGAGCGCGCGTCGTCGTCGACAACACGTTTGCGACGCCGTACCTGCAGCAACCGCTCGGCCTCGGCGCCGACGTCGTGGTGCACTCGAGCACGAAGTACCTCGGCGGCCACTCCGACGTCGTCGGTGGGATTGTGGCGCTGCACGACGCCGAGCTCGCGGAGCGGATCGCGTTCGTGCAGAACGCGGCGGGGGCCGTGCCCGGCCCCTTCGACTGCTACCTCGTGCTGCGCGGCGTCAAGACCCTCGCCGTGCGCATGGACAGGCACTGCGAGAACGCCCGCGCCGTCGCGGTGCTGCTGACCGAGCACCCCGCAGTCGCCCGCGTGCTCTACCCCGGCCTGCCGGCTCACCCTGGGCACGACGTCGCCCGCCGCCAGATGCGCGACTTCGGCGGCATGGTGTCGTTCACGGTGGCCGCCGGCGAGGAGGCCGCGATCAAGCTCGTCGCGACGACCCGGCTGTTCACGCTGGCCGAGTCCCTCGGCGCAGTGGAATCGCTGATCGAGCACCCGGCCGAGATGACTCATGCGTCGGTGGCGGGATCGCCACTCGCGGTCGATCCCGCGCTCGTCCGGCTGTCGGTCGGCATCGAGAGCGCCGAGGACCTCGTCGCCGATCTGCGCCAGGCGCTTGACGGCGTGGGGTGAGCTGTCCCCATACTGGCGGCGCCCACGAATCAACCGAGAGAAGGCAGGCATGGCAGGTTTCGTCCAGATCATCCAGTACAAGACGTCGAAGTACGACGAGATGCAGAAGCTCATCGACAAGTTCCGTGAGGACACAGCCGGCAAGCGCACGACGACCCGGGGAATGGCGTGTCGGGACCGCGACAACGCCGGGACCTTCATGAACATCATCGAGTTCCCGTCGTACGAGGCGGCGATGAAGAACAACGCGCTGCCCGAGACCGCCGCGGTGGCGGAGGCGATGCAGAAGCTCGCTGACGGCCCGCCGACCTTCTACAACCTGGACGTCGAACGCGTCATGGAGGACTGAGGGCTACCGTCTCCGCATGATCCTCCACGAGTACGTCCTGTTCGATCCGCTGTTCTCGGACGCCGACGCCGAAGGCATGGTGCGGCTCTGCGAGCGCTTCGGCGGCTACGGCATGTACTCGGCGGAGAACGAGGGCGGCCCCGAAATCGGGGAGGGCCTCACCCAGCGCCACGACGCGGTCCTGAACTACTTGCGCGCCGGGGGTATGCACGGTGCGGGCGAGCCCATCTCGGTCCTGGCCGCCCGCACCAACTACTTCCGCGAGGAGTACGCCTACGGCACCCGGACCCTCATTGAGGGCATCGAGCCGTTCCTCTTCCACGAAGGGTTCGTCGAGGCGGCGCGGCACATCCACGGCCGCCCGGTGATCGAGCCCGCCATCGTGTTCGCCAACCTCATGGTGCCGGGCCAGGAGCTCGCGCTGCACACGGACGTGCCCGAGTTCCGGGGCGTGAACCGCAAGCTGCACCCGCAGTGGCTCCTCGTCGCCATGCGCCACTCGGGGCTGTTCGAGGACTGGCGCATGCCGATCGCGACGGGCGTGGCCTGGTTCCACGACTGCGACGGCGGCGAGTTCGCGTTCTACCCGGACGGCCCCGACGGGCCGCCCGTGTTCCACAAGGTGGCGTACAACACCGCGCTGCTCGTCGACACCGACAGCGTGTTCCACGGCGTCGACCGAGTTGCGCCGGGCGAAGCCGTCGACTTGCCCGCGCTGAAGCCCGGCATGCGGCTGACGTTCGACGGCGACGGCCGCTGGTCGGTTCGTGACGGCGACCACACGGTGGCCGGCTACCGGTGGGACGAGCTGCGCTTCTCGATCTCGTGGAAGGCGTACTGCTTCGCGGACGAGGACGAGCGCGACGCCTGGCGCACCCACACGGACGACCTGTCCCTCGACGCGACGCTCGAAACTCTCGTCCAGGACCTGCGATCGCGCGGCCGCATCTCGGGCGACGCGCCGCCGTCGCGCGAGCTCGCGCTCATGATCATCGACGAGTACATCCGCTTCCCCCCAGCGGTGGCCGCGTAACTGGGGAACGGAGGGGCGTATGCCGCCTCGGAAGATCGAGCATCAGTCGAGCATGCTGCCGGAGGTCCTGAGCGCGGGTGGCCAGTCGCTCGACGACCTACGAAACGAAGCCGCGACGTGCGAGGCGTGCGACCTGTACAAGCTCGGCACCCAGACCGTATTCGGGGAAGGGCCCGAGGACGCCGACCTGATGCTGATGGGCGAGGTCCCCGGCGATCAGGAGGACAAAGCGGGGCACCCGTTCGTCGGTCCGGCCGGCAAGATCCTCGACCGGGCGCTGGCCGAAGCCGAGATCGACCGCGAGAACGTGTACGTGACGAACGCGGTGAAGCACTTCAAGTGGAAGCCGCAAGGGAAGGTCCGGCTGCACCAGAAGCCGAATGCCAAGGAGATCGGGGCGTGCCGGCAGTGGTGGACCCAGGAGCTGGCGGTCGTGAAGCCGAAGGTCTTGTGCTGCCTCGGTGCCACAGCGGCCCAGGCCGTGTTCGGAGCGAAGTTCCGGGTCACCAAGCAACGGGGCGACTTCCTCGAGCTGGTCGACGGCGTCCAGGGCACTGCCACCATCCACCCGTCGGCGATCCTGCGCGCGGACGACGAGCGGCGCGAGGTCGAGTACCGCGACTTCGTCGACGACCTCCGCGCCGTGGCGGAGCGGCTCGCTGCCTGATGCGTTAGACGCGCTGGCCCGAGAGCTTGCGGTTCTTGAACTGCGCCTTGACGTAGTCGCGGTTCATGAGCGCGATGAAGTCGATGCTGATCTCCTTGGGGCACGCCGCCTCGCACTCGGCGTGATTGGTGCAGCTGCCGAAGAAGTCCTCCATCGTGTCCACCATCGCGGCGACACGCTCGTACCGCTCCGGCTGCCCCTGTGGGAGCAGGCCGAGATGCGACACCTTCGCCGCCGTGAACAGCTGCGCCGCGCCGTTCGGGCACGCCGCCACGCACGCGCCGCAGCCGATACAGGCGGCCGCGTCCATCGACCCGTCGGCGGCCTCCTTCGGCACGAGGATGAGGTTGGCGTCGGGGGCGCTGCCGGTCGGCGCGGTGATGTAGCCGCCGGCCTCGACGATGCGGTCGAGCGAGCCGCGGTCGACGACGAGGTCGCGGATGATCGGGAACGCCGCCGCTCGCCACGGCTCGACCGTGATCGAGTCGCCGTCGTGGAACTTGCGCATGTGCAGCTGGCACGTGGCCGTGCCGCGCTCGGGTCCGTGGGCGCGCCCGTTGATCATCATGGCGCACGAGCCGCAGATGCCCTCCCGGCAATCGTGGTCGAACGCGATCGGCTCCTTGCCCTCGGCGATCAGCCGTTCGTTGAGCACGTCGAACAGCTCGAGGAACGACATATCGGGGCTCACGTCGTCGACGTCGTAGTCCTCGAAGCGACCGGCGTCGTTCGGGCCTTCCTGGCGCCAGACACGCAGGTGGACGCGCATTGCGGCAGCCATTACTTGTAGCTCCGTTGCGCCAGGTCGACGGCCTCGAAGCCGAGCTCCTCCTTGTGCAGGATCGGCTTCTCGTCCACGCCGGTGAACTCCCACGCCGCGACGTAGGCGAAGTCGTCGTCGTCCCGCAACGCTTCACCTTCCTCGGTCTGGTGCTCGACGCGGAAGTGCGCTCCGCAGCTCTCTTCGCGTTGCAGCGCGTCCAGGCACATGAGCTCGGCGAACTCGAGGAAGTCAGCCACCCGGCCCGCCTTCTCGAGGGACTGGTTGAACGTCTCGTTCTCGCCCAGCACGCGCACGTCGGCGTGGAACTCCTCGCGCAGGGGCGGGATCTCACCCAACGCCTTCTTCAGGCTGTCGGCGCTGCGCTCCATCCCGCAGTCGTCCCATAGCACCTTGCCGAGTTCCCGGTGGAACCAGTCGACCGACCGGCTCCCCTGCACGGCCAGCAGCCCGCGCACGCGCTCGTCGACCTCGCGCTGGACGCTGGTGAACACAGGATCGGTGACGGGGACCGGCGGGTCACCGAGCAGGCCCGCGAGGTAATCGGTGATCGTGTTGGGCAGCACGAAGTACCCGTCGGCGAGGCCCTGCATGAGCGCGCTGGCGCCGAGCCGGTTGGCGCCGTGGTCGGAGAAGTTCGCCTCGCCCAGCACGTAGAGGCCGGGGATGTTGCTCATCAGGTTGTAGTCCACCCACAGGCCGCCCATCGTGTAGTGGACGGCCGGGTAGATGCGCATGGGCACGACGTACGGGTCCTCCCCGGTGATGCGGTCGTACATCTGGAAGAGGTTGCTGTAGCGCTCCTCGATCCCGTCGCGACCCAACCGGTGCATCGCGTCCGAGAAGTCGAGGTACACACCGTTCTTCAACGGGCCGACGCCGCGCCCGGCGTCGATCTCGCGCTTCGCCGCCCGCGAAGCGACGTCGCGGGGCACGAGGTTGCCGAAGGCGGGGTAGCGGCGCTCGAGGAAGTAGTCGCGCTCGGATTCCGGGATCTGGTCGGGTGGCCGGGGGTCGTCCATCTGCTCCGGAACCCAAATGCGGCCGTCGTTGCGCAAGGACTCGCTCATGAGCGTGAGCTTGGACTGGAACTCGTCGCTGGCCGGGATGCACGTCGGGTGGATCTGGGTGAAGCACGGGTTGGCCATGAGCGCGCCCCGCCGGTGTGCCCGCCAGATCGCGGTCACGTTGCTGTTCTTGGCGTTCGTCGACAAGTAGAAGGCGTTGCCGTACCCGCCCGTCGCGAGCACCACGGCGTGCGCCGAGTGAGACTGCATCGCGCCGGTCACCAGATCGCGGGTAACGATCCCAACGGCCTGGCCGTCCTTGAGCACGACGTCGAGCAACTCGGTGCGCTCGTGTAGCTCGACCGTCCCGAGATGCACCTGCCGGGCGAGGGCCTGGTACGCGCCGAGCAGCAGCTGCTGGCCGGTCTGGCCCCGGGCGTAGAACGTGCGCGACACCTGCGCCCCGCCGAACGAGCGCGTGTCGAGGAGGCCGCCGTACTCGCGCGCGAACGGCACGCCCTGGGCGACGCACTGGTCGATGATCTCGACGCTGATCTGGGCGAGGCGGTAGACGTTCGCCTCGCGGGAGCGGTAGTCGCCGCCCTTGATCGTGTCGTAGAAGAGCCGGTCGATGCTGTCGCCGTCGTTCTTGTAGTTCTT
>JBKOWN010000044.1:0-4121 GCA_046724435.1 Actinomycetota bacterium
CGGAACTGCATGAAAGGTTGAGATGGCTCGGGTAGCGCTTGTGACGGGCGGGACCGGTGCTCTGGGCGGCGCGGTGACACGTCGTCTTCTCGAGGATGGTTGCCGCGTGGCGGTGACGTGCCGTCACCAAGAGGAAGTCGACAACCTGCGGGCGGATCTCGGCGAGCTGGCCGCGGGCCTGGTGGTGATCAAGGCGGACGTCACCGACGACGCCTCGGTTGGTCACGCCGTAGACGAGGTGCGCCGGCAACTCGGCGCCGTCGAGCTGCTGGTACATCTGGTGGGCGGTTGGCACGGGGGGCAGTCCGTGCACGAGCTCCCCTTGGAGACGTGGCGTCGGGTGGTCGATCTCAACTTGACGTCGGCGTTCGTGTGCTGTCGGGCGGTGCTCCCCGAGATGCTCGAGACGGGCTGGGGGCGCGTGGTGCTGGTTTCGAGTCGCACGGCCAAGGAGGGACGGGTCGGCCAGTCTGCGTACGCGGTGGCCAAAGAGGGCGTAGCCACGCTGGCCGAGGTGATCGCCGAGGAGTCGTGTGGTTCGGGGGTGACGGCCAGTGTGATCGCGCCTTCCGTGCTCGACACCCCGGCGAATCGTCGCGCCATGCCGTCGGCGGATTACACGCGCTGGGTGTCACCGGACGTTGCGGCGGCGATGGTCTCGTTCTTGGTTTCAGATGACGCGGGGACGCTGCGCGGTGCGTGGCTGCCCGTCTTCGGGTCCGTGTAATAGGGGACGTTCGCGTGTCCAGGATGCGCTATGCCGGATCGTCCCATGCGATGTCACCGGTGTGCTCATCGCGAAGTTGCACTCGGCTGGCGAGCCTGTCCCTGACGAATTCAGCTGCGAGCTCCACCGCCCGCTGCGCTTCGTTCGCCGTCTCCCAGATGCTGAACGAGGCAATGCCTCCGTTGTCGAGCTCGCCGACTTCGTAACGCACGAAGCCAGGCTGTGCCTCGAAGATCGGCAAGAATCCAGCTCGGGCGATCGCCATGACCTCGTCGGCCGAACCAGACGTCACGTCGTACAAGGCAACCCGGAAATGGCGCATTTGTTGCACTCCTTCTCATCGGTCACGGCAGCATCATCGCAGCGACAGCACGCCGCTCCAAGCGCGCACACCTCGCGCAGTGGAAGAGTTACCGGTTCTCGCGCAGGTTGGCCTTGCGGTCGAGCTCGTCGAACGTGTGGCCCTTGAACACGAAACCCACCCACGCGCCGAAGAAAAGGCCCGCAAGGACGCCGACGGCCGCGGCCATGCCGAGCGGTCCTCCGAGAGGATCGGACTCGTAACTGACGTCGAACCAGATGACCGCCATGAACATCACGACGCACGCCGGAACAGCGATGGCGATTCCGAGCACGATCCACCGGACCAGATCGTGCTCCGCCCGACGCGTCTCCTCGGCCAAGGGGTCGGTCGGCTCGGCGTGAGCGAGGGTCGTCGACTGAGGCTCTTCAGCCATGGTCGCCTCCTTCACCCGTGTGTGATCGCCTCCCACGAGACTGCTACACACCAGTCATACCCGGGTCGCGGGACTCCCGATGCCCTGGGGGGAAGCTTGTGTTGGTTGGTGGGGCGAACAACGGAGGCGGTGGTGGCGGAGCCGGCGGCGACTTCGAGGGCGCTGCGGGCGGCTCCTCGTTCATGGCAGCCGGTGCCAACAACGTCACGTCTTCGGCGAGCAGTCGTACCGGCGACGGTCAGGTGACCATCACCTTCGACCCCGCGACCGACGCCTGCCCGGCCCCCGCCCTCGACCACGACGCCGACGACGACACCGACTCCGGGTGCAACCCCGACGGCGGGCGCGGCGGTGCCGGTGGTAGCGGTGGCGCGCTTCACTGGCTAGCGCACGCCGACCTCTTCAACGTCGCCGGGCCACGTCATGCGCCGACGCGAGCCTTGTCCTCCAGTACGCGTTGCCTCAGGGCCTGCGCGAACGCGGAGTCGCAGACGAGCTCCTCGAGCTCGATGTCCTCCGAGTCGAGCAGCTGCAGCCGAAGGTAGTCGTGGCCGCCCAGCCCGTGAAGAACAAGGCCCGCGGCGAAGAACCCGAGCTCGTTCAGCTCGGCCGTCGCTTCGTTCACGTCGGCCACAGCCATCAGGTCGACGTCGGCGTAGGCGACGTCGACATGTCGCGAGCGCAGGTGGTGCACAGCGTCGTTCAGGGCCGCGCCGACTTTCCCCTCACAGCGGCGGAGCCGTAGGAAGCCGAGAGAGCGCGGCTCGTCGATCTCGACCGAGAGCGCCTCGCCCTCGAATGGCGCCGGCTGGGTCCGAGCTTCGATGGTGAGTCCGACGTTGGCGTACACGGTCTCGAGCAGCTCGGGGTAGAAGGCAGGCAGTGCGACTCGCCGCGGCTGCTCGTCGAAGGGCCGGTAGGAGCGGATCGTGGCCGTGCGTCGTCCCGGCCCCTCGCCACCGAATCCGCGCATCGTCGTTTGCGCCGGGACCATGCCGAGTTGAAGCGCCGTCTCGTAGTAGCCGTTCGAACGCTCGGCGCGCTGACTAAAGGGATGGATAGTGACGGCGTCACCGAAAACCGAAGCGAGCCCGCGCTTGATCGCAGTGTCGAGGCCGTACTCGGACACGCGGCCGAAGACACCGAGGCCGCGATAGGAGGAGTGGACGACTGCGGCGCCCGTCTCAGCGGAGGAGACACCAGGGAGCGGCATCAGCGCACCGTGCCCGATCACTTGCCCGTCGTGGACGGCGATCGTCGACACCAACCCGCCCGACGCCATCATCTCCATCAAATAACGCGGCCGGTAGAAGTCGGCGTGCACGTAGCTCAGGTGATAGTTCTCGTACAGGAGCTGGGCGATCGCTTCCGCGTCCTGGGGCGTAGCCGCCCTCACCTCGATCGGGTCAGAAGCTTCTTCCCCCGCCTGCGCGCGCCTCGGGACTGCCTCGATGTGGTGCCACCTCGCCGGTACATCACCACCTGAGCGGACCGTCACCGCTGCCGTCAGCCGCTTCCCATGCGAACCGAGGTTCATCAGCAGCACGTCGCTGGCGTCAGGAGCGAGCGCGGCGAGCGGCTGGGGCAGCGACCCGAATTCGCCTCCCGCGCTCGTCAGCGGGAGGCCCCAGTCATGCACGGCGACATGAACCGATCCCTCGCCGGCCTCGAGCGTGACGTCGATCTCTCCGAGGTCGTCGTCCGGGTACGCGTTGTCGAGCGTGAAGCTGACGAGTTGCTCTACGACCGCGCGGAGGCGCCGCTCGTCGTCAGGGGGGATATCTATAGCGGCTGCAAACGCGGGGATCAGTGCAAGCACCAGTGCCGGCGCGCTCGCGTCGCTGAGGACGGTCACCTTTACCCTCGACACGGCAAGGCGATGGTAGACGCCGAGTTCGCGTTCCGTCTCCGGCGGAGCGAGGTCGTGAGGACTCCGCTCGCGCGCCGACGCGTCTGGGCATGCGATTCGTGCATCGGCTGGGCCTATTCGTCGGACATGAGTGGATGCGACGAAATGCCCACCTAGTGGGCGCTCGAAGCCAGGTACCGACCTATCTAAGTTCGCCCGGGAGCGCAGGAGCCTCGCCGGATGAAGGGGAGATAGACCGGATGCGCAAATTCCTTCGATCGGGGCGACGTCGTTACGCGTTGCTGTTGTTCGTCGCCGCGGGCAGCTTGGTCCTCCTGGGTAACCAGTGCGCTCCGGCGCCAACCAAACAGCCGGCACCGTTCCCGACCGGCCTGAGCATCGTACCGACGCAGCACGATTTCGGGAACCACCTCGTGAACAGCACCTCGCAGGGTGTGGCGTTCGTCGTGACGTTTCACGGCTCGGGTACGACGAAGAGCTTGGAAGTTGCAATCAGCCCGAACTTCAATGGGGTCGACTTCGCGGTCGCGAACAACACGTGTCAGGTCCCCCTCGCCGCGGGAGATCAGTGCGTGGTGGACGCGCTGTTCGTCCCCAAAACGCCGGGGCAGAAGCTCGGGCAGTTGGTTGCCCGCCAGCTCGGCGCTCCAGCCGCCGGTCAGGCCGTCGCAACACTTACGGGCAACGCGGTCTGATCTTCGCCGAGTCGTACCCCTGCCCGACTTCACTGCCAGCGAGGTTGTGAGGGTTGTGGGGGCGCGCAGCGCGGTAGAAGAGCTCATCAACT
>JBKOWN010000116.1:0-10732 GCA_046724435.1 Actinomycetota bacterium
GCGATCTTCGAAGCGAAGATCGTCGACGTCGGCTACGACGCGATGACGCTCCTCGTGGCCGGCACCCCCGACAAGCTCGACGCCATCAGCGACCTGCTGGCGCCGTTCGGGATCGTCGAGTCGCAGCGCACGGGACGCATCGCCCTGCCCAAGCTCGCCCGCCAGCCGACCAAGCTGCGGGCGGTCAAGGATCGCGGCGCTTAGGCTTTTGGCGTCATCTAGGCACCCATAGCGTGCCTTCTCGACGCCAAAGCGAACGGAGGACAGAGCCGATGCCGGCGACCATCTACTACGACGACGACGCCGACCTCGTGTTGCTCGACGGCCGGAAGGTCGCGGTGCTCGGGTACGGGTCGCAGGGCCATGCGCACGCACTGAACCTGAAGGAGTCGGGCGTCGACGTGCGTGTGGGCCTACGTGACGGGTCGTCGTCGTGGGCCAAGGCCGAAGACGCGGGCCTGACCGTGACCACGATCGCGCAGGCATGCAAGGAAGCCGACGTGATCATGGTGCTGCTCCCCGACACTGAGCAGGCTGCGATCTACAAGCGCGACATCGAGCCCAACCTCGACGACCGGGACTCGCTGGCCTTCGCGCACGGGTTCAACATCCACTTCGGGCAGATCCGCCCGCCCAAGGGCGTCGACGTGTGGATGATCGCCCCCAAGGGGCCGGGCCACCTCGTGCGGCGCACGTTCGAGGAAGGCGGCGGCGTCCCGTCGCTCGTGGCCGTGCAGGCCGACGAGACCGGCAAGGCCAAGCAGACCGCGCTCGCGTACGCGCGAGCCATCGGGGCCACCCGGGCAGGCGTGCTCGACACCACGTTCGAGGAGGAGACGGAAACCGACCTGTTCGGCGAGCAGGTCGTCCTCTGCGGAGGGCTCACCGAGCTGATCAAGGGGAGCTACGAGACGCTCGTCGCCGCCGGCTACCAGCCCGAGTCGGCGTACTTCGAGACGCTGCACGAGGTGAAGCTCATCGTCGACCTCATCTACGAGGGCGGCATCACCAACATGCGCTACTCGATCTCGGACACGGCCGAGTACGGCGACATGACGCGTGGGCCGCGGATCATCACCGACGAGACGCGCGCCGAGATGCGTCGCATCCTCGACGACATCCAGACCGGCCGCTTCGCCAACGAGTGGATCCTCGAGAACCAGGCCGGCCGTCCGGTGTTCAACGCGCTCCGTCGCCAGTCGGCCGAGCACCCGATCGAAGAGGTCGGGGAGCGTCTGCGGGCGATGATGCCGTGGATCGGCGCCGGCAAGACACGGCCCCAGGACGCCTCGGGCGGTTGACCCGAGGCGCTCGACGCCGCCGCGAAGCGCCGTCCACCATGCGCTCTGCTTGACTGTCCCCGGACACGAGAACAGGATTGCGGCGCCCGGGGTGCCCGTTTCCGCGCATTCGGCATTTCGGGAAAGTGAACGCGGAGACGCGCGACTCTTCGGGGGTCGCGCGAAGGGGCAGATGGGACGCGACGGCGTTGCCCGGGCGGGCTGGGTCGAATCAGGCGCGCGCGTGACCTACGTCGTCATGGGCGTGGGGGTCGTCTGCCTGTCGGCGCTCGCGCTCGGGCTGCTCGCGCCGGTCTCGGACGAGGCGTTCCTGATCCTCGGCGCGGGGGCGGTCGGGGCCACCGTTGTCGGCCTTCGGCGCAACCGGCCCGCCGCGCGATGGCCGTGGGTGGTCATTGCGGCGGCGTTGGTCGTGTTCATCGTGGGCGGGGGCGTCCGCGATGCGTTCGGCACTCTCGGCGACCTCTCCCCGGATCGGTCGTCGCTGCCCGACCTCATCACGCTGTCCGGGTACGTGATCATCGGCATCGGCGTGCTCGGCCTCGCACACGTCCGCCGGCGCGGAGTTCGCGATGTCGACGGGACGCTCGACGGTGTCATCGCCGCCTTGGCCGCGATGGCACTCGCCTGGATCTTCCTCATCAATCCCACGCTCTTCCACGACCACGCACCGCTACGCGTGCGCGTTCTTCTCTCGTGCTATCCGCCGTTGTCCGTGTTCATCGTCGCGATGATCGCCCGCCTCGCGTTCAACACCGGGAAGCGCCGCCCGTTGTCGTATGTACTGCTCCTCGGGGCGGGATCGGCGATGCTCGTCGGGGACGTCGTGTACATGCTCGTCGAGACCCACGTATGGACGCTGCCTGGGCACGTCTTCGACCTGCCCTACGCGCTCGCTTTCGTCTTGTTCATCGGAGCGGTGCTCCATCCGTCGATGCGCGAGCTCACAGAGCCCCTCTCGGCGGACGACCTCGCTCCCACGAAGGGGAGGCTGGCGTTCGTCGCGGTCGCACTCGGGTTCCCGGCCTTGATCACGGTGTTCCGAGTCGACGCCGCCGCCAGCGACCGCGTCGCGCTCGGGATCATCGTGATGGCCCTCACCCTCGCCGCCGCGTGGCGAATGTTCCGCGCGTTGCGTGCGTACGCGCGTTCTGAGGAGACCCTCACCCACGCCGCGACCCATGACGCGCTCACGGGCCTTCCCAACCGTGCCTACGCGCAAGAACATCTGAATTCGGTTCTCGCCCGCCCGAAGCAGGATGGCGGGCTCGTCGCGCTGCTCTTCCTCGACGTCGATCGCTTCAAGCTCATCAACGACAGCTACGGTCACAGCCTGGGCGACGAGTTGCTCCTCGCGGTCGCCCGGCGTCTGAGCGCGACGACGCGGCCGGGCGATCTGGTCGGCCGGATCGGCGGGGACGAGTTCGTCATCGTCCTGGACCATCTGCCGACGACGAGCAAGGCGCTGGAAGTGGCGGAGCGCACACGTCTCAGCTTCCAGATCCCGTTCAACGTTCGCGGCGTCGAGGTCATCGCGTCCGCCAGCATCGGCGTTTCCCTGAGTGACGCCAATCCGTCGCTCGACGCGGAAGCCCTCATCCGCGACGCCGACACGGCCATGTACCGGGCGAAGGAGACCGGCCGCGACGCAGTGTGCGTGTTCGACTCGTCGATGCGGGACTCGGCCACGCAGCGCGTCGAGCTGGAGCGCGACCTGCGCCACGCAATGGAGTCGGAGGAGCTGCACCTGCTCTATCAGCCCCTTGTACAGCTCCCGATGGGCACGATCGAAGGGTTCGAGGCGTTGCTGCGGTGGTCGCATCCCACCCGCGGTGAGCTTGCGCCGGCGTCGTTCGTTCCCCTCGCCGAGGACACAGGCCTCATCGTGTCGATCGGGACCTGGGTGATCGAGGAGGCGTGTCGCCAGCTGGCCTGGTGGCGGGAGGAGATCCCGAACGGCGAGGACCTCTACGTCGCGGTGAACGTGTCGGTGCGTCAACTGCGCGACCCGCAGCTGGTGCCGTGCGTGCGAAATGCGCTGAAGGGCGAGAAGCTCGCCGACGGGTCGCTCTGCCTCGAGCTCACCGAGAGCTTGCTCATGGACAACCCGGCGGCGGCCGCTGAGCTTCTCGAGCAGCTTCGATCGGCGGGCGTCGGTCTTTCGATCGACGACTTCGGCACCGGGTACTCGTCGCTCTCGTCGTTGCGGCGCTTGCCCGTCGACCGCGTGAAGATCGACCAGTCCTTCATCGAAGGCCTCGACCACGATGCCTCGGACGAGAGCCTCGTCGCCGCGATCGTGGCGATGGCCAGTGCGTTGCGAGTCAAGACCGTGGCCGAGGGGGTCGAGACGTACGCGCAGGGCAGACGTCTCCACAAGCTCGGCTGCAACGTGGCCCAGGGCAACTTCTACTCGCGCCCCATCCCGACGGCATCGGTGCCCGCTGTCGTCGAGCAGTTCGGTATCGCCGGCCGCCCGCACCTCAGGGTCGTGCCCGACGTCGGGCTTGCCTGAGCGCGTCGCTCACATGCTCAAGCGGTGTGTGCGTGGCCTCCCGGGTGCAGGTGCTCGCCTACCCGCTCCAAGTCCAGCGGCCGTACCGCTGCCTCGAGGCCCCGTCCATCGAACAGGATCTCGTACATCGACGGGTCCGCCGTCTCGAGCCGGGCAAAGTACGTGTCGAGGTCGCTGTACACCGGCAAGCTCGCGGGCGAATCGAGATACGGAAGGGGCTCGAGACCGGGGAAGCGCTCGAACGGGTCGGCCATAACCCCCTGCAGGAGGTTCAGCACGACGAGGTCGAGAATCGTCACGACCCACTTGACGTCGCATCGCAGCGCGAGCTGAGCCACGCCCTGGTACAGGCCGAGGCTCACGAGGCCGTCCGTCGCCCGACCTCGGTACTCGGAGTCGACCGCGAGGGTGGCGATGTCCCACGCCCTGTCGGCCTCGAGACGGCGGTTCGTCCGCTCGAGCACATCGTCGACGCGATGACCCCAAACGGGCTCCACATCGCCCAGGCTCTTCAGGCCGGCAGGTGACGGCAACACGAGTCGGATCACACCGGCCGGCAGTCGCCGTCGATGATCCATAGCGCAGACGAAGAGAGTCGAGCCCTCGTACGGCCCGTACTCCGCCTCGAGGAGCTCGGGCGTGTTGTTGAAGTACTCGTAGAACACCTCCCGTTCGACGTGACGGGCGAGCTCGGATTCCGGCGCATCGGCCGCGAACACGTACAGGCCGAACGGTTCGGACGGTTCTCCCGCTGCCGTGACAACCCGATCGCCGAGCTCGCGGAGCCCGTCCCGGTCGAGTGCGACCGACGCCGCGCTCATGATCAGAACTCCTTGGCGACGACCTCGACCGCGTCGAGGTAGTCACGCGTGAAGTCCGTGACTGCAGCGGCGTCGAACCGCTTGCAGGTATAGATGTCGACGCTAAAGAACAACATTGGTTCCTCCCACGCATAGAAATGGGCGCCGGAGCTCTCCCAGTGGATCCATCCGGCCCAGCCGTGCGTATCCGAGTGGTGCGTGGCCGGCTCCATCAGTGGTTGCATGCCACACACTGACGAGAGCCCGGACAAATAGGTCCGTATGCGCTCGTCCGTGATCGGCTCGCGGCACGTTCCCTCCACGACCAGACGTTGCCGGAGGATCATCGGAGCCAAGTCCCGCCACTTGGGTGTCGCGGTGATCACCTCCAACGATCCGCTCCGAAGCGGAAGAACGTCACGTGAGCGACGGCACCCTCGGATGTATACGGGCGCGTTCAGTATGGGTAGACATGAGTGCTCTGTCCAGCTGTGTGGCCAGAGTTGTGCCATACGACCGCGACATCCACGCCAAAGCCGTCACACGTCGACGTTGCTCGCACGCACGGCTCGCGAGACGTCGGGTGCCTAATCTCAACTCGTGCGGGACGTTCTCCTCACCGCGCTGGCGGCGGTGGTCGGCTACCTCTTGGGGACGATCCCGTCCGCCGGCGTCGTTGCGTGGCTTGCCAGCCGCGGGCAGATCAACCTCCGCGAAGCCGGAAGTGGCAATCCGGGCGCCATCAACGCGATCAAGATGCTCGGGACGCGCTGGGGGCTCGTCGTCCTGGTGGCCGACATCGCCAAGGGGTTGGCGGCGGGCGTGATCGGGCTCGTGATCGCCGGGGACCCGGGCGCGTACGCGGCCGCGACCGCCGCCATTGCCGGGCACATCTTCCCCGTGTGGAGCGGCTTCCGAGGCGGGAAGGGCGTTGCGACCTCGGCCGGCGCCTGCCTGGCCGTGTTCCCCGCCTACTTCCCGATCGACATGGCCGTCGCCGGCGCCAGCGCGCTCAGATCCCGGCGGGCTGACCTCGGCACCCAGGTGGCGTGCTTCGTCTGGATCGTGTCCGCGCTCGTGTGGTGGCTGGCCGACCTGCCGAACCTGTGGGGACCCGACCCGTCCGTCGGCCTGTTCCTCTTCGCCGTGATCGGCTCGACGATGATCCTCTACAAGTTCCGGGTCGCGGTACGACAGGTCACCACGAGAGAAGCCGCATGATCGGCCTGGTCACGGACTCGAACGCCCAGCTGCCGGCGGACCTGCGGGAGCGCTACCAGGTCGCGGTTGTGCCGCTGACGGTCGTCGTCGACGACCAGCCGTACCAGGAAGGCGTCGACATCACCACGGCCGAGTTCTATGCACGCCTCGCCGCCGGCGCGTCCGTGTCGACTGCCGCGCCGTCGCCGGGCGCGGTGCTCACCGCGTACGGGCAACTCGCAGCGGCGGGCGCGACCGAGATCCTTTCGATCCACATCGGCTCGAACACCTCGGCGACGGTCAATGCGGTGACGGTCGCGGCCCGCTCGAGCCCGGTGCTGGTCGAGATCGTCGACACGGGAACGGCCTCGTTCGCGGTGGCGTGCTGCGTGTGGGCCGCCGGCGAGGCGCTGGCGGCGGGCGCTGACACGTCGTACGCCGCCGACGTCGCCCGCCGGGTCGCGAGCGACCTCGGGAACGTCTTCATCGTCGGGGCGCTCGACCTCGCCCGGCGGGGCGGCCGGCTCGCCGCCGGCGCCGCCGAGGGCGAGGGCCTGCCGGTGCTGGCGCTGGCCGACGGGCAGATGCAGCCGGTCGGCCGCGCCCACGACGTCGAGTCCGCGGTCGCCGCCATGACCGACTACTTCGTCGAGGTGGCGGCGGGCGCTCCTCAACGGGTGGGCGTCGGCGACGCCCTCACCCCCGAGCTCGCCGAGGAGTACGCCGGCCGCCTCGCCGAGCGGCCCGAGGTCGCCGAGCTGGTGCGCTACGAGATCGGCCCGACGGTCGGCGCCCACACCGGCGCCGGGACCGTCGGGGCCTGCTTCTTCCCCGTCGCGCCCTGATCCGTCCCGCAAAGCGGGCGAAAGCCGCGCTTGCTTGTGGAGAACTCGCGAACTGCGTCGGAAACCCACCCCTTCCCGTACGTGTGCCGTCAAGATGAACAGTGCGGCAAACCAAGGAGGGGTGCCCGATGGCGGTGACGATGACGGCAAGCCAGCGGCGGACAGGGGACGCGATCTCCGACTTCGCCGGCCGGGCGGCGTGGGTGTACCTGGCGGCCGGGGTTCTGTCGGTCCTGTTCGGCGCGGTGGTGCTCTCGCTGGTGCTCGACTGGGTGGGCCTCTACACGGTGGCCCTCTTCGTGGGGATCTTCCTGATCGCCTGGGGCGTGCTCCACATCCTCGCGGCCCTCCTCGATCAGCCCGCCCACTGGGTGTGGCACGTGATCGGCGGGGCGCTCTCGGTCGTCGCCGGGGTGCTGGCGATCGGCTGGCCCGACATCACGCTCTTCATCCTGGTGGAGATCATCGGGTGGTCCCTGATCGTGTGGGGGGTCCTCGATCTCCTGTCCGCGTTCGCCACCTACGGGCAGCGCCACTGGTGGCTGTACCTGATCCGCGGCTTCGCCTCGATCGCCCTGGGTTTCCTGGCCCTGGGCCGCGAGAACGTCACCCTCTACTTCGTCGTCACCCTGCTCGCCGCCTTCGTGATCATCTGGGGACTTGGGGACATCCTCATCGCCTTCATGCTCCACGGGGCGAAGGCCAAGTGGGAGCGCGAGCAGCGGGCGATCCGGCAGCCCTCCTCGAACGCCGGGAGCCGACCGGCCAAGAAGGCTCCGGCCCGCAAGACAGCCCCTGCTCGCAAGGCGGCGCCGGCCCGCAAGACGACGACGCGGACCACGGCCAAGCGCCGGTAGCCCGGGCGCCGGCGGCCGTCAGCGCAGGTAGCGCTGCTCGTCGTCGCCGGGCTCGACGCCGATGGCGTCGACTGCCTGTGCCGGTGAGAGCACGGCCATCTCGGCGCGGGCGGTCACGCACGGACGCTCCTTGGCGTCGAGGACGACCGCCTCGGTGACGATGCGCCGCTCGTCCTCCTCGACCACGCGCACCTCGAGCCGGTAGGGGCGGTCGACACGGACGGGCCAGTCGAAGACCGCCTTCGTCTCCTTCGTGAACGCGAACTTCTCGCTGAGGGCGATCGTTGCCCAGCTCATGCCCTCGTCCATCAGGGCGAGCGTGGCGCCGCCGTGCACGTAGGTCGGCGCGCCCGAGAACTCGGCGCCCAGCGTGAAGGCGGCGAACACGACGCCGCGGTCGGTGTCGTGCGAGAACCGCACCTGCATCCCGCGCACGTTCGACGGCTCGCAGACGAAGCAGTTGGACCCGAATCCCCAGCGTGAGTTCTCGAGCCGCCGGACCGGCATGGCCGCAGAGGCTATGACGCCGAGGCCGAACACACCCACGTCAACCCGCCGGTGCGGCGGCGAACCCGAATCCCATGCACGAGCCGTTGTCGGGCTGGGAGATTGTGACGCGCTCGGCCGTGATCGCTTCCGAGTCCCCGGTTCCGGCGGCGCTGACGCAGGGCCTTACTTGCGCTTGACGAGCCAGCGCAGCTTCTCGGCCTTCTCGAACGCGGCGTCGCCGGCGAGCTGCCCGACGGACGTGCCGTACGTCGGGTAGACGTGCATGAACTGCGACAGCTCGTTGAGCTTCACGCCCTCCTCGATCGCGAGGGCGAACTCGTGGATCATCTCCCCGGCCGCGGGAGCGAGGATGTGCGCGCCCACGATCTTCTTCTTGTCGGTGATGATCACGATCGCGCCTTCGACTGCGCCGTCGGCCTCGGCTCGGTCGTTGTGCTCGAGGTCCTGGCGCCACACTTCGATGTTGTCGCCGTGCTGCTCGCGCGCCTCGGCTTCGGTCAAGCCGGTGTGCGCGAGCTCGGGATCGGTGAACGTGCACCAGGGCACGGCCGCGACGACCTTGCCCTTGCCGGGGAAGAACATGTCGCGTACCGCCCGCACGCCCTCGTACGCGGCGGAGTGCGTGAACAGGTAACGCCCGGCCACGTCGCCGCACGCGTAGATCGTGTCGACGCTCGTGCGGCCGCGGTTGTCGACGACGATCGCCTTCGGCGTGCACTCGATCCCGAGCTCTTCGATGCCCAGGCCTTCCTTGTTCGGTCGGCGTCCGACCGCGACGAGCAGCTCGTCGGCCGACCACGTCGCCGGCTTCCCGTCCTCGGTGCCGTGCACGACCTTCTTGCCGTTCTCGACCGTGACCTTCTCGGTCTCGACGTTGAACCGCAAGTCGATGCCCTCGGTGCGCAGCTTGTCGACGAGCTTGTCGACGAGGACGGGCTCGTCCCTGGGCAGGACGCGCGGCCCCTTCTGGAGCAGCGTCGACGGGATCCCGAGGCGCGTGAAGCCCTGCACCAGCTCTACGCAGATCGGGCCGCCGCCGATGTCGACGAAGCTCGCTGGGATCTCCTCGAGCTCGAAGAGGTTCTCGCTGGTGATGTAGCCGGCCTCCGCGAGGCCGTCGATGGGCGGGACGGCCGGGCGACTGCCCGTGCACAGCAGCACGTAGCGCGTCTCGAGCGTCCGGTCGCCGATCTGCACGGTGTTCTTGCCTATGAGCTTCGCGTCGCCGTACACGATGTCGACGCCCATGTCGATGAAGCGCTGCGGGTTGTCGTCGGTCGACGCGATCTCCTGCTGCACGGAACGGATGTGCTTCCACACGTTGCCCCGGTCGACCTTGGGCTCGACGGGCTCGATACCGAAGTCGTCGGCGGTGCGCATGTGGTGCGCGACCTTGCCCGCCGCCAGCAGGGCCTTGCTCGGGACGCAGCCCGTCCACAGGCAGTCGCCGCCGACCCGCCCGCGCTCGGCGACGGCAACCCTGAGGTCGAGGGTGGCGGCGAACTCGGCCGCCACCATCCCGCCCGAGCCCATTCCGACGATCACGAGGTCGTACCGGTCTGCCACAGCTATCCTCCTGGCCGCGCGTGCGGAGCCTAAAACCTGTTCGTTCGCCGTCGAGCGGTGGATGATCCGGCCGCCGGGGCGTCCACCTCGTCCGAATCGCGTGATCCGCGTGAACGGCTTGTGACGAAGTACGGAACGTGAGGGGCAGGAGCGTGACCGAGCACGTCGGACGGCAGGCGGGCAGGGACGTTCGTCCGAGCCAGTGGGAGCGCACCACGCGGGACCGGCTGATCGCCGGCGAAGAAGGCGCGCTCAACGAGGTCTATGACCAGTACTCATCGTTCGTCTACGGGCTCGCGTTGCGGGTCATCGGCGAGGCCCGCGCCGCCGAGGATGTCTCCCAGGACGTGTTCGTCGCCGTCTGGGAGCGAGCCGGCGCGTTCGATCCCGACCGGGGGTCGTTGCGAACCTGGCTCGGCACCCTCGCCCATCGCCGGGCCGTCGACCACGTCCGCCGGGAGGAGGCGCGTCGCCGGCGAGCGATCAGGGACGCCGCCCGGCCCGTGTCGACCCCCGACGTCGAGGAGATGGCCTTGGCGCTCGTCACGGCCGAGCGTGTCCGCTCGGCGCTGGAGACCCTTCCCGACGAGCAGCGGCGCGCCATCCAGCTCGCCTACTTCGGGGGCAAGACCTACCGGCAGGTGGCCGAAGTGCTCGGGATCCCCGAGGGGACGGCGAAGTCCCGCCTGCGCTTGGGCCTTCGTCGGGTCGCCGACGTGATCGAGACCGAAACCGTCGCGGGGGGCGAGTAGAAGCCGATGAGCACCGACGACACGATGCTCGACGAGCTGCTCGGTGCGTACGCGCTGGACGCGGTGGACGCGGACGAGGCCGTCGCGGTGGAGGAGTACCTCGAGCGCATGCCCAGCGCCGCGCACGAGGTCGCGCGTCTACGGAACGCCGCCGCCTGGATCGGCGCCACGGAGGCGCTCGCGCCCCCGCCCGAGCTGCACGACACCGTGCTGGAGGCGGCGCGGGCCCGTCGATCGATGGGGCACGACGACGACCCTTTTCTCGCCGCATACCTGAGTGAGGCGAGGCGGCTCGACGCGCTCCTCGAGACTCTGGGCAACGACGCCTTCGACCGGCCCACGTTCAACGGGCTCACGGTGCGGGAGCTCGTCATCCACCTGGCGGC
>JBKOWN010000165.1:0-6021 GCA_046724435.1 Actinomycetota bacterium
GCACCGACGCCGAACCCCGGGTACACGCTGGGCGCCCTGGTCGACCACGTCGGCGGAGCGGCGCTCGCGTTCACGGGTGCAGCGGTCAAGGACACCGGTGAGGCCACCTCGCACGCACCTTCAGGTGACGCCTCACGGCTCGGCGACGACTGGCGAAGGCGAATCCCGCGTGACCTGGCGGACTTGGCGGACGCGTGGCGCGACCCGGAGGCGTGGACCGGGATGACGCAGGCCGGAGGCGTGGAGCTCCCCGGTGAGGTCGCCGGGCTCGTCGCGCTGGACGAGATCGTGATCCACGGCTGGGACATTGCCCGCGCGTCCGGACAGGAATACGACTGTGACCCGGCGTCGCTCGAAGCTGTGCACGGATTCGTGATGCAGTTCTCCGAGCCCGGGCAGGAAGAGGCGCGGGCGGGGCTCTTCGGCCCGGTGGTCGAGGTGCCGGACGACGCGCCGCTGCTCGATCGCGTCATCGGCCTCACCGGTCGCGACCCGGCCTGGTCGCCGGGCTGAGCCCGGACGCGGTGTTCAGGGAAGCACCGTGTCGATCGCACTCAGGCGGTCCGACCCGGGGGAGTGCGAGGCCCTGTCGGACCTCGCTCTTCGGTCGAAGGCCCATTGGGGATACGACGCGAACTTTCTCGCCGCGTGCAGGGCAGAGTTGACCGTCGATCCGGCTCTCGCCGAGCGGGTCCGCGTCACGGTTGCCGAAAAGTCCGGAGACATCGCCGGTTTCTACGCGCTCGCCGGCGCGCCTCCGGTCGGCGAGCTGTCATTCCTCTTCGTCGAGCCGGCGAGGATCGGGGCCGGAATCGGCCGCATGCTGTGGCAGGACTGCCTGACCACAGCGGCGCGGGTGGGGATCTCTGAGATCCGGGTCGAGAGCGACCCGTACGCCGAAGGGTTCTACGTGGCGATGGGAGCGACGCGCGTCGGCGACGTTCCTTCGCAATCGATCCCGGATCGTCGCCTGCCGCTTCTGAGCTTCGACATGGGAAAGGTTCCGATCGAGCTCCGGCCGGTGACAGATCTGGCGAGTGACGTCGATGCTCTCCTGAGGGAGCTTCGGCGCGACCTTCGATTACTCGTACCCGGCGTCGTGCTCGAGTACATCGGCGCTACGTCGATGCCCGACAGCATTACGAAGGGGGACGTCGACGTGAACCTACGGGTCGCGCCCCAGCGCTTCGACAGCGTGGTCGCCGCGCTCGCCGCCCGCTTCGACGTCGCGCAGCCGCAGAACTGGAGCGGAACCTACGCGAGCTTCTCCGACACCCGCCGTGGGTTGCCGCTCGGCATCCAGGTCACCGTCGCCGGCTCCGATGACGACTTCCTCGTCGAGCTCCGGGATCGCATGCGCGAGGATCCCGATCTGCGCCGCCGATACGACGCCGTCAAGCGGGCGAACGCGCCGGCGGGCCACGACGCTTACTGGCAGGCCAAGAACGACTTCCTTCGTCGCGTACGAGATCGATGAGTCTCGAGGCTCGCCGCGGTCATACCGGGGAGAGTCCACAGCATCCCGAACGGGAGGATCACCGATGAAGCTGGTCGTGCAGCAGTTCCTCACGCTCGACGGCGTGGTGCAGGGCCCCGGTGGACCGGACGAAGATCGCAGTGGTGGATTCGAGCACGGCGGATGGCAGGCTCCCTATGCCGACGACGTCGTCGGCGAGACCGTGACCGCCTCGATCTCCGGGGCGGACGCCCTGCTGCTCGGGCGCAAGACCTACGAGATCTTTGCGGGGTACTGGCCACAACACACCGATAACGAGGTCGGGGGCATGCTGAATCGCCTGCCGAAGCATGTGGCGTCGAAGACGCTGGACAAGGTCGAGTGGAAGAACTCGACGCTCATCAAGGGTGACGTCGCCGAAGGGGTTGCCAGCCTGAAGCGCGAGCCCGGGCGGGAGCTGCAGGTCCACGGCAGCGCGGATCTCGCGCAGACCCTGATGCGTCACGATCTCGTCGACGAGTACCGCCTGTTCCTCTACCCGGTCGTTCTCGGCACCGGGAAGCGGCTGTTCCGCGAAGGCGCAGTACCCGCCGCCATGCGGCTCACCGACAGCAAGCAGACGAGCTCGGGCATCGTGGCCCATACGTACGAGCGCGCCGGGAAGCCGTCCTACGGCACGGTCGGGGAGTAGGCGGGCAGGATCCGACTTGGCCGACCGGGGTCCGGGGGCGCAGAATGGAAGGTCCCCGAACGCCGAAGAGGCCCGATCGCATGGCCGACAACGCCGACAACACCGACAACACGCTGAACGCCGAGCCCCGCGCGGTCGTCGGAAGCCGGCCGGCGGGGCGCCTACGCCGCGAGGGCAAGGTACCGGCGGTCATGTACGGCCTCGAGACCGACACCGCCAATCTCACGGTGCCCGGCCGGGAGCTCACCCACATCCTGGCCGGGGAGTCCGGCGCCAACACGCTGATCACTCTCAAGCTGGACGGCGAGGAGCACCTGGCACTCGCCCGGCAGATCCAGCGGCACCCGACCCGGGGCGACCTGCTGCACGTCGACTTCATCCGGGTGCGCCGCGACGTCGCCGTCGCCGCCGAAGTGCCCGTGCACCTCGTCGGCGAGCCGGAAGGCGTGCGCGACGGCGGCGTGCTCGAGCAGCTCGTGTTCACGCTGAGCATCGAGGCGAAGCCTGAAGACATCCCGCCCGATGTCGAGGCAGACGTGTCCGCTCTCAACATCGGCGACCAACTGCGCATCGCGGACCTGCCGCTGCCGGCGGGCGTTGCCGCGCAACAGGAGGCCGACGAGCTGGTGGTGCAGGTCGTGATGCCGCGCGTCGCCGAGGAGCCCGAGCCGGCGGAAGGCGAGGAGGGCGAGGAGGTCGAGGGCGAGGCGCCGGAGGGCGAGGAGGGTGAGGCCGCACCGGCTGCCGAGGGCGGCGAGGGCGGCGAGGCCGCTTCCTCCGACGAGTCCTCCGAGAGCTGAACCGCGTGCGGCTGCGGCCGCGGCGGGGTACGCCGGCCGACCTGCTGGTGGTCGGGCTCGGCAATCCGGGCGACGAGTACCGAGGATCGCGTCACAACCTCGGGGCCGAGGTCGTCGAACTGCTCGCCGAGCGCCACGGCGGACGCCTGCGGAAGCGCAAGGAGCGCGCGCTCGTCGACGAGGTCACGATCGACGGGCGCCGCGTCGCGTTGGCGGTCCCGGTCACGTACGTCAACGACTCGGGCAATGCTGTCGGCGCGCTCGTTCGCCGCTTCGGTGTGGACCCCGAGCAGCTCGTCGTCGTCCACGACGAGCTCGACCTTCCGGTCGCCGAGCTGAAGGTGAAGTCGGGCGGCGGACTGGCCGGTCACAACGGTCTCCGGTCGATCGTCGACCACCTGCACACCGAGGACTTCCAGCGGGTGCGCATCGGTGTCGGCAAGCCCGTGTCGAAGGACCGCGGCGCCGATCACGTGCTGAACCGGTTCGGCAAGCGCGAACGGGCCGAAGTCGACGTGACCGTCGAGCAGGCGGCCGACGCCGTCGAGACGATCGCGCGTGACGGCGTCGACACGGCCATGAACCGCTTCAACTGAGGGCGATGCTCCCGGAGCGCGTGCCGAGGAAGACGCTCGTGTTGCTGGCGGTCGGGGCGGTGGCCGTGCGGCTCGCGTACCTGGCCGCGTTCGCGCGCGACTACACCCCGCGTCGCGACGCCGACCACTACCGGGCGATCGCCTCCGCGTTCTCGAACGGCGACGGGATCTCGGCGACGTTCCCGTTCGCGTACGTGCATCCGACGGCGTTCCGACCACCGCTGTACCCGGTGCTGCTCGGCGTCTTCTACTGGGTCACCAGCGCGCAGGTGGGTGTCGGGCAGCTGCTCAACGTCGCGCTCGGCTCGACGGTGGTCGTTCTCGCGGCGATGCTGGGCGCCCAGATCGCTGGATACCGCGCGGGTTTGGCGGCCGGCATCGCCGTCGGCGTCTCCCCGCCGCTCCTGGCGAACGACGTCGTGCTCCTCAGCGAACCGCTCGGTCTCGCGCTCCTGTTGGTGATGATCCTGCTGCTCGTACGCGGTCGGCCGGCGTGGGCGGGGCTTGCATGCGGACTGCTCGTGCTCACTCGGCCCAGCGCGCAGCTGTTCGTGGTCGTACTAGCCGCGTGGCTCGTGTGGCGAGCCGGCTGGCGAGCGGCGGCTCGCTTCGGCGCCGCGTCGATCGTCGTGGTCGCACCGTGGGTGGTGCGGAACTGGGTCCTTGTCGGCGCGCCGACGATCGTCACGTCCAACGGCTTCAACCTCGTGTCGGCGTACTCGGACGAAGCCTTGGCGTCGAAGGGCTTCGCCGACGCGGTCTTCGACGACCGTTTCACGCGCATCAACTTCACCCACCGGAACGAGGTGGAGCTCGACAACGCCTACCGGGAACACGCGCTCGACGACGTGAGAGATCGGCCGACCATTCCACTCCTCGTCGTTCGCCACAACATCGCCCGGTACTTCGATCTGCGCCCGGGCGTGAACGAGAACGCCGAACGCTCCGACGGGCACAACATCACGGTCCGAAACGTGACGCTCCCGCTCGTCTACCTCGTGACGGTCGTGGGCGTCGTCGGGCTCGTGCGGGCGCGCCGCCGACGCGGCGCCGAGTTGTTGCTCCTCGAAAGCGCGTACTTCACCGTTGTCAGCCTCGCCGTCATCGCCGGGCCCCGCTTGCGAGCGCCGTTGGACCTGGCTGCGGCCATCGGGGTGGGGCTCCTTGCCGCCGAGCTGATCGGACGGCGCGCCCCGAAGGAGCGGGAACCCGAGCTCGCCGCCGACGACGCGCCGGCCCCGGCCGCGTCCCGCTGGAGCCGGCGCACGCGGATCCTCGTCGCGCTGGCCACCGTCGTCGGCGTGGTCGTCGCCGCCGGCGGTGTCGCGGTCGCACGGAACCGGGTCGAGACGAACGCGCAGTCCCAGCTGAAGCAGCAGCTCGTGCGCGACGGGCCCGTCGTGCATGGCCTGGCCGCGATCGACGCCGGCAGCCTCGTGAGCGGGGGCGCGGCGCCGTCGAAGACCGACTACGCGCGCGCTCGGGCGGTCGCCGACCGGCTCTGGCTCCTGTCGCCGCGCCTCGCCGGCGGACTACGAAGTGAGACCCGCGCGGCCGCCCGCACCCTGGACGAGGCCATCTTCGAGCTCCAGGTGCTCGATCTCGTGACGAGGGACAACCGGGACCCGGGAACGCCATCCGAGGCCGCGCTCGACGCGTCCCGTGCCACCTACGAGTCAAAGGCGCGACCCGCCAACCCGCGGCTGCCCGACTGGGACACGATCAGCGCCAACCCCGCCATGCGGCGCGCGGCGCGGGAGCTCGACCGGCTCGAGAAGCGGCTCGGCCGTACTTGACGCTCGGATCCGGGCGGTAGTCTCGATACGAGCTCGCGACCCCCGGTCGGCATCGGTCGGGGGCTCCTTGCGCGCGCCATGACCCACCGCGGGCAGCCGAATGACGACGACCCAAACCCAGACGACCGACCTGCTGGCCGAGTTCCCGGCGCTGCTGGCCGAGGAGCCGGCCGTACGTGCCGTGATCGACCGGGCCCCGCTGGTCGCGGTGCCGGAGCCGGCCCGGGCGCTCTACCTCGCCGCCTTGGCCCGGGTGACGACCCGCCGCCCCATCCTGGTCACGGTGCCGACCGCCGCCGAGGCGGAGCGCGTCGCGCACGACCTCACCCGGTACCTCGGCCACGACGCAGGCGTCGAGCTCTTCCCGGCGTGGGAGACGCTCCCGTTCGAGCGGGTGTCGCCGTCGCTCGACACGATGGGCCGCCGGCTGCGGGTGATCTGGAAGCTGCGCGCGGGCGGCGAGCAGCTCCCCGACGTCGTCGTGGCGCCGGTGCGGGCCCTCGTGCAACGGCTGGGCCCGCACGTCGAGGACGTCGAGCCGATCCGCGTGCACCCCGGCGCGCAGGTGGACCGCGACGCGCTTGTCGCCCGTCTCGTCGCGTTCGGGTATCGGCGCGAGTACCAGGTCGAGGCGCGCGGCGAGGTCGCCGTGCGCGGGTCGATCGTCGACGTGTACCCGGCG
>JBKOWN010000060.1:0-12353 GCA_046724435.1 Actinomycetota bacterium
GTCCATACCGACGACGTTGCGAGCGCGTCGGTTGCCGCCCTCGATGCGCCGGCTGGCATCTACAACGCGGTCGAGGACGACCCGGTGACGCGGCGCGAGTACCTGGACGAGTTCTCGGACGCCTTCGGGGTCGCGAAACTACGAACCATGCCGACGTGGCTGGTAAAAGCGGTGAGCGGCTCGGCGGCAGCGGCCGTGATCAGGTCGTGGCGGGTGAGCAACAAGAAGCTTCGGGACGCGACGGGTTGGTCGCCGAAGTTCCCGAGCGTCCGTGAAGGGTGGCCGGCGGTGGCCTGGGAGCGGGAGGAAGGTCGTGCGTAAAGGGCGTAAAGGGATCGTGCGCGTCGCGCTCGCGATCCTCGCCGTCGTGAGCGTCGAGCTCGGGTTCTGGGCCGCGTTCGCGCCCCGGTCGTTCTTCGACGACTTCCCCGGGCTTGGGCGTCACTGGGTGCGCGTGTACGGCCCGTACAACGAGCACCTCGTGCGCGACTTCGGCGCCCTGAACCTCGCGTTGGCGGTGGTGACGATCGCGGCGTTGATCACGCTCGGTCGGCCGCTCGTCATCGCGGTCGCGATCGCGTGGCTGGTGTGGGGAGTACCGCACCTCGTGTACCACCTCCGACACCTCGACATGTTCTCGACCGGTGACAAGGTGGGGAACGTGGTGGCGCTGGTCGCGGTGCCCGTGCTCGCGGTGGTGGTGCTGGCGGTGGAGCTTCGAAGACCGGCTCCGACCTAGCTTCCTGCCGCCGTCGCCGCGCTAGCGCCGCCCCGCGTTGGGGCGCTTGCCGTGGTTCGCCTTGTTGCGGCGGCTCCGGATGCGGCGCTTCTTCGTCTTCTTCGACATGCTGACGGCAACGCTAGCCGAGTCGGTACGCGTCGAAGCCACCGGTACCCTGAGGCGCGATGGAGCATCTCGGGCTCGTCGGCCTTCCGGACTCGGGGCACGCGCAGCTGTTCAGCGCGCTGACCGGCATCGACACGCCGAGCGGCTTCGAGACGACCAAGGGAGTCGCCCCGCTTCCCGACGACCGGGTCGACCGGCTCGCGGAGATGTCGAAGTCGAAGAAGCTCGTCCATGCCACGTTCGAGATCGACTTCATCCCCGGCCTCGCGCCGGGGGGAAAGCCGGGTGAAGGCCTCGGGAGTCGGTTGCTCGGGTCACTGCGCGATACCGACGCCGTCCTCGCGGTCGTGCGCGCCGGCGACGACGCCGACCCCGCGGACGCGCTCGGAGCCCTCGAGCTCGACCTCGTGCTCGCCGACCTTGCGTCCGTCGAGCAGCGCCTCGACAAGCAACGGCGGGCGCTGAAGGGGGACAAGACGTTGGCGGGGGAGGTCGACGCGCTCGAGCGCGCCGAGGCCGTCCTCGGCGAGGGCACGCCCGTCTACCGCTCCGACCTGACGGCCGAGGACCGGGCGTTGCTCGGCCCCGTCTTCCTCCTTACGAACAAGCCGATGCTCGTGGTCGTGAACGTCGCCGTGGACCGTCTCGACCGCGCCGACGAGCTGGCGAAGCCGTTCGGTCCCGATGCGCTGTCGGTGTGCGTCGAGATCGAAGGCGACCCCGATGTCGCCCAGGCCCAGCCCGACGAGCGAGCGGCCCTGCTCGCCGACCTGGGCGTCTCCGAAAGCGTGCTGCCCCGGCTCGCCCGGAGCGCGTACCACCTCCTCGGCCGGCGCACGTTCTTCACGACCGGAGAGGACGAGTCGCGCGCTTGGTCGTTTCGGGCCGGCGCCAAGGCCCCCGAGTGCGCCGGCGTGATCCATTCGGACCTCCAGCGCGGATTCATCCGCGCCGAAGTGATCGACTGGCGCGAGCTCCTCGACATCGGCTCGTGGGACAAGGCCAAGGAGCTCGGCAAGCTCCGGGTCGAAGGCAAGGACTACGAGGTGCTCGACGGCGACGTGCTCGAGATTCGCTTCAACGTCTGACGGAGGAACCGGGAACGGATGCCCTGGCTGGTACGTGACGGCGACGTGCTGGCGACGGCCGAGGTCGCCGAGACTCGGCGCGCGCGGCGGCGCGGTCTTCTCGGCCGGTCCGATTTCGAGGGCGCGCTCGTCCTCAGACCGTGCCGCCATGTCCACACCCTGTTCATGCGCATCCAGATCGACGTCGCGTTCTGCGACAGCGACGGCGTCGTCCTGCGCACCACCTGCCTGCGCCCGTGGCGCATCTCGCCCTTCGTCGCAAACGCAGCGTTCGCGATCGAGGCCCGATCGGGCGCGTTCGAGCGCTGGGGCCTCGAAACCGGCGACACGGTGGAAGTGAAGGAGTGACCGGCCGCCCGGCGGCGGCACTCGTCCTCGTCGGCACGCCCATCGGCAACCTCGGCGACTTGTCGCCCCGCGCCATCGAAGAGCTGCGCACGGCCGACGTCATCGCCGCCGAGGACACCCGCCGCACCCGCGCGCTCCTGAGCCACGCCGGGATTCCCGCCGGGCGGCGGCTGCGAGCCGTGCACGCCCGCAACGAGGGGACCGCCGCCGACCGCATCGTCGGCGAGATCCGCGGCGGCGACCGGGTTGCCGTCGTCACCGACGCCGGCATGCCGGGGATCTCCGACCCCGGCGCCCAGCTCGTACGCGCCTGCCTCGACGCCGGGCTCCGCGTCGAGGCGGTCCCGGGCCCGAGCGCGGCGCTCACGGCAGTCGTGGTGTCCGGCCTGCCGAGCGACCGCTTCGTGTTCGAGGGGTTCCTCCCCCGCAAGGGTCGTGCCCGCAGCGAGCGGATCGCGGCCATCGCGGGCGAGCCCCGCACCACGGTCCTGTTCGAGGCGCCGAACCGGGTGCGCGCCACGCTCGCCGACCTCGCCGCCGCCTGCGGTCCGCACCGGCCGGTCGCGGTGGCGCGGGAGCTGACGAAGGCGTTCGAGGACGTGTGGCGGGGCACGCTCGCCGACGCCCTCCGGCACGTCGAGCGCACGGACCCGCGGGGCGAGCACGTCGTCGTCGTGGGGCCGGCGCCCGAGCGCGCGCCGGCCGATGACGCCGAGGTCGAGGCGGCCGTGCGGGCCGCGCTGGCCGACGGTCGCTCGGCGCGCGACGCCGCCTCCGACGTCTCGGACGCCCTGGGCGTCGGACGGCGTCGTGCCTACGAGGCGGCTACGCGCCTGAAGCCTGCTCGGCGCTGAGGCGGGCGAGGCACTCGCGGCACACGAGCTTGCCCGAGAACTCGCTCAAGCTCGCCATCTCGCTGCAGAACACGCAGCGGTTCTCGACCTTGGTCAACAGGATCGCGTCCGAGTCGACCGCGATCTCGATCAGGTCACCGGGGGTGATGCCGAAGTGCCGGCGCACCTCGGCGGGGAGCACTACGCGCCCGAGCTGATCGACCTTCCGCGCAACACCAGTGCGTCGAGCCATGGATCCCTATTCCAACGAGGGGTATCGGAGCCGTCGGTATCGTAGGCCCGATGCCGCGCCCCTTCTACGTGACGACTCCTATCTATTACCCGAACGACGTACCGCACATCGGCCACGCTTACACCACGGTCGCGGGCGACGTCCTCACGCGCTGGCGGCGACTCTGGGACGACGACGTGGTCTTCCTGACCGGGGTCGACGAGCATGGCTTGAACATCGTTCGCGCCGCAGAGGCGCAGGGCCTTCCGCCCCAGGAGTTCGTGGATCAGACCAGCCCGACGTTCCGTGAGGCGTGGAAGCTGCTCGACATCGCGAACGACGATTTCATCCGGACCACGGAGCCACGTCACTACAAGGCCGTGCAGGAGTTCCTCCAGGCGGTCTACGACAACGGCGCCATCGAGCTCGGATTGTACGAGGGCCTCTACTGCTATCGGTGCGAGCTGTACTACACGGAGGACGAGCTCGTCGACGGGAAGTGCCCGATCCATGGGATCCCCGTCGAGCGCGTCAGCGAGGAGAACTACTTCTTCAAGCTCTCCGCCTTCGAGGATCGCCTGCTGGCGCACTACTCAGAGCATCCGGAGGCTGTGCAGCCGGCGATCCGTCTGAACGAGACCCTCGGGTTGATCCGGCAGGGGCTGCGCGACTTCTCGATGAGCCGGACGTCGATCTCGTGGGGGATCCCGTTGCCGTGGGATCCGAATCACGTGGCCTACGTGTGGTTCGACGCGTTGTTCAACTACTGCACCGCCGTCGGCTACGGCGAGGATCGCGCCCGCTTCGACCGCTACTGGCCGGCCGACTACCACCTCATCGGCAAGGACATCCTGCGCCAGCATGCCGTCTACTGGCCGGCGATGCTCATGGCCGCGGGTGAAGCGCCGCCGAAGTGCGTGTTCGCGCACGGGTGGCTGCTCGTCGGCGGCGAGAAGATGAGCAAGAGCAGACTGAACCAGATCGCGCCGAGCGACCTCGTCGCCGAGTTCGGTGTCGACGGGTTTCGTTACCACTTCCTCGTCGATCAGAAGTTCGGGCCCGACGGCGACTTCAGCTACGAGGCGATGCTGGCTCGGTACAACAGCGATCTCGCCAACAACTTCGGCAACCTCGCCAACCGGGTGCTGAACATGGCCGTCAACTATGTCGGTGGCGTGGTGCCGGACGCGCGCGCCGACGGCCCGCTGGTGGATGCCGCCGCGGCTGCGTTCGACCGGCTGGACACGAGCATGGCGAAGCTCGACTTCTCATGGGGCTTCGGCGGCGTCTGGGAGCTGATCCGGGCAGCGAATTCGTACATCGAGGATCGTCAGCCGTGGGCGCTCAATAAAGGGGGCGACGCCACCGCAACCGCCGAGGTGCTCGGCGACTGCCTCGAGTCGTTGCGCATCGTGACCTTGCTCGCGTCCCCGCTCATCCCGAACGCGGCGGCCGAGCTCTGGCGGCGTCTGGGGCTGGCGGGCCGCCCCGAGGATGCGCGCCTACCCGAAGCCGCCGCGTGGGGCGGGCTCCCCGCCGGTTCCCGGCTCGAGAAGGGAGCCCCGCTGTTCCCCCGTCGCGACCCCGCGTGATGCGTGCACAGACCTGAATAGTTCTGGTCCATGCACGCATCGTGGGTCGACTCGCACTGCCACCTGCAGTCGCTGAGCGATACAGAGGGCGCGATCGAGCGGGCGCGGGAGGCGGGAGTCACGGCGATGGTGTGCGTCGGGACCGACCTCGAGACTTCCCGGCAGGCGATCGAGCTCGCGGCTCGCCATGCGGACGTGCGCGCCACCGTGGGCCTGCATCCGCACGACGCATCGAAGCTGGGCGACGAGTGGGAGGAGCTGGAAGCGCTCGCCGGAGCCGCGGACGTTGTCGGCGTGGGGGAGACCGGCTTCGACTTCCACTACCTGCGCAGCCCGGCCGGCGAGCAGGAGACCGCGTTCCGCGCCCAGGTCCGTCTGGCGAAGCGCCTGGACCGCGCGCTCGTCGTGCACTCCCGCGATGCGTGGCGCGACACGTTCCGTGTCCTTACGGAGGAGGGCCCGCCGTCGCGAACCGTGCTGCACTGCTTCACCGGTGGGCCCGGCGAGGCGCGCCGCGCTCTCGACCTGGGCGCATACGTCTCCTTCAGCGGCATCGTGACGTTCCCCGACGCCGACGACGTGCGCGCCGCCGCTGCCGTCACACCGCTCGACAAGCTCCTCGTCGAGACCGACGCGCCATATCTCGCACCGGTACCCCGCCGCGGCCGGGAGAACGAACCTGCTCTCGTCACGCTCGTCGGCGCAGCCGTCGCCGCCGCCGCCGGACAGTCCGAGGCCGAGATCGCCGAGCGGACCGCCGCCAACGCCGCCGTCGCGTTCTCGGGTGCGGGCAGGTCGGGAGAAGAGGCGTGACGGCACTGCTGACGCCGGCAAGCGTGCGGGCGTTGCTCGCGGAGCACGGGCTCCGACCCTCGCGCCGGCGGGGGCAGCACTTCGTTGCCGACCCCAACACTGCCCGCCGCATCGTGCGCCTCGCCGGTGTCGGCGCCGGCGACCGCGTGCTCGAGATCGGAGCCGGGCTGGGCTCGCTCACGTTCGCGTTGCGCGAGCGTGAGTGCACGGTCCTCGCGGTCGAGATCGATCGCAGGCTGGTGAGCATCCTCGAGCGCGAGGTGGTCGATGACCCGGACGTGCAGGTCATCGCGGGCGACGCGCTCGGCATCGACTTCGATGCCCTGCTGGGCGCGGGGCCGTGGCGATGCGTCTCGAACCTCCCGTACAACGTCGCGACCCCCGTCGTCATCCGGCTGCTCGAGGAAGTCCCGTCGGTGACGTCGGGGCTCGTGATGGTGCAGCGCGAGGTCGCCGAGCGTCTCGTGGCCGCTCCGGGCTCTGGGGCCTACGGCGCGGCCTCGGTGCGGGTTGCATACTACGCGGAAACGAAGATCGTCGGTATGGTCCCCCGCGCCGTGTTCGTTCCCGTGCCCAAAGTCGACTCGGCGCTCGTCGAGCTCGTTCGTCGCGACACGCCGCCGGTCGACGTGCCGTCGCGCGCGCGTCTCTTCCAACTGGTTCGAGCAGGGTTCGCGCATCGACGCCAGATGCTGCGGCGCACGTTGCGTCCGGTGCTCGGTGAGCGCACGACGAGTGTCCTCACCGACGCCGAGGTCGACCCGAGGGCCCGCGCCGAATCGCTCGGTCTTCCCGAGTGGGCTGCGCTCGCCCGCGCCGAGGCGAGCTCGTGACCGCCGCGCACCTCGGGAGAGTGCGCGCCACCGCCTTCGCGAAGCTGACGCTCTCGTTGCGCGTGCTGGGGCCGCCGCGCGAGGACGGCTTCCACGAGCTCGAAGCGCTCACCGTGCCGATCGGCCAACCCCACGACACGCTCGAGGCGGTGGCGGTGCCGGACCCGCCCGGGGTCACGTTCGAGGTCGTCGCGGGCGACCAGAGCGTCCCCACCGGCCATCAGAACCTCGCGATGCGCGCGGCGGAAAGCCTGCTCATTCGAGCCGGCCGCGCCGGGCACGGAGTGCAACTCTCGTTGCGCAAGCGCATCCCGACCGCGCGTGGGCTGGGAGGCGGATCGGCCGACGCCGCCGCCGCGATGCTCGCCGTCCACCGGCTGCTCGAGGTCGACGTCTCCGAACCCGACCTGTTCGAGCTCGCCGCCGAGCTCGGTTCGGACGTGCCGTTCTTCCTCGGCGGCGGCCCGTCGTGGATGCGTGGACGGGGCGAGGAGCTCGAACCAGTGGTGCTGCGCCCCGGCATTCCCATGCTCGTCGCGATGCCGCCGTTCCCGGTGGCGACCGTCGACGTCTACCGGGCGTGGGATTCGCTGGGCGGGCCCCGCTCGAGCCGTTCGGTGGCGTCGCCGCCTCCTCTCGACGCGCTGGCACCCGAGCTCGTGAACGACCTCGAGCCCGCCGCCGACCACGTCGAGCCGCGGCTGCGCCCACTGCGCGAGCGCATCGAGGACGTCCTCGGCCGCGGCGCCCTCATGGCCGGAAGCGGCCCCACGTACGCGGTGCTCGCCGACGGCCCGGTCGGCCTGCCCGAGCGGGCCCAGGAGTTGTCCGCCGCGATCGGTGTTCCCGTCGCTGCCGCCGCCACCGTCTCCAAGGCGGTGCGCATCGAGCGGTGAGCCTGCCGGCGCGATTCGGCCGCCCGACTGGGCGGCCGAAGGGGCTCCGGAAGCTCCGGGCTCAGCGGGGCGCTAGCGGCCCTGCTGGCGTCGCTGCCAGCGCGTCTTCTTCAGCAGCTTCTTGTGCTTCTTCTTGCGCATGCGCTTGCGGCGCTTCTTGATGAGTGAGCCCATGACTGCGTGTGAAGCTACCGGTGCTCACGCGACGTGTCACATTGTGTGGCCCCCGACCGCGCACCCGCGGCGGTATCGTCAAGAGGGTTGATCGGGGGTGGTGTAACGGCAGCACGGGGTCCTTTGGAGTCCCAGGTCGAGGTTCGATGCCTCGCCCCCGAGCCCGAAGGACCTCATCCGTACACCGTTCCCCTTTCCGGCAGGAGGTGAGCGCATGACCCAGTACCGGCCACTGTCGGCGGTCGTCCTCGCCGCGGGCGAGGGCACCCGTATGCGCTCAGAGACACCCAAGGTCCTTCACCCGCTGTGCGGGCGGCCGATGCTCCTGCACGTCATCGATGCGCTCGTCGCGCTGCCGCTGGAGCGCATCATCGTGGTCGTCGGTCACGGGGCCGAGCGCGTGACGAAGACGGTGCACGAGCAGCTCGCGACCGAGCTGCCGCTCGAGTTCGTCGAGCAACGCGTCCAGCGCGGCACCGGCGACGCCGCCAGCGTGGCGCTCACCGCCGGCGCGTTCGATCTCGATGCCGAGGACGACCTGCTCGTCCTGCCGGGCGACGCGCCTCTGCTGCGCGCCGAGACGCTGGCGACGCTCGCCCGCGCTCATCGCGAAGCCGGCGCCGCCGCCACCGTCCTCACCGCCATCCTCGAGCCGGCCACCGGGTATGGGCGCGTGGTGCGCGACGAGAACGGCGGCGTCGACCACATCGTCGAAGATGCCGACGCGACTCCCGACGAGCTGGGGATCACCGAGATCAACACGTCGATCTACTGCTTCCGGCGCGGGTTGCTTGCACCCGCGCTCCGCCGTCTGAGTCCCGAGAACGCGCAGGGCGAGTACTACCTGCCCGACGCGGTCAGCGTTCTCAGGGAGACGGGACACGCGGTCGTCGGCGTCGTGGCCGACGACCCCGACGAGACCGCCGGCGTCAACGATCGTGCTCAGCTCGCCGAAGTCGAGGCCGCGTTGCGCCGGCGCATCAACCAGCGATGGATGCGAGACGGCGTCTCGATGACCGACCCCGAGCGCACCTACGTCGACGCCACCGTCGAGCTCGAGCCCGATGTCGAGCTGCTCCCGGGCACGATGCTCCAGGGCCGCACCGTGGTCGGCGCGCGCTCGGTCGTCGGCCCGGACGCCCAGTTGACCGACACCATCGTCGGCGAGGGCGCGGTGGTCCGCCAGACCGTCGCGCACGAGGTGGAGATCGGCGACGACGCCACCGTCGGACCGTTCGTGTTCCTCCGGCCCGGGACGCGCCTCGCCGCCCGTGCCCACGTCGGGACGTTCGTCGAGATCAAGAACTCCGAGATCGGCGAGGGCGCCAAGGTGCCGCACCTGGCGTACATCGGCGACGCCGAGATCGGCGACGGCGCCAACATCGGCGCCGGGACGATCACCGCCAACTACGACGGACGGGAGAAGCACCGCACGAAGGTCGGGAGAGGAGCGCGCATCTCGTCCAACACCGTGCTGGTCGCCCCCGTCGAGGTCGGCGACGAGGCGTACACAGGTGCGGGCGCCGTGGTGACTCGCGACGTGCCTGAGCGCGCGATGGCGAAGGGTGTCCCGGCCGAAATCGACGAAGGTTGGCTCGATCGGCGCGAAGCTGACAGGGACTGACGAGGGGGCGCGGGCGATGGAGCTGGTGACGAAGAAGAAGCTGATGCTCTTCGCCGGGCGGGGCAACGAGCAGCTCAGCAAGGAGATCGCCGAGCACCTCAAGGTCCCATTGGGCGAGGTGGTCCTGTCCACATTCGCCAACGGCGAGATCTACTGCCGGTACGGAGAGAGCATCCGCGGCGCCGACGTCTTCATCCTCCAGACGCACTGCGAGCCGATCAACGACCGGATCTGGGAGCAGCTGCTGATGATCGACGCCGCCAAGCGCGCGTCGGCCAAGCGGATCACCGCCGTGTGCCCGTTCTACGGGTACGCCCGTCAGGACCGGAAGGCGGAAGGCAGGGAGCCGATCAGCGCCCGCATGCTCGCCGACTGCATCACGGTCGCCGGCGCCGATCGCGTCGTCACCGTCGACCTGCACACCGGCCAGGCCCAGGGCTTCTTCGACATGCCCGTCGACCACCTCACCGGCGTGCCGATCCTCGCCAACTACCTCGCCGACAAGATCTCGGGCGAGGTCACGGTCGTCTCGCCGGATGCCGGCGGCGGCAAGCTCACGCGCCGGTTCGCGAACTACCTCGGCGAGCACGACGATATCGACGCCGACCTCGCGTTCATCGACAAGCGCCGGCCCAAGGGCACGCACAACGTCGCCGAGGCGACCGAGGTCGTGGGCGTCGTGGAGGGTCGCACGTGCATCCTCATCGACGACATGGTCGACACCGCCGGCACCGTGTGCAGCGCGGCCGGCCTGTTGACCGACCGGGGCGCGACCGAGGTGTACGTCCTCGCCACGCACGGCATCCTCTCGGGACCCGCGATCGAGCGCCTGCGCGACGCGCCCATCCGCGAGGTCGTCCTCACCAACACGCTCCCGATCCCGGGCGAGAAGCAGTTCGACAACCTCACCGTGCTCTCGATCGCGCCGATCGTCGCCCATGCCCTCGACGCCGTGTTCGAGGACACCTCGGTCAGCGAGATCTTCCGAGGCGACAACACCTGACCGCAGCTCGCCGTGATCGCACGGCGAGCCTGGCTCAGGCGGCCCCAACCGCGTCGGCGAACCGGCGCAGGCCGACGGGCCAGCCCTCATCGGACCCCACCGCCCCGCGGACCTGCTCCCAGCCCTCGCCGTGGCGGTCGAGCTTGCGGTGCTCGAGCTCGACGCGGGTCCGATCCGCGCCCTTGGCCACGAAACGCACCTCGACCTCGCTCGTCTTGTCGGGATCGGTCTCGACCTGCCATTGCGTGTTGATGTCCCAGCTGAACACGACCCGGTCGGGCGGCTCGTAGGCGAGGACGCGCGCCCAGCGACATTCGCTGCCGTCGACGCCACGGTCGTACACGTGACCGCCGGCGCGCGGCTCGAACACCATCCCCGCGAGGTCCGCTTCGAGGATGTGGTGCTCCGGCGGCCACCAGCTCGCGATCCCGTCGGTGAAGACCGAGAACGCTCGCTCGATCGGCGCGTCGACGACGATCGACGCCCGGACGGATCTGTCTGTTGCCGGCATGGTCACGAGACCTCCTCGTCTCCTTGTTCGACGGCCGCCTTGAAGGCCGTCAAGGCTTGATTCCAGAACCGGTCGAGGTAGGTGCGCAGCGCGCCGACCCCCTCCGGGTCGACCTGATAGATGCGGCGGCTGCCGGCCCGGCGGTCGATCACGAGCCCGGCGTCCTTCAGGACCTTGAGGTGCTGCGACACGGCGGGGCGGCTGACCGGCAGCTCACGGGCCAGCTCGCCGACCGGATGGCCCCCGTCGGCGAGGCGCTCGAAGATGCGTCGCCTCGTCGGGTCGCCGAGTGCCGTGAATCCCGCAGTCCGGTTAGTTGCCACTTACGGTAAGTTACTGCTTACCATCCGGCCCGTCAATGCGGAGCCCTGGTAATGGTCTCGGCGACGTCGAGACAGAATGTCGGCCGTGCCTGATGCACGGCCGGTTCGTGACGGTCCGGGCCGCGCACCGACGAGAAAGGAAGGAGCCGCCGTGCTGGAGCGAACCGAATACCCGCCGGGCGTGCCGTGCTGGATCGACACCGCGCAGCCGGATCCCGAAGCCGCCACGCGGTTCTACGGCGGGCTCTTCGGGTGGGAGTTCGAGGACCAGATGCCCTCGGACGCGCCCGGCAACTACTTCACGGCCCGGCTCCACGGCCGCGACGTCGCCGCCGTCGGTTCCCAGCCCGACCAGGCGCCCCCGACGCCGGTGTGGAACACCTACATCGCCGTCGACAGCGCCGACGACGCGGCGGCCGGCGTGACGAACGCGGGCGGCAGCACGCTGGCGGAGCCGTTCGACGTCTTCGACGCCGGGCGCATGGGCATCTTCTCGGACCCGCAGGGCGCGGTGTTCTCGGTGTGGCAGGCGAAGCAGACGATCGGCGCGCAACTTGTCAACGAGCCGGGGACGTGGAACTTCAGCGACCTCAACACCCGCGACGTCGACGGGGGCACGGCGTTCTACGGCCAGGTGTTCGGGTGGGTTGCGGGTGAGCTCGAAGGGGCCGGGATGGGGTTCACGTTCCTGCGCCTTCCCGGCTACGGAGACTTTCTCGAGCGTTCTGTGCAACCGGGCCTGCGCGCCGGTCAAGAAGAGGTGGGCGCGCCGCCCGAGTTCGCGGACGTCGTCGCAGGACTCGTGCGCATGTCGAGCGACCGATTCCCCGACGAGGTGCCGCCCCACTGGAGCGTCACCTTCGCCGTCGACGACGCGGACGCGACCGCGGCGCGGGCGGAGGAGCTCGGCGGCGCCCTCGTGGCGCCTCCCATGGACGCCGGCCCCACCCGCATCGCAGTCGTGCGCGACCCGCAGGGCGCCCTCTTCACGGCGAGCCGGTTCTACCCTGAGCGTCTGTGATCGCCGTCGATCTCGCACCCGCCGCGCGAAGGATGGGCGATCTGCTCGGCCGCGTCCCCGACGAGATGCTCGACGCACCGACGCCGAACCCCGGGTACACGCTGGGCGCCCTGGTCGACCACGTCGGCGGAGCGGCGCTCGCGTTCACGGGTGCAGCGGTCAAGGACACCGGTGAGGCCACCTCGCACGCACCTTCAGGTGACGCCTCACGGCTC
>JBKOWN010000012.1:0-8312 GCA_046724435.1 Actinomycetota bacterium
TACGTCGGTCCCCAGGTCGTTCACCACGACTCGCGCACCGTGTTCGGCGAGAAGTTCGACGTAGGCTCGCCCAAGCCCGCGGCCTGCGCCCGTCACAACCGCGACGTTCCCCTCCAACGAGATTCGTTCAGTCATCTCGCCCCCCTCTTCTGACATTGCGTAGAGGTCCTCGCATGGCCATCGACCCAGCGCTCTGTGATAGCACGGAGGTCAGTGGATTCCACCGCAGCGTCGGACACGCGCGGACCTTAACCACCACCCCCCAAAGGTGCTCTGGTGCGGTCTCAGCCCGAGTGAGCCACGGGCGCCGCGGCCTATTCGGCGTTCCGCGCCACGTCGGCGCGCACAGAACGATGCACCGAACGACGCCGTAACGGCATGATCCGGCGATACGGAACGGCACATCCGGAGTGCCGACGAACGCTGTGGTCGGGCGCGTTTGGTGAGGTCGCGATGCGTTGTGGCTAGAGCTGAGGGGAGCCGTACCGAGGTGCGGGTGCGGCCGTTCGCTCGGTGATGTTCGGGGTCGTGCAGAAGATGGTTCGGCCGGCGACAGCGCTTCAGGGTCGCCCGGCGTGCGGTGCCTCCACTGGTTGGATCAGCACGATGCCGTCCGAGGCGCCGCTGCGGCCGTAACGGTTGGCCACGATGTAGAGCGTGCGGCCGTCCTCGCCGCCGAGCATGCACGAGAAGCAACCACGGTCGGCGCCGATGGACTCCAACACCTCGCCGCCCTCGGCGACACGGGTGCACCGCTCTCCGGGAACGCTGGCGTACCAGATCGCCCCCTCAGCGTCGGCGCAGATGCCGTCCGGGGCGGAGCCTGGTCCGAGGTCGGCCCACACACGCCGGTCAACGAGCTCACCGGAGTCCGTGATGGTCCAGGCGGTCATCCGGTCCGCGTGGGACTCGGCAACGACGAGCGTGTCGTCGCCGAGGACAACCATCCCGTTCGGGAACCACACGTCGCCGGCGACCTGGCGGCTGCTCCCATCGGGCAGCACGACGGACACGATCCCCGGCTTCGGCTCCTCCCACGGCATCGAGCCCGGCATGTCGACCCACGCCCGGCCGGCAACATCGACGACGATCTCGTTCAACGGCTGGCCAGTCGCCCCATACGGCTCCAGGTCCGTACCGGCCACCACCCCACCCGGCGTGGTCGCGACGAGCCGACCATCGGGAAGCCAGTCGATCGAAAATGGCAACCCTTCCACGCGCGCCACGACCTCGCGGGTCCCGTCGGCGCCGAACACCAGCACCTCACCGGCTAACCAGTCGCACATCCAAAACCGGCCGTCATGCCACCGGGGGGACTCGCCCATCTGGATCCCGGTCGCAAGCACGTCAGCCATACCCGAACAGACTCTCACGGTCCCCACTTCTCATCGGTCGTCTGGCATCAAGGCGCTGGCGGCCAGTCCCGATCGGGCACTATGTGCGCGTGACCGCCTGACACGACGACGGCACTGCCCCGGGTGGTTGCGACGCAGGCGAAGGAGGGTCAGAGAAAAATGCCAACTGTCACTGGCGCACATCACATCGCCTTCACCGTTCAGGACGTCGACGCGAGCGCGGCCTGGTACCAGGACCTGTTCGGGATGCAGCCGCTCTTGCAAGCCGACGACGAGGACGTACGCCTTCGTGTCCTGGTCCACCCCGACAGCGGGTTGGTCATTGGTCTGCGCGAGTACCCAGGTCACGACGACGGAGCATTCGACGAGTTCCGCACCGGTCTCGACCACATCGCGTTCGCCGTCTCGTCACGTGACGAGCTCGAAACCTGGCAGGCCCTTCTCGCCGAGAAGGGCATCCCTTTCAGTCCGATCGCGGAATCACCGATCGGCACCCTGGTCGTGCTGCGCGATCCGGACAACATCCAGCTCGAACTCTGGCTGCCACTCGGGGAGTAGGTGCCACGCGATGCCGATCACGACTCGCTTCACCACACTCTTCGGGTGTCGACATCCGGTGCAACAGGCAGGCATGGGCGGGTTCGCCACGCCGGACCTCGCCGTCGCCGTCGCCGGCGCCGGAGCGCTCGGAATGCTGACCGGAACCGTTGGTCGCGAAGCGCTCTCCGCGCAGCTCGACGCCGTACCGCCTGACGCGCCGATCGGCGTCAACTTCCTCACCCCGTTCCTCGATCCGGCTGCGATCGCCGAGGCGGCCTCGCGAAGCCGACTCGTCGAGTTCTTCTGGGACTCACCGGATGGCCAGCTCGTCGAGACGGTGCACGCCGGTGGCGCGCGTGCCGCGTGGCAAGTCGGCTCGGTCGACGAGGCCCGCGCCGCACTCGATGCCGGCTGCGACATGATCGTCGCCCAAGGTGTCGAGGCCGGCGGCCACGTCCGGGGCACGGTCGGCCTGCTGCCGCTCCTCGACGAAGTGCGCGCAGCTGTCGACCTCCCGCTCGTCGCCGCCGGCGGCATCGGCACCGGGCGCGCGATGGCCGCGGCGTTGCTCGCCGGGGCGGACGCGGTCCGGATCGGGACGCGTTTCGTAGCCGCGGCCGAGTCGATCGCGCACCCGGCGTACGTCGAGGCCCTGATCCACTCGAATGCCGAGGACACTGTCGTCACCACGGCGTTCGGCGACGGCTGGCCCGACGCCCCCCACCGCGTGCTGAAGTCGGCGCTGACCGCCGGTGAAGCGCTCGGCGAGGCGCAGTCGTGGACGCCCGATTGGCCCACGACGGCATCGGTCGGCGCAGTCGATGCCCGCGCGCTGTACGCAGGGCAATCCGTGAGCGCGGTGCAATCTCGCCAACCGGCGGCCGACATCGTGAACGAGCTCGTCGACGAAGCCGAACGAGTTCTCGCTCGTCCGTGATCCCGGTTCGACCACGGCATGCGGGGCAGAGTCTCAGCAGATCGCCCCGCGAGGCGGACGGCTATTGCGCGCGGGCCGAGAGGGGCGTTTGATGAGGCTCGGAGAGTTGGACGGACGTCGGAGCCGAAGGGTAGGGGGTACGGAGGCGTAGATCGTGGTGGCCGGGCTCGTGTTGGCCGTGGTGCTGGTCGGGGGGCTCTTGGTGTTCGCTTGGGTCGAGCGCCGCGCCGCCACGGGTCATCCGATACAGCTGCCGTCGCTACCGCAGATCAAGGTGGATCTCCCGCTCCGCGGTCGCGGCGTTCTCGTGGGCGAGATCGTGATCGTCGGAGTGACCCTGCTCATCATCGTCATCGATCTGGCGGTCCTCCAACTGGTCCAATGACCTGCGTGGAGCTTGGTTCGCGCTCGTACTGGTCGACCCCTGAGACGCTCGGACAGGCACCGGACACAGATCGCTAATTCTGTGCTCGGTTGCACTGTGGGCTGACCCCGTGTTCTGTGTGGCTCGGGGCAAGCGCGGCGCCCTTGCATGGCGATGATCGAGTCCGTACCGTTCTTGTCGGCGAGCTTGTTCAGCCCTGCTCGCAGTGCGCTTCACGCGTTGAGCGCAACACGCTCACCCCAGGGGGGCAGGTGGGTACGTGACCCGGGTGTTCGTCCTCGACGACCACGACGTAGTCCGACGCGGCCTCAAGGACCTGTTGGAAGCCAGCAGCGACATCGATGTCGTTGGCGAGGCGGGCACTGCCGTGGAGGCCCGAGCGGGCATTCCCCTGGCTGAACCAGATGTCGCGGTGCTCGATGTCCGCTTGGCGGACGGGAGCGGCGTAGAGATCTGCCGTGAGATCCGCTCACAGCATCCCGAGATCAAATGCGTGATGTTCAGCGCGTTCGATGATGAGGTGACGGTCGTCGAGTCGATCTTGGCGGGCGCGTCCGGCTTCGTGCTCAAAGAGATCAAAGGCGGCGACATCGTGAACGCGGTGCGCATGGTCGCGAGTGGCGAGTCGCTCTTCGAACCCGCACTCAGAGTTCGGGTCCTCGAGGATGAGCACGGCCCGTAGCGCAAGGAGCGCGGCCCTGCGGGTGCGCATTCCCCGTCAGAGCCCCTGGGCGCTGGTCGCGGGGTCGACCTCTATCAACGTTATGTTGCGTGGGTGGAGCACGACGCTCGACACGCATCCCGAGCGCATCGACCTCGAGTCGTGACGTGAGGCGTCGCCGCTCGCATCGAGGCCGCATCAAACCCACCCGCCGCTGGCGGCGGGACCTGTGGGTGGGGTTCAAGCCGTATGGCGCGGGCGAGACGAAGCCGAACCACTACAAGGAAATCGTCAAGACGGTGTGGGAGAACCGCCGAAACCTCCGGTACGCGTGGCGGATTCTCCGCCGGGGCGTCTGCGACGGTTGCGCCCTCGGCGTCGCCGGGTTCCACGACTGGACGATCTCCGGTGTCCACCTCTGCATGACGCGGCTCGACTTGCTGAAGGTGAACACCATGGACGCCCTCGACCCGTCGGCACTCGCCGACGTCGAGTCGCTCCGCGCGCTGAGCGGAAAGGAGCTCCGGGACCTCGGACGCCTCCCGCACCCGATGGTGCGCCGGAAGGGCGAGCGGGGCTTCCGTCGGGTGGGGTGGGACGACGCGCTCGACCTCGTCGCCGACCGCTTGGGGGCGGCGGGGCCGGACCGGTTCGGCATGTACCTCACGGCCCGCGGCCTGACCAACGAGACCTACTACGTCGCCCAGAAGCTCGTGCGCTTCCTCGGCAGCAACAACATCGACAACGCCGCTCGGGTCTGCCACGCGCCGTCGACGATGGTGCTGAAGCAGACGATCGGCGCCGCCGCGACGACGGTCTCGTACACCGACGTCATCGGCACCGATCTCGTCGTGCTCATCGGCAGCAACGCCGCCAACGCCCAACCGGTGTTCATGAAGTACTTGTTCCTGGCCCGGCAGCGAGGGGCGAAGGTCGCGGTCGTCAACCCGCTGCGGGAGCCAGGCCTCGAGCGCTACTGGGTGCCGAGCAACGTCGAGAGCGCGCTCTTCGGCACGAAGATGGCCGACGAGTTCTTCGGCGTGCACGTGGGCGGGGACGTCGCGTTCTTCAATGGTGTCCTGAAGGAGATCCTCACCGACCAGGTCGTCGATCGCGAGTTCGTGCGCGCGCACACGACCGGGTTCGACGAGCTCGTCGCCGAGCTCGACCAGCAGTCCTTCGACGAGCTCGAGCGGGCTTCCGGGGCGTCGCGCGCCGACATGGCTCGCTTTGCCCGGCTCTACGCGTCCGCGGGCTCGGCGGTGCTGGTGTGGTCGATGGGCATCACCCAGCACGAGCACGGCGCCGACAATGTCGCCGCTATCGTGAACCTCGCGCTGGCGCGCGGGAATGTCGGCCGGCCCGACGCCGGGCTCATGCCGATCCGGGGCCACTCTGGCGTCCAGGGCGGCGCCGAGATGGGCGCGTACGCGACTGCGATGCCAGGCGGCCTGCCCGTGACGCCCGAGAACGCCGCTGCTGTCGCGGATGCGTACGGCTTCCCGGTCCGCGGCGAGCCCGGGCTGAGCGCCGCCGAGATGGTCGAAGCCGCGGGGCACGAGCAGCTCGACGTGCTCTACTCCAGCGGCGGCAACTTCCTCGAGGTGCTCCCCGACCCTCCCGCCGTCGAGGCCGCGCTGGCGAAGGTCCCGCTGCGCGTGCACCAGGACATCGTCGTGTCGAGCCAGATGCTCGTCGACCCTGGCGACACGGTCGTGTTGCTGCCGGCGGCGACACGCTACGAGCAGCGCGACGGCGGCACGCAGACGACCACCGAGCGCCGCATCCTGTTCAGCCCCGAGATCCCCGGGTCCCGAGTGGGGGAGGCGCGCAGTGAGTGGGAGATCTTCGTCGACCTGGCTCGGCGAATCGACCCATCGCGCTCTCACTTGATGGACTTCGATTCGGGCTCGGCGATCCGGGAAGAGATCGCGCGAGTCGTGCCGTCGTACGCAGGGGTCGAGGGACTGCGCGACACCGGCGATCAGGTGCAGTGGGGCGGGGAGCGCCTCTGCGAAGGCCCCGAGGGCCCGAAGTTCGCGACGACCGACGGGAAGGCCCGGTTCACTTCCGTACGCCCGCCGTCATCGGCGCCGACCAACGGCCTGCGGCTCAGCACGCGCCGCGGGAAGCAGTTCAACACAATGGTGCACGCCGAGGTCGATCCCCTGACGGGTGCCGCACGCGACAGCATCCTGATCTCCGATGTCGACGCAGACCGCCTAGGTCTCCCCGAGAGTGCCCCGGTCCTCGTGCGCTCCAGCCATGGCGAGATGCGTGCACTGGTGAAGCGCGCCCCCCTCCGCCCCGGCAACGTCCAGGTCTTCTACCCGGAGGGCAACGTGCTCCTCCCCGCCGGCCACCGCGACCGCTCCGGCGTCCCCGACTACAACACGACTGTCGAGGTTGTCCGGCGGTAGCCGCACAACGTCGGCTTGGAGCCCGATCGTCGTTTTCCGAAACCCCGCGAGAGCTCCGACGTCAGAACTGCCGTCCAGATCGCCGGTTCGGAGCGGGCCCGCAATGCTCGTGTGTCGGTTGTTATGTGCGGCTCCGGGACGAGCACGGGCAGCCCGGAACGGGCAATCTGTGTGCGCGTTCACGGACCCTGTGAGGAAGTAGTGACGGCGGCGCGAGATTCGATCGAGCGAACGCTTCGGACGATGTACGAGATCGAGAACTCGCTGGACCTCACACCGGCGGCAAAGGTGGCAGCCTCCGATGCCCTCATGGCTCCTGGGGTTCGTGAATGGACACACGGCTCCGATAGTGGGGACCGAGAGGCAGGGCGCGAGCGAGAGGCATGGACGTTCTCGTCGTTCCGGGACTATCACCGGGACTTCGATCACGTCCCGAGACGCGTTGGGATTCGGGCGATAGGGCGGCGTCACACGTTTTCGGCTTCTCGAAGGCCACGGGTTACGCCTGGGCGGTGACCACCCATGCTGCGGCGCCGAGGCGGATCCCGACCCCTTGTTGGTACCGATCGACGAGTTCGGCATGCACGGTTCGGAGCACGTCATCGCGTGCGCTCGGGTCGACGAGACCGAGGAGTCCCCGGGGCATCGGATCGTCGAGGAGAAAGTCGATCGAGTCGTCGAGGCTGCCGCCGCCTCCGACGACGATCGTGGGCGTGTACGAATCGCATGTCACTCGGTCGAACCCGGCGGCACCGAGCAGCGCCGTGATGTCGTCGGGTTCGGAAAGCGCGAACATCCCGGGTCCACGGGCCTGCCCGCCGAACTCGGGCAGCTCGGCGTGTCGGCTGACTGCATCGGCAATCAGCATCAGCCACTCGTTCGCGTGGAGGTCCTGCCAAGAGACGAACGCGGCTCGGCCACCGGCGCTGAGTGCGCGCCGGATGTTGGTGAACGCCCTCACGGGGTCGTCGAAGAACATCAGTCCGAACTGGCTGATGAGGCGATCGAACGTGCCGGCGGCGACGTCGTGCGTCTGTGCATCGGCGATCACGAACTCCGCGTTGGTGATCATCGCGGCCTGCGCTCGGCGTCGGGCCAGCTCCACGAGCGGCCGTGACAAGTCGACACCGACGACGCGTTCGGCACTCGCGGCGGCGGCAAGCGTCGTCGCGCCCGACCCGCAGCCAACGTCGAGCACGACCCGGTCCGCGTCGGGGACGGCCCGTTCCAGGAGGGCCTGGGTGAAGGGTTCGAGCTGGCGGTCGTAGCGGTCCGCGTGGTCGACGAAGTGCGCGGCTTCGGGTCCGTTCCACGCCTCGGCTTGTCGTTCATTTGCTCGCATTTGCTCCCCAATCACGTTCAGTCGGTGCCGCATCATGTCACCGGGAGCCGGACGAGTCGGGCGCCATAACTGCCGATCTGCTCCTGACCTCTGCGCACCGAACGCGCGCACAGAACGTCACTAGATAACGGCCGCCGGGCGCGCCCTATCGGCACATATGTGCTCGTGGTCCTCGACACGCAGAAAGCCGGTTCGGAGCGGGTGACTGCTTGTCATCGTCGCTCGTAATGTGCGCGCGGACGACCGCGAACGTCGCCGGGCGGCGTGGCAAGGTCCCGGAGTCGGTTGCCACCCCGCCACAACCAGAGCAGTGTGGTTGACGCGCCAACGGCGGCAGCCCGGAAGCTCGCCATAGGGAGGCGAGTCTCGCTAACGGCGTAGCGAGAACCCCTAAGGGGATGTCATGGCCATCATGCTCACGAAATGGGAACGTCGCGAAGGCGCCGACCGTGAGGAGTTGGGCAACGCAGCGTATGTGTTTTGCCGCGAACAGCGGGGGAGGCCGGGGGTCACTGACTGTCGGTTCTTCTGGACGAACCCCGACGAGGTCGCTGTTCTTGCCGAGGCCGAGTCGGCGCAGGTGTTCGATGAACCTCCGAAGCCGGAGATGAACAGGGCGATCTTCCACCTGGCCGACATGGCCCGTCAGACGGTGACGGAACGGTGGATTGA
>JBKOWN010000190.1:0-37396 GCA_046724435.1 Actinomycetota bacterium
AACCCGAGAAGCACGGGCAGGTTGCGGTCGAACGGCGCGGTGCGGAAGTGTTCGTCGATCGCATGGAACCCGGCGAGCATCTCCCGAAACCGGTCGGCGGTCGGTACTCGTACGACTCCGCAATCGGGCTGTCGTTGATGATCGCGATCGGCGCCGACCGGTTTCGGGAGATGCTCGCCGGGTTCCATGCGATCGACGAGCACTTCCGCACCGCGCCGTTCGACCGCAACCTGCCCGTGCTTCTCGGGTTGATCGGCCTCTGGTACAACGACTTCTTCGGCGCCGAGACGCAGGCGATCCTGCCGTACAGCCAGTACTTGGCGCGCTTTCCGGCGTATCTCCAGCAGCTCGACATGGAGAGCAACGGGAAGTCGGTGACCCTCGATGGCGACCCGGTGACGTGCATGACCGGGCCCATCGTGTGGGGCCAGCCCGGCACGAACGGTCAGCACGCGTTCTACCAGCTCATCCACCAGGGCACGCGGCTCATCCCGTGCGACTTCATCGGCTTCGTGAACGCCGACACCGAGGTCGACGACCACCAGAACCTGCTGATGGCGAACTTCTTCGCCCAGACGGAGGCGCTCGCATTCGGCAAGACGCGGGCAGAGGTCGAAGCCGAAGGTGTGCCTGCGTTCCAGGTTCCGCACCGGACGTTCCGCGGGAATCACCCGACGAACACCATCCTGGCGGACAAGCTCACGCCGTACGTGCTCGGTCAGCTCGTCGCCATGTACGAGCACAAGGTGTTCACGCAGGGCACGATCTGGCAGATCAACTCGTTCGACCAGTGGGGTGTCGAGCTCGGCAAGGTGCTCGCGAACCGGATCGTCCCCCAGCTCGCCGGTCCCGAGCCGAAGCTCGATCACGACAGCAGCACGAACGCGCTGATCCGCAGGTTCCGCGCGCGGCGCACCTGACTCCTCCGGTCACTCTCTGCGCGTTACGGTTTCGTACCCATGCGGCGGATAGCGAGCACGGTGTTGCTCGTGGTGGCAGGGATCTTGCTCCCGGTGACAGTCATCGCGAGCTGGGCCGAGTCGAACCTCTACAACAGCGACTCGTTCAGCGCGCGCGCCGTCGAGCCGCTGAACTCCGAGGCCGTCCGCCATGAGCTCGCCCACCGGCTCACCGATCAGCTCGTCCAGGCCGGCAACCAGCAAGCTTCGAGCTTCCGCCCTGCGTTCGAGCTTGCGCTCGAGGGCGTGATCGACACCGACACCTTCAAGTCGATCTTCCGCAACGCGGTGCGCCATACGCACAAGGCGATCATCGAAGGAGAGGGTGAGGGTGGTCGCCGGGGACTCGATCTGGGCGCCTCGTTCGCGCTGATCACGAGCAGCCTGCAGGCATCCGGTGGAAGCGGCGGGAACCAGCAAGGCGCGAGCGGCCTGGACAACAGCCTCAGCGACGTCACGAAAAAGATCGACGACCTCGGGCTGTGGGACGCCGAGGGCACGATCGGACAGATCGCCGGCGCCTCGCTGTTCATCGGGCTGGCGGCGGTCGTCGGCAGCATCATCCTTGCGGAGGATCGCCGGCGCGCCGTTCGTCGCCTCGCTATCGCGGCGGTGATCGGCGGCCTGTTCATCGTGGCGCTCCTGTTCGTCGTGGCCTGGTTCATCGGTCGACAGATCAACGATCCCCAGCTCGGCGACGCCATCAAGGGTGCGATGGGTGAGGTCACGAACGACCTGCGTCTCACCGGACTGTGGATCGCGGCCTATGGGCTCATCGTGGCCGCCGCGGCGACGAGCTCCGAGCGCCGGTACACGCCGGCCGAGGTGTGGAACCGCACGCGCGGCTGGGTCGAGCGGCGGCGGCAGACCACCTGGGGAACCGTCCTGCTCGGGGTACTGGGGCTTGTCATCAGCCTCCTTTTCATCCAAGAGCCGCTGGGCAATTTCGAGCTGCTGATCCGAGCCGCGGCCCTGTGGGTGGGCTACCTCGCGGTCACCGAGCTCCTCCGCCTCGTACGCGCGATCACTGCGAAACAGGCCGCGCACCGCGCCATGTGGCCACGCGTCGCGACCATCGGCGCCACCGTCGTGGTGGTCCTCGGTCTGGTGATGGCCGGCTTCGTGCTGACAACCAGAGGGGCCGCGAAGGCCGCGCAGGCCACCAAGGAGCAGGTCTGTAACAGCAGGAAATCACTCTGCGATCTCCGGATCGACCAGGTGACCTTCGCCGGAGTGCACCACGCGATGGCGTCCTCGGAATACCCGGGCTGGCTCTTCGCGCAGCAGGTCGGGACCATCACGCAGCAGCTGAACGCGGGGGTCCGCGCGCTAAACATCGACACCCACTACGGGGTGCCGTCCACGGCGCGCGTCCCCGGGCAGGACACCCCGATCGTTCTCACCGACAAGACAGCCGAGACGGTCTCGCACGCGGACGACGAGGATCCGGTGGCCGCGAAGCGCGCGGCGCAGCTTGCAGCCGGAGCACCGAAAGCGGCCGACGCGCAGCGCGGGATCTATATGTGCCACAGCAACTGCGAAACCGGCGCCGTCAAGTTCAGCAGCGGACTCGACGAGATCAGGAAGTTCCTCGTCAGTCACCCCGACGACGTGTTGATGCTCACCCTCCATGACTTCACCAGCCCGGCGGACAATGCGGCAGCCATCGAGGCGGCCGGGCTCGGCGATCGCGTGGCCACGCTGCAGCCCGGTGAGCCCCTTCCCACGCTCCGACAACTGATCGACAGTGGGCGCAACCTCCTCGTGTTCGCCGAGCGCGGCGATCCCGGCGGTCCGCCCTGGTACCACAGCATGTACGACTGGTTCCAGGAGACGAAGTTCTCGTACACCAACAAGAACCAGTTCGACTGCAAACCGAACCGCGGGAAGCCCGACGCGCCGCTGTTCCTCATCAACCACTGGGTCACGGTGTCGCCGCCGAACCCGTCGGAGGAGGCGGTCGTGAACTCGCGCGCCGTCCTCGAGAAGCGCGTCGAACAGTGCCTCCGAGAACGTGGCCTCGCCCCCAACATCCTCCAAGTCCAATTCGCCGAACGTGGCGACCTCATCTCCACCGTGCGAACACTCAACGACAACCGGTTGAAGGAAGAGCGCGCGAAGGCCAACGAGGCCCAGATACCGGCTGAGCCGCCGCCCGACGCGACCGCGCCGGCGTCGCCCGACGTCGGTTCGGTTACCCCGCTGCCTGAGCCCACGGAGATCACAACGTTGACCGGTGGCAACCCGGCGGCGTTCTGCCGGGCCCAGCCGTCGGTCCGGCTGAGCGTCACCGGGTGGGGGGTGGCGATTCTGCAGGGGGATCCGGCGGATGCCGGCCGCAGCGACCTGGCGTACGCGCCGCTGCTCACACACGACCTCGGCTCCTACATCAAGGTTGCTCCTCAGGAGCTCCAGGCGAAGGCCCAGCCGATCCTCGACCGGGAGAAAGACGCGGTTGCGAGCCTTCGCGCCCTCGGCCTCAAGGACCGCGACATCAAGCGGCTCGCCAACGCGGCGTCCGACGCGCTGCTCGGGCCCGACAACCCCGACGGAACAACGGTTCGCGACAAGATGCTCAAGCAGATCGAGAAGAAGGTCGACCCCGCGCAATTGAGTCAGGCCGCCAACGATTTCCTGGCCGCCCATGGCGATCCGACGCCGCTCATGGACCTGGGCTCCGTCTCGAAGGAGGTCGGTGTCGCCGCCGGATACCCGTGCGCCTCAGAGAAGCAGACGACCTGATCAGCTGGGGCGACTGACCCGGCTGTGGCCCCTGGAACGAATGATCCGGGGCGCGAACGTGCGTGCCACGTCCGGTGCCTGCGAGGAGCCCGCGAATGAGCACGACCGTGCACTACTCCGATCTTCGCCCGTGGCCGCTCACGTTCGTAGGCTGACGGGCGATGAAGGTCGCGATCGCCGCCGATCACGCCGGGTTGCCGTTGCGGCCGACGATCGCCGACGCCGTCCGGGCCGCGGGCCACGAACCGGTCCTCTACGGGCCGGACACCGCGCCACCCGAGGGCATCGATTATCCGCTGGCGGCCAAGGCCGTCGCCGATGCGCTCGACGCCGCCGACGCCGAGCGCGGCATCCTCGTGTGCGGGAGCGGCGCCGGCGTGACGATCGCGGCCAACAAGCTGCCCGGCATCCGCGCCGCCTACGCCGCCGACCACTACACGGGCCATCAGATGGTCGAGCACGACCACGTGAACGTGCTGACGCTGGGTGCACGCGTGATGGGCAGCGAGGTCGCGGCCGAGATCGTCGACGCGTTCGTGAACGCGGTCCCGAGCGTCGAGGACCGTCATCTGCGTCGCCTCGGTGAGGTGCTCGACTTCGAGCGGGAACGCAGCATGAACGCGGCGACGCAACTGCACTACGCAGGCCAGAGCCTGTGGCTCGACAACATCACCCGCGCCCTTCTCACCAGCGGGACGCTGGCGCGCTACGTCGCCGACCTCGCCGTCACGGGGCTCACGTCGAACCCGACGATCTTCGACAAGGCGGTGACCGGTAGCGACGACTACGACGAGCAGATCCGCTCGCTGCTGGCGGCGGGCCCCGCGGGCGAGGACCTGTTCTTCGCGCTCGCGCTCGACGACCTCACCAAGGCGGCGAGCCTGTTCCGGGCGATCTGGGACGCGACCCGGGGCGTCGACGGCTGGGTGTCACTGGAGGTGTCACCGAAGCTCGCGCGCGACACGAAGAGCACGGTCGACGAGGCCAAGGCACTCCACGAGGAGGCGGCGACGCCGAACCTCTTCATCAAGGTGCCGGGCACGCCCGAGGGCATCCCCGCGATCGAGGAGCTCATCGCCGCCGGCGTGTCGGTGAACGTGACGCTGCTGTTCTCGCGCGAGCACTACCAGGCCGCCGCTGCCGCGTACCTCCGTGGGCTCGAGCGCCGGAAGGAGCGCGGGCTGGACCTCGACGTGGCATCGGTCGCGTCGGTGTTCATCTCCCGGTGGGACGCCGCCGTGACCGGGAAGCTGCCCGACGACCTCAGCGGCGGGCTGGGCGTCGCCGTCGCCAAGCGGACTTACAAGGCGTACCGGGAGCTCCTCGCGTCGGATCGCTGGCAGAAGCTTGCTGCCGCGGGCGCCAAGCCCCAGCGGCTGCTGTGGGCCAGCACCGGCACCAAGGACCCCAACCTGCCCGACACCTTCTATATCCACGCGCTGGCGTCGGAGCAGACCATCAACACGATGCCTGAGAAGACGCTGCTCGCGTTCGGCGAGCACGGCGCCGTCGGCGACCTGCTGCCGGCTGACGGTGGCGACGCCGAGCACGTGCTCGCCCGCATCGGCTCGGCCGGAGTCGATGTCGACGCCCTGGCCGCGACGCTCCAGACCGAGGGCGCCGACGCGTTCGTGAAGTCGTGGGACGACCTGCTCGCCCGCATCGGCTCGAAATCTGAACAGGTGCTTGCGGCGAGCTGACCATGATGCGCGCACAGACCATGACAGTTCTGGTGTGCGCACGCATCGAGAGATCGAGACGGAGGGAGGGGCAGCGATGCAACTCGGGATGATCGGACTGGGGCGGATGGGCAACGGGCTCGTCCACAGACTTCTGCGGGACGGGCACGAGTGCGTCGTTTGGGACCGCAACGATCCGAAGGTCAAGGCTCTCGTTGACCTGGGCGCCGTCGGCGCCAGCTCGAAGGCCGACTTCGCGAAGAAACTGACAAAGCCGCGGGCGGCCTGGATCATGCTCCCCGCATCCGCGACCGGTGAGACGGCGCGTGAGCTCGCCGATCTGTTCGATCCCGACGACATCGTCATCGACGGCGGCAACTCGTACTACCGGGACGACATCGCCCGCGCCAAGGAGTTGTCGGCCAAGGGCATCCACTACGTGGACGTGGGGACGAGCGGCGGCGTGTTCGGGCTCGAGCGCGGCTTCTGCCTCATGATCGGCGGCGAGGAGAAGGTCGTGCAGCACCTGGATCCGATCTTCGCCACGATCGCGCCCGGAGTCGACGGCGCGCCCCGCACGGCGGGCCGGACGGGCACCCCCAGCCCGTCGGAGCAGGGCTACCTGCACTGCGGGCCCAATGGGGCCGGGCACTTCGTGAAGATGGTCCACAACGGCATCGAGTACGGGATCATGGCGGCGTACGCCGAGGGGCTGGCGATCCTCGAGAAGGCCGACATCGGCACGAAGAAGCAGGCAGCAGACGCCGAGACGGCGCCGCTCGAGCACCCCGAGTACTACCAGTACGACATCGACATCCCCGAGGTCGCCGAGGTGTGGCGCCGCGGCAGCGTGGTCGCGTCCTGGCTGCTCGATCTCACGGCGGACGCGCTGCACCGGTCACCCGAGCTCGCCGACTTCGAAGGGCGGGTGTCCGACTCGGGCGAGGGCCGCTGGACCGTGATGGCGGCCATCGACGAGAGCGTCCCTGCGAACGTGATCACTACATCGCTGTACGAGCGGTTCGCGTCACGGGGCGAGGCGGACTTCGCCGACAAGCTCCTCTCGGCCATGCGCAGCGAGTTCGGCGGTCATGCGGAAAAGAGGCAGTCATGAACCACGCACACCAACACTCGGATGCGCTCGTGTTCTTCGGCGCGACCGGCGATCTTGCCTACAAGAAGGTCTTTCCCGCGCTGTACAGCATGACGAAGCGCGGCAACCTCGGCATTCCCGTGATCGGGGTGTCGTCGTCACAGTGGACCGCCGACGACCTTCGCAAGCGAGCGCACGACAGCATCCAGGAGCACGGCGGTGGCGTCGACGACAAGAGCGCGTTCGAGAAGCTCAGTCAGTCGATGAACTACGTCGACGGGGACTACCGCGATGCCAAGACGTTCGCAGCGATCAAGCAGCAACTGGCTGACGCGAACAGCGCGCGCCCCGCGCACTACCTCGCCATTCCGCCCAGCTTGTTCGCGACGGTCGTCGAGGGCCTCGGCAAGTCGAGTGCGGCGAAGGGCGCTCGAGTGATCGTCGAGAAGCCGTTCGGCCGCGACCTCGCGTCTGCCCAGGAGCTCAATCGAGTGCTTCACGCCGTGTTCCCGGAGTCGGCGATCTTCCGCATCGACCACTACCTGGGGAAGGAGCCGGTCGAGAACCTCCTCTACTTCCGATTCGCCAATTCGTTCCTCGAGCCGATCTGGAACCGCAACTACGTCCACAGCGTCCAGATCACGATGGCCGAGAGCTTCGGGGTCCAAGGGCGGGGTCGGTTCTACGAGGAGGTCGGCGCGCTGCGTGACGTCGTGCAGAACCATCTCCTCCAGACCGCCGCCATCCTCGCCATGGAGCCGCCCGTGGGTGGCACTGTCGAGTCGTTGCGAGACGAGAAGGAGAAGGTGTTCCGGGCGATGCGCACGCTGACGCCGAGCGAGCTCACCCGTGGGCAGTTCCTCGGCTACCGCGACGAGGACGGCGTAGCGCCCGATTCCGACGTCGAGACGTTCGCTGCCGTGCGGGTGCACGTCGACTCCTGGCGGTGGGAGGGTGTGCCGTTCTACATCCGGGCCGGCAAATCGCTGCCGATCACCACCACGGAGGTGATGGTGCGGTTGCACAAGCCACCCCAGCGGGTGTTCCCCGAAGAGATCAGCGACCCGGACGACGCCAACTACATCCGGTTCCGGCTCGGTCCCGACAAGGTGGTGATCGCGTTGGGCTGCCGTTCGAAGGTGCCCGGGGAGTCGTTCGTCGGCGCTCCCGTCGAGCTGTACCTGTGCGACCACGACACCGACGAGGCTTCGGCGTACGAGCGCCTTCTGGGCGACGCCATGGCAGGCGAGCCGCTGCTGTTCGCCCGGGAAGACGGGGTCGAGGAAGCGTGGCGGGTCGTCGATCCCATCCTGAGAAAGCACGAGCACGTACACATGTACGAGCAGAAGACGTGGGGGCCGGACGAGGCGGACGCGCTCCTGCCGGCGGGGGACTTCTGGCACAACCCCGAACCGTGACGGCGGGAGAGCTGTGGCTGGTGCGCCATGGCGAAACCGAGTGGACCGAGTCCGGCCGGCACACGAGCCACACGGACGTAGCACTGACGGCGACAGGGCGGGAGCAGGCCACCTCTGTCGGCGGTGTCCTCGCCGGCCGCCCGTTCGCGACCGTACTGTCGTCCCCGCTCGGCCGTGCCGTGGAGACGTGCCGCCTCGCCGGTTACGGCGACCGGGTCGAGACCGACGACGACCTCAAGGAATGGGACTACGGCGAGTACGAAGGGCGCACGACGGCCGAGATCCGCGACGTGCGTCCCGGATGGACCGTGTGGGCGGGCTCGCCGGGCGGCGAGCCCCTCGACGACGTGGCGGCGCGCGCTCGGCGCGTGATCGACCGGGCGACCGAGGCCGGTGGTGACGCCGTGTTGTTCTCGCACGGCCACTTCCTGCGCATCCTCGGGGCAACGTGGATCGGCTTGGCTCCCGAGGGAGGGCGGCTGCTCTCGCTCGGCACCGCGTCGCTCAGCATCCTCGGCTACGAGCGCGAGGCCCGGGTCGTCCGGCAGTGGAACCAGTCGAGCGAGGTCGGCTAGGCAACGAGGATGCCCGCCGAGCCCGTCGCCACTCCGAACGCGCCGCCGGTCGCCGGCCCCTACTCGCCGGCCGTGCGCGCCGGCGACTGGCTCGTGCTAGCCGGTCAGGTAGGGCTCGATGCCGCTGCCGGTCGTCTCGCCGAGGGCGGGACGGGAGGCGAGTCGCGCCAGGCACTGGCGAACATCACGACGGTGCTCACCGACTGCGGCGCGAGCTGGAGCGACGTCGCCAAGGTGACCATCTTCGTCACCGACATCGCGGACTTCCCCATCGTGAACGAGGCGTACGGTGCAGCGGTGGGCGACCATCGGCCGGCACGCAGCACGGTGCAGGTCGCCGCCCTACCCGCGGGGGCGCGGGTCGAGATCGAGGTCTGGGCGTTCAAGCCCGTCTGAGGAGGGGTCGCAATGGCAGACGACGACGTGCTCGCCAACATCCAGCAGCTCGCCGCCGAGGAGCACGAGCTGTACGAGCGGCATCACGCGGCCGGGACGCCCCTGACCGACGACGAGCACCGCCGGCTGGACGAGCTCCAGGTGAGCCTCGACCAGTGTTGGGACCTGCTTCGTCAGCGTCGCGCCCGCCGGCAGTACGGCGAGGATCCGTCGGCGGCACGGGCTCGGAACGAGTCGACCGTCGAGGGCTATCAGCAGTAGCGCTACATCCGCCCCGAGGCTTCGCTCGCGAGGCGGGACACCGTCCGCAGCTTGTTGGTGGCATCGAGCGCGGCCACCTTGTACGCCTCGGTGAGCGTGGGGTAGTTGAACACCGCGTCGACGAGATAGTCGACGGTCGACCCCGTTGCCATCAGCGCCTGCCCGAGGTGCACGATCTCGGTTGCGGCCGTGCCGAAGACGTGCACGCCGAGGATGCGGCGATCGTCGGACGCGACGAGCAGCTTGAGCAGGCCGTAGGAGTCGCCGACGATCTGTCCGCGGGCGAGCTCGCGGTACCGCGCCAGCCCGACCTCGTACGGGACCTGCTCGTCGGTGAGCTCACGTTCGGTGCGCCCGACGTAGCTGATCTCGGGGATCGTGTAGATGCCGATCGGGTACAGGTCGTCGAGCCGATGGGTCGCCTCGCCGCAGGCTGTGTACGCCGCACGTCGTCCCTGCTCCATAGACGTGGCCGCCAGGGCAGGGAACCCGATGACGTCGCCGACGGCGTAGATGTGCTCGACCTCGGTGCGGAACGAGTCGTCGACCTTGATGCGCCCGCGGTCGTCGGCGGACAGGCCGGCGGCCTCGAGGTCGAGGCCTTCGGTCGCACCCTGACGCCCGGCGGAGTACACGACGGTGTCGGTCGCGATCTTCTTGCCGCTCGCCAGCGTCGTGAGGGTGCCGTCGGGGTGCGTGTCGACCGCGGCGACGGTCTCGCCGAAGCGGAACGTGACCGAGAGGTCGCGGAGGTGATAGCGCAACGCCTCGACGACCTGTTCGTCGCAGAAGTCGAGCATGTTGGCCCGGCTCTCGACCACGGTGACCTTCGTGCCGAGCGCGGCGAAGACCGACGCGTACTCGACGCCGACGACGCCGGCACCCACCACCACGACGGACGCGGGGACGCGCTCCAGGGCGAGCACGCCGTCGGAGTCGACGACCGTGCGCTCGTCGAAGTTCACGCTCGGCGGCCGAGCGGGGCGGGTGCCTACGGCGACGATGGCGTTGTCGAAGCCCACTTGCCACTCGCTGTTCGTCGCACCGGTCACCGCCACCCCGTGCGGGTTCACGAACCGCGCCGTCCCGGTGAGAAGGGCGACGTGGTTCCGCGCCAGCTGGTCGCGGACGACGTCCATCTCCCTCGCCACGACCTGGCGCGTTTCGGCGCCGAGGTCTTGGACGGTGATGTCCTCCTTGACGCGGTAGCTGGTCCCGTAGTGCTCCCGATGGCGCAGACCCGTGAGGTGCAGCACGGATTCGCGCATCGTCTTGGAGGGGATCGTGCCCGTGTTCACGCACACACCGCCCAGCATGGCGGGGCGCTCGACGATGGCGGCACGACGCCCGAGCTTCGACGCCGCGATCGCCGCCTTCTGGCCCGCCGGGCCTGATCCGATGACCAGGACCTCGTATTCGTCCACCGGCCCTCCTGCGCGCCGCATGGTAGGGCCCGCCCTTGACGCTCAGGTTGACAGGTGCTGAACAGCGGATGCCCGTGCCTCGCACCCCCGGCCGCCCGGCCGCTCCCCCGGCGCGGCGCGTGTGCAAATCTCGCGCGGCGGGGACGCGGAAGTCCCGCGAGCGGGGGAACAGGCCCGGGTCGGCCCGGTGTTGGCGGGTGAGCATGGATCCCCGGAAGGAGAGGCGATGAGCCCCGAAGTGACGAAGACGGACGATGAGTGGCAGAAGGAGCTGACTCCGGCCCAGTACCAGGTGCTCCGGCATGCCGGCACCGAGCCCGCGTTCACGGGTGAGTACTGGGACTGCCACGACGACGGCGTGTACCGCTGCGCAGCGTGCGGCGCCGAGCTGTTCAGCTCGGACACCAAGTTCGAGTCGGGCACGGGCTGGCCGAGCTTCACGGAGCCGGCGGTCGCCGAAGCGGTCGAACTGAGGCGAGACAGCAGCCACGGGATGGTGCGTACCGAGGTCGTGTGCCGCCGGTGCGGCGGCCACCTCGGCCACGTGTTCGACGACGGGCCGGGTCCGACCGGCCAGCGCTACTGCATCAACTCGCTGTCGCTCGACCTGGATCGAGGCGCCGCGTCGTGACCCAGGCGGCGGGCTCGCCGGCTGCGCCCGAGCTCGTCGAGTTCGGGACAGCCCGCGGACGGTGGGTGATCCTCGCCGCCATTCTCGGCTCCGGTATCGCGTTCCTCGATTCGACGGTCGTCAACGTCGCGCTCCCTCACATCGGTGACGACCTGGGCGGCGGGCTCTCGGGTCTGCAGTGGACGCTCGACGGCTACCTGCTGACGCTGAGCGCGCTCCTCCTGTTGGGGGGCGCGCTCGGCGACGAATACGGCCGCCGGCGAATGTTCGTGATCGGGCTCGTGTGGTTCACCGCCGCGTCGGTGCTGTGCGGCATCGCCCCGAGCATCGGTGCGCTGATCGGTGCTCGGGCGCTCCAGGGCGCGGGCGGGGCGCTGCTCGTGCCGGGGAGCCTCTCGCTGATCACGGCCAGCTTCCGGCCCGAGGACCATGGTTCCGCGATCGGCGCGTGGTCGGGTCTCACGGGCGTGGCCACCTCGATCGGCCCGTTCCTCGGCGGCTGGCTCGTCGACGCCTTCACGTGGCGACTGGTGTTCCTCATCAACGTCCCGCTCGCCGCGCTCGCGTTGTGGGTGACCATGCGCCACGTGCCCGAGAGTCACGACCCTCAGGCCGGCAAGCGTCCCGACTTCGCCGGCGCGGGCGCCGCGACCCTCGGCCTCGCCGGTGTCGTGTTCGCACTCATCCAGGGTCCCGCTCACGGCTGGTCGCCGTTCGTGGTACTCGCCGGCGCCGTGGGCGTGATCGCGCTGGTCGCGTTCCCGTTCATCGAGATGCGCGTGAGCTCGCCGCTCGTCCCGCTCGAAATCTTCAAGTCGCGCCAGTTCAGCGGGGCCAACGGCACGACGTTCGTCGTGTACGCCGCTTTGGGCGTCGCGCTCTTCCTCATCGTCGTCGAGCTGCAAACCGTGCTCGGCTACTCGGCCCTCGCGGCCGGCACCGCCACGCTTCCCATCACAGTGCTCATGCTGGTCCTCTCGCCGCGCGCCGGGCGCCTCTCGCAACGCATCGGCCCGCGCATCCCGATGACGGTCGGACCACTCGTGGTCGCCGTCGGGCTCGTTCTCCTGGCCGGCATCGGCCCGGGCACCACCTACTTCACCGGGATCTTCCCCGGCCTTGTCGTCTTCGGGCTCGGGCTGTCGCTCACGGTGGCGCCGCTCACCGCCGCGGTCATGGGCTCGGTGGAGGAGAACCACGTCGGCGTGGGTTCCGGGGTGAACAACGCCGTCGCTCGTGTCGCGGGTCTCCTCGCGGTCGCCGTGCTGCCCGCGCTCGCGGGCCTCGAGACGGCATCGGCCGGCGTTCAGTTCAGCGACGGCGTGTCGCGTGCCCTCTATATCTCGGCCGCTCTTGCCGTCGTCGGCGCGATCAACTCCTGGATCACGATCAGGTCGGCGGCGCCGGTCGAGACGCCGGCGCAACCGATGGCGGTCTCGTGCCAGGACCCGTGTGTGCGAGAGCCGCACGGGGAGGTAGACGAGGCCGCCTGACCGGCGCATGCTGACGGAGGGATGACCTTCCGTCGGCTCGGTGCTGTCGGCGTGGTGCTCGTGATGGCGCTCGCTGCTCCCGGGGCTGCCGCCGCCGGGACCGATCCCGCGCCGCGGCCGGAGGCGTATCGCGACCAGCCGCCGCTCGCCTACGTGTCCCAGGGCCGGGTCCTCGTGCTCGACGGCCAGGGCAGCGCGCCCGTTCGCGTGCCCGGCGTCGCCGACGCGTGCTGCGTCGCCTTCTCGCCCGACAGCAACTACCTCGCCTTCGAGCGTCGAGGAGACCTCTGGGTCGCCGAGCACAACGGCGGCGAGTTGCACCGCGTGGCCCGGTCGGTCGCCCGGTGGGAGTGGGCGCCGGACGGCCAGGCTCTCGCCGTCGTCCGCAAGGCGTCGCCCGACGGCACCGGCGGTAGCGGCATCGAGTTCGTCGGCGCCGAGGACTCGAGCATCCGCACGACCCTGCTGCCCGGCCACCGGGTACTCGACATGGCGTGGGCCGGGCTCGGCCGCCGTATCGCCGTGTCGGCGGTCCCGCCCGACGCGCCCGGCGGCGCGGGCGCACAAGCTCAGCTGTTCATGCTCGAGGTTCCCGGCCCTTACGGCGAGGACTGCCCCGCCCTCTGCCCCGAGACACCGCTGTCCATCCCCGTGGAGCATCCCGGCGCCGCGTCGGGACCACTCCTCGCAGGCTGGTCGCCGAACGTCGAGAGCATCGCGCTCTGGACCGCGCCCGCGAGCGGCCCAGCTCTCGGCGTGGTCTCGCCCAGTGGCGGCGGGATCACGCCGATCGCGGGCACCCTGGTCCGGCGGTCGTGGGTGCAGTGGTCGCGGAATGGCGACCGCCTGCTCGTGGTTCAAGGGACGGCTCGCGAGGTCGGCGCGCCGCGAGCCTTGCTCCTCTGCGAGAACACGATGGTGTGCCGGCCCATCGCGGGGGGTGACGAGGCGGTGTCCGACCCGGCGTGGTCGCGCTCCGGCACGATGGCCTACGTGCGCTCCGCTCGCCGCGAGCTCTGGGTCGCGGATCGGGACGGCGGCGACGCCCGCCGGATCGGAGCCGCCGGTGAGGGCGTCGCCGCGCCACGCTGGCTCCCGGATGCTCGCCACCTCGTGTTCGTGCGCGACGGTCGGGTCTGGCTGCTCGACACCACCGGTCCCGGGGGTGCCGTCCCCGTGGCGGGTCCGCTGGAGCGCCGGCGAGGGGCCCCGGCAGCCTCCGCCCGCGAGCCGGCCGATCTCTCGCCGGACCTTGCGGAGCAGCTGTATTCGGTGGCTCCCTGAAGTACGGGTCAGGTCGCAGGTCCGTAAACGATTGGCGGAACAGGACAGAACCCGAGATGGTTATACGTGGGCTTCGAGGGGATTCCCGGCGAGTCCCCCGGAGACCTTCGCAGAATCGCCGCACCAGAACGAATGAAGGACGGTACGTGACCCAGGTCACACAGCGCACCGAGCGCCACGACGAGGACCTCGTCCGGGTCTATCTCGACGAGATCGGCCGGCACGAGCTCCTCACCAAGGACGACGAGGCCCGCCTCGCCCAGGACATCGACGCGGGTCGAGCCGCGCGCGCCAAGCTCGACGAGCCCGGCCCCATCAAGCGGAGCGAGCGCCGCAAGCTCGAGGAGACGGCCCAGCGGGGCGCGGACGCCCGACGCGAGTTCATCCAGTCCAACCTGCGGCTGGTGGTCTCGATCGCCAAGAAGTACCAGGCGTCGGGGCTTCCGCTTCTCGACCTCGTGCAGGAGGGGAACCTCGGGCTGATGCACGCGGTCGAGAAGTTCGACTGGCGAAAGGGCTTCAAGTTCTCGACCTACGCGACGTGGTGGATCCGTCAGGCGATCCAGCGCGGCATCGCCAACACTGGTCGCACGATCCGGCTCCCTGCCCACGCCGGCGACAACCTGCTGCGACTGCACCGCGTGCGCGCGCAGCTCGAGTCGGAGCTGGAGCGCGAGCCGACCGTCGCCGAGCTCGCCAACGAGCTCGACGTCGCCGAGGAGAAGGTGACCGAGCTGCTGCTCGTCGCGCCCGACCCGGTGTCGCTGGCGGAGCCCGTCAGCGAGGACGGAGACACGGAGCTGGGGGATCTCGTCGAGGACCGCAGCGCCGAGTCGCCGTTCGACGCCGCCGCCCGCGCCCTGCTCCCGGCCGAGGTCGAGAAGCTGCTCTCGGTTCTCGACGAGCGGGAGCGGCGGATCCTGAGCCTGCGCTTCGGTCTCGACCGCGGCGAGCCCCGCACGCCGGACGAGGTGGGCGAGCTCGTGCACCTCAGCCGCGAGCGGGTCCGCCAGATCGAGGCCCGGGCGCTCTCGCGGCTCCGTCACCCGTCGGCCGACACCGGCATCCGCTGGCTCCTGGCGAGCTGACGGTCGCCGTCGCAAGCTCCGGCGCCTCTATCTAACTAACTCGGCGCGCTCGCAGTCACGACGCCCGTCGCAGCGGCGACGGAGACCACGAGACCGGCTCGGTCGAGCGCGGCGCGGGTGCGGGCGGTCTCGCCTCCTACGAGGAACGCCAGGCGACCACCCTTTCGTAACGCGCCCGTGAGATTGGCGACGCCGACGTCGACATCTGCGAACACTCCAAGCCCGCGCGCACGCGCGCCTCGGGTCTGTGCACTGTCGTTGACACTATGTATTTGACATAGCTGTGTTTTGTCAACCAAACTGCCCGTTATGGGACGAGGAGGCCGTTTCGCCGGACACCACCGTCACCGCGGGCTGGGCGCGCGCTGCCGGTGGCTCACCGAGCCGGGCACGTGGGAGGTCCACGCCCGGGTCGAGCGCTTCGTCGAGCCGGCGCTCCTGCTGGTCCTGCGGGATGGCGAGACCCACGGCTACGACCTCGCCGAGTCGCTCGCAGAGATCGCACCCGACGACCCCGTCGATCTCGGCAACCTCTACCGGCTGCTGCGGTCGCTCGAGGCAGAGGGAGTGGTGACCTCGCGCTGGCGCAACGACCTCCCCGGCCGCGTCAAGCGCACGTACGGGCTGACCGACGACGGGCGACGACTGCTCGACACCTGGGCCGAATCGCTGCGCAAGACGGACGAGACCATCGCCGCGTTCCTGCGGCGTTACGAGGAAGGAGCCACCAAATGAGAGAAGAGCACCGCGCGATGCGCGAAGAGTTCCGGCGCATGCGCCGCGTGCACCGGGCCCGGCGCAAGTATGACGACTACCGCTGGTGGCGAGGCGCAGACGACGTCACCGCGCTCGAGGAGCTCCAGCGCGACCTCGAGGAGGCGGCAGCGGACGTCGCCGAGCGGATCAGGCGGCTGAAGGTGAAGCAGGAGCTGTAGCTGCGGCGCGCTTGGCACCCCGCGGCGCGAGGATTCCGTGGCGCCGCATCGACCGATGGAACCAGATCGTCGACACGGCGATCGCGCTCCCCGTCAGGCACCACGAGACGAGCGTCTTCGCCACAAGGAACGTCGCCAGTGACTGGCTGAACAAGAGCCACAACGTCACCGCAGCGTTCGCGAGCTGTGTGAACGCCCAGAGCAGCGTGATCTGCAGGAAGAACCGGCGCACGGACGCTTGCGCGAGCACGCCGCTCGGGATGGGGCAGAAGTCACGCGCCAGGCGCTCCGCCAACGGTCGCCGCAACGGCACGGACAGCAGGAACGCGCAAGCGACGAGAGCGGTTCCGAGCGTCGGCTGGAGGAAGTAGACGACCACGCTGCCCGACGCGATCGCGACCACGGTTCGGGCGGTGATGGTGACCGCGGCGAGGAGAAGGATTCCGGGGACACGCTGGCCGGTGACAAGCCGGCGACCCACCGCGATGTACGTCCAACCCATGCCGATGAGCACCGCTCCCCAGACACCGACGAAGTGCAGCGTGAGTAAGAAGAGCACGAGCGGCACGACCGTGCCCTCGATCACGTGGGGCACCGCGTGCCGCGCCAGCGTCCGGAGGCGCGGAATCTCGAAGTGCGGAATCTCGAGGCGGGTCGTCATGGAGCGAAGTGCGCACTCTAGATGCCGAACCTGTGAACGTGGGGTCAGGGCTCTCGGCCCCTCGCCCGTACAATCCGCCCCCATGCGCTGGATCGTGCATGGCGAGCGCACCCTGTACTCGAGCCCCTGGGTCGGGTTGGGGCTCGCCGACGTCGAGATCCCCGGTGGCGAGCGGTTCGACCACCACGTCGTCCGGGTGCGCCGGGAGGCGGCCGGATGCGTCGTCCACGACCCCGAACGAGGCGTGCTCCTGCTCTGGCGGCACCGATTCATCACCGATACCTGGGGCTGGGAGATCCCGGCGGGAGCCACCGACGACGGGGAGAGCCCGGCCGAGGCCGCCGCTCGCGAGGTGCACGAGGAGACGGGGTGGCGGCCGGGGCCGGTCGAGCCCCTCGTCACCTATCAACCGTCGAACGGCCTCTCCGACCAGCGCTTCCACCTGTTCCTCGCTCGGGGTGCCGAGCACGACGGCGATCCCGTCGACTTCGGCGAAGCCGAGCGGATCGCGTGGCGATCGCCGGCCGAGGTGCGTGACGACATCGCCGGCAACCAGGTCGCCGACGGCCTGTCGCTCACCGCGCTGCTCTTCGCCCTGGCTTACAACCGGCTCGGCCCGTCCGGCTAGATCGACTCGCGATCGGCCTGGCTGTAGACGCGGAACGCGATCAACGTGCGCGTGCGGAGCACGCCCGGCTGCGCCGCGATGCTCCCCGTGACGAGGTCGGCGAGCGACTCGTGGTCCGAGACGCGGATGACGACGACGATGTCCTCGTCACCGGCGACGGAGTACGCCGCGCTCACGCCATCCAGGTCGGCGATGTCGCTCGCCAACGCCGCGATCCGCGCCGGCTCGGCGGTGATCAGGACGATCGCGTGGACCACGGCCGTGACTCTATGACCCTGCTCGAAGCTGCTCGAGGTGCCGTTGAACGGCGCCCCGCTGATCCGTTCCCCGCCGTGTCCTCGATGACCGCGAGGTTGCACCGCGCTCGAGAACTCCACGTCATGGTCCCACGCGTCCGCGCGAGGAGAACGCGGTCAGCGCACGTGCCCTCGGCCATTGGTTCACTTCTTTGTTCACCCACTCAAAGGACGCGGCGAAGGGCGACTGAACCGGCACGGACCGAGTTTTGTACGTGACGGCGACCCTCGAAAGGGTCAACCACGGCGGACCGAGACTGGTCAGCTCTTGCACGTCCCTGGCGTCGAAGCGCTCTGGGGCGTTCCGGTCGTTACCGCCTTTCATGCGCGATCCCATGACAATCCACATTGACGAGAAAGATGCCGCGCGATTGAGCCACGCATTGCGGTCGATCGCGCGCGGGCGTATAACGAAATGGACTCGGTCGCCACGGCCGGGGGGTAGGTAGTTGTGCGCTGGTCTGGCGGCGACGGATCTGAAGGACCGCAACGCACCCCGCGGCAACGCGTCTTTCAACCCGGATCGTCTCGGATGGATCGCCAAGCTCCGATCAGGAGACCGAGCGCGCGCGTTCCGGCATTCCTTTCTAGCATTTCGGGTTTCATGTTTCCGAATAGGTTCCCGGAACGGACTCCTGTGACGACGATCCTCATTCCGGGATTCGGCACGACCCCGATCGGCGACGCCTCGAACGGCGTCTGCGGCGGCATGGACTACGAGGAGTCGGAACTGTGGCAATCGCTTTGATCAACCAGTCGAGTGCTGTTGCCGACGAGCAGGTAAAGAACATCGCCGATGCGTGCAACGCTCAACTGCACGATCACGTCGCACCGGCGTGGGACATTAAGAGTCCGCAAGAAGTCCGTGCCGGGCTCGAGCCCTCGTCGTACCCGTTCTTCTTCGTCGACACCATCCCCGAAGCGCCCGGAGCATTGGCATATCACTTCGTTCAGGACAACGGGATTCCGGCCGGCAAGATCGGCGTCGAGACGACGCTCAAGGCAGGCGAATCAGTAGAGAGCGCGACGAGTCATGAGGCAGTCGAGCTCCAATGCGACATCTTCTGCGCAGCATGGTCGTACAGCGATCGGCTCCGGTGTCTCGTAGCCACCGAAGCCTGCGACCCAGTGCAAGCCGAGACATACGAGATCGAGGTTGCTGATCGAACGATGGTGGAAGTGAGCAACTTCGTGACGCCGTACTACTTCACCGAAGATCCGCTGGGTCAGCCTCTCGATCACCTCGGGAACCTCAAGCAGACCTTCGACATCTCACCCGGCGGCTATCAGATCCAGATGAAGGCCGGAAAGGTCTCGAATGTCTACGGCGCAAAGTTCTCCAGCGCCGTCCGCGCCGGCAAGGAAGCGAGCAGGGGCCGGACGTTCTGGCGCAACGTCACCATGGCGATTGCGCTGTCGCAATAGGTCTCGCCTCACCTTGGCGGGGCGGGCCCCGGTTCTTGGCAGGAAGGCCGGAGGGACATCATGGGAGGACACGACGCGGACCTGGTGCTCGAGGGTGGCGGCGCAAGGGGATCGCCCTGGTCGGCGAGGAAGGCGCACGTCGGATGATCGAGCTCCAAGTAGTCGCTGATAGCGATGACGTCGTCCTGTCGTGGCGCACCGCGGCAGGCGACAGCAATGAGAAGATCGCCGAGTGTTTGGGCTTCGCCGTCCAGCGTCGGCTCGACCGCAAGACTGCCGAGTACCTCGATACTTACATGCCGTTCGCGCGGGAGCATGCCGAGCGCGGCGAGCACCGGCCCTCGTGGCAGTGGCCGATCCAGCGCTTCCTCTGGACTGATCACCTCGCTCCAACAACCGGGCAGCTGTCCTACCGCGTGGCGCCGGTATTTGGTCAAAAGGCGCCCGGCGCGGATCCCACGACGGCCGAGCCCGCCGACAGCGACTGGTCTGACTGGTCCGAACCGGTCTCGTGCGCCACACGACAAACGCCGAGCCTCTCGCTCTTTCCCAACCGCGGGATCGTTGCCTCGCCATGGATCACCAACAAGCTCGACGATCTCATGGCGACACCGGCGAACCGTGATCGCAAGGTCGGTGAGGTCCTCACCGAAGCCATTGGCGAAGCCGGGAATGAATTGCGGGAGGACCTCGCCGGGAATGTCCTCACCGCGTTGCGAGAACAGTTCACGCGAGCGGCCGACGAGAATCTCGATCTGTTCGTCTGCCTGTACGAACTGCGAGACGCCGAGCTGATCGGCCTGCTCAAGGGCGTCGGCTCGCGGGTCCACGTGATACTCAGCAACGGCGCGTTCAAGCCTGACGACCTCGACCCCAACGCCGATGCGGCGCAAGAGCTCGCCGCAGCCGGCGTCGACTGTCGACGGCGGATGGTCTCCTCGGGACACTTCGCGCACAACAAGTTTGTCGTCTTCGTCGACGGAGACCATCCGATCCGAGTTTGGACCGGGTCTACCAACTGGACGCCGTCGGGTCTGTGCACCCAAGCGAACCATGCGCTGCTTATCGAGGACACAGACATCGCACGGGGATTCAAGGAGTACTGGGACCGGCTCGATAAAGCGGGTGATGGCTACCCACCGGCGCTCCTTGGCGGCAACGACACGCCAGACGATACGACCGTGGCGGTACCCGCCAGCGATCGGGTGACGGTGCGCGCCTGGTGTGTCGCTGTGCACGACCAAGTCGACCTCGAGGACGCCCGCGCCCGCATCGACGCCGCTCAGCAGGGTGCGCTGTTCCTCATGTTCCGGCCCGGGAACACAAAGACGCTCGTCGATGATCTGCGGAAGCTCCACGAGCGAGGGCTGTTCCTGCGGGGTGTCTGCAACACGGGGTTTCTCGGGACGGAGACGCAGGCGACGATCCAGTTCTTCAACAAATCGGCTTCGGCCCACCACGAGAACCCGGAGCTCATCCTGCCGACACGCCTCCGCGAGCAGGTCGCCGACCTCACGCCGGAAGTCGGCGTGCAAGGTGTGTTGATCCACTCGAAGACGATTGTGCTCGATCCGTTCGGCGACAAGCCGGTGATCATGACGGGCAGCCACAACCTCGGTCCGAAGGCTTCCGGGAAGAATGACGACAATCTCGTGATCATCGAGGGAGCCCACGGATTAGCTGCCGAGTTCGCTGTGTACATCATGAACGTCTACGACCAGTACAAGTGGCGCTACGAGAAGGGGCTCCGCGCCAAGGCGGCGAGCGAAGAGACTGACTTCGCTTCCACGCCGACGCGCAAGGCCTGGAGCGGCCTACGGACCACGGACGCTTGGCAAAACCTCAGCTATCTACGGGCCAGCGCGATTGAAGCCCGCTTCTGGTTCGGCGAGTAGTGCCGCGGCCGACCCAGGAGCGTCCATCGTCGCCACCGCCGGCAGAGACCTTCTTGCTCGACGTGCCGTCGGTGCAGCCAATGAGAAGTGCGCGGGCGTTGCACACCGGGCTCCTTCGGTCATCCCGTTGCGCGCCGGGATTCTGTCCGAACCGAACGGCGGTCGGATCGGGCGCATCACCCCCAGCGGTGAGGTAACCGAATTCAGCGCCGGCATCAGTCCCAACAGCGGCCCAACCGACCTCGCCGTGGGGCCCGACGGCAACTTCTGGTTCACTGAGTACGACGGCGGTCGGATCGCGCGCATTACGCCTAGCGGCGAGGTGACTGAAATTCAACGCCGGCGTCCGACTTCCCTGGTACATCACGGCCGGGGCTGACGGGAAGATCTGGTTCACCGCTGGAAAGACGGGTCAGGTCCGAGGGTTCGCCCCGACTGAATGCAGCTCTCAGCGACGCCGTTGCCGTTTCGTGAAGCTGGCTGTCATCTTGTTGCTGGGAGCGGCTGTTGCCGTGTTCTTCGGGCGGGGGCGGCAAGAGCGAGCACGGCAACACTGAAACGACCGAGCAGGGCCGCTTGCAGCGCCAGGCCTGGCGAGACAGGCGGCTGTGGCATCGAACGCTGGGCGGTGAAGACGGGGACCGGCCCGGGGGCGTCCAGGGCGGACCAACGCCGGTGACGTCAGACGTACGTGGGTGGGTGGGCGAGGGGGGACTTGAACCCCCACGTCCTTGCGGACACAGGCACCTGAAGCCTGCGCGTCTGCCAATTCCGCCACTCGCCCGGTGGTGGGGAACTGGCAGCGTACCAACCGGCCTCCGCCCTTCCCCTTTGTCCGAGAGCCTGACGCGGCCACGCCGAACGACGACGAGGGCAAGGCCGAAACCGGACATCTCGCAGTTACACTTCCGCCCGATGGGACTCCAGAGGTTCGAGCGTCGGCTCGAGCGGCTGGTGGAGGGAACCTTTGCCAAGGCCTTCCGCGCCGGCCTCGAGCCCGTTGAGATCGGCCGCAAGATCGCCCGCGCGCTCGACGCGGGCCGCATGATCGGCGTCCAGGGCGGCTGGGTCGTGCCCAACGACGTTGTCGTCTCTCTCTCCTCCGACGACATGACGCGGTTCTCGAGCTACTCAGACGTGCTGTCCCGCGAGCTCGCCGACGCTGCCCGCGCCTACGCCCGGGACGAGGGGTACCACGTTCTCGGGCCCGTCACCGTGGCCCTGGTCGAGGACGACGACCTCCGCGCCGGCCAGCTCGAGGTCGAGGCCGAGATCATGGAGGGACCGGTCGAGCACCTCGGGGCGCTGGTGCTCCCGGACGGTCGCCGAGTCCAGCTCGGGGACCAGCCGGCGCTGATAGGACGCCTGCCTGACTGCGCGGTAACACTTGCGGATGCACAGGTATCCCGACACCACGCCGAGGTCCGACCCGTGGGCGAGGGTTTCGCCGTCGCCGACCTGGGCAGCATGAACGGCACCACGGTGAACGGTGTCGCGGTCCGTGAGCGGGCGCTCGAGGACGGCGACGAGATCGGGGTCGGCTCCACGACCATCCGTTTCGAGGCGTCCTAGAGGCCCCACTTCATGTCCGAAGCCGTACTGACGGTCCTCAAGTTCTGCTTCCTCGCCCTGCTGTACCTCTTTCTCTACCGAGTGGTGCGGTTGACGCTGCGCGAGCTGCGCGCGCCCGCGCTCACGGCCGAGCGGGCGGGGGCAGCGCCTCCAGCACCGCCCCCGCGGCGGGAGCGCCGCCCCGAGCCCCGGGGCGTGCTCCGGCTGCGTATCCTCGAGCCCTCCCCGCGCCGGGGCGAGACGCACACGATCGACCGCGAGATCACGGTCGGGCGCGGCGGTGGTTGCGCGATCGTGCTCAACGACGACACCTACGTCTCCCAGCTCCACGCCCGGCTGTTCCAGCAGAACGGCGAGGGGTACGTCGAGGACCTCGGCTCGACCAACGGCACCTACGTGAACGGCAAGCAGATCAAGGGCATGACACGCCTCAAGCGCGGCGACCACGTCCAGTTCGGCCAGACCGTCGCCGAGGTCGCCAGGTGAGCGCGCCGCCGGTCGGGGGCCTGCGGTGAGCCCGCTCAAGCTCGTCACCGCCGCCGTCACCGACGTCGGGCGCGTCCGCGCCGGCTCACCGAACGAGGACGGGTACCTGGACCACATCGACCGTCTCGGCCTGGTCGCCGTGGCCGACGGGATGGGCGGCCACCAAGCCGGCGAGGTCGCCAGCGCCACCGCCCTCGAGGCGTTGCGGGCCGCGGTGGCATCGGGAGAGCCGTTGCGCGAGGCGATCGCGGGTGCCAACGAGGCGGTCCTGGAGAAGTCCGAGTCCGACCACGAGCTGCACGGCATGGGCACCACCCTCACCGCCGGCATGCTCGGTACGGACGGCTCCCTGACGATCGGGCACGTGGGCGACTCACGCGCGTACCTCATGCGGGAGGGTGAGCTTCGCCAGATCACGAACGACCACAGCCTCGTCGAGGAGCTGGTCCGGGGCGGCGAGCTGACCCCGGAGCAGGCCGAGGTGCATCCCCAACGGTCGATCATCACCCGCGCCCTCGGGATCGATCCCCGAATCGACGTGGACGTGTATCCGATCGAGCTCCAGGCCGGTGACCGCATCCTCTTCTGCTCGGACGGCCTCACGACCATGGTGCGCCAGGACGAGATGGCGAGCATCCTCGCCCACGAGCATGATCCCAAGCGGGCGGCTCAGCTCCTCGTCGACGCCGCCAACGCCGCCGGCGGCGAGGACAACATCACCGCCGTCATCGTCGAGGCCGTCGAAGTGGCGGAGGACGACGCGCCGCCCGCCACCGTCGTCGACGACGGCCACGACACGACCGAGACGGGAGCTCGCCGCGCGAAGAAGCGACGACCGGGTCGAGCGCTGTTCCGCGTGGCGCTCTGGGCGCTCCCGATCCTCCTGGTGCTGGCGGTCGCCTTCGCCTTCGTCGGCTGGTACGCCCGCAACACGTACTTCGTGGGATCGAACGGGGGCCGCGTCACCGTCTTCCAGGGGATCAAGGGCGGCCTGCTCGTCTGGGACCCCACCATCGAGCGACGCACCGACCTCGATGCGGCGGATCTCACGCAGGCGCAACGGCAGGACGTGCAGGACGGCAAGAAGTTCGGGTCGCGCAGCGGTGCGGACGCGTACGTCAAGCGCCTTCGCAAGGGCGTCGACGAGCGCACGACCGCCACGACGGTCCCGGCACCGCCCGAGACGACCGTCGCACCCCCGGCCCCGCCGCCGTCGTGAGCCTCACGGCGACGCAGCGTCGCAACGCCGAGCTCGGCCTCGGGCTCCTCGCCATCATCATCACGGTCGGCGGCTACATCCTCGTCGCGCTCTCCGAAGGTCCCTCGCTCCCGCCCAACATCTGGTTCTTCCTGGCCGTCTTGATCGGGCTGTACGTGGTCGCGCACCTCGCCGTGCGAAGGCTCGCCCCGCGTGCCGACGGCACGCTCCTGCCCCTTGCCGCCCTGCTCAACGGCATCGGCTTCGTCGTGATCACGCGCATCGACCGCGACGCCAACAACCAGCTCGCTCCGAGCCAGGCTGTGTGGACGATGGTGGGCGTCGCGGCGTTCATCGCGACGCTCTGGCTCGTCCGACGTGTGCACCTGCTCGAGCGGTACCGCTACACCTTCCTCTTCCTCGGGCTCGTTGCGCTGCTCCTGCCGCTCGCGCCCGGACTCGGCCGGGAGATCAACGGCGCCCGGCTCTGGGTACGCCTCGGCCCCATCAACTTCCAGCCCGGCGAGCTGGCGAAGGTGTTCCTCGTCATCTTCCTGGCCGGGTACCTCGTCGACAAACGCGAGGTGCTCGCGGCCGGTGGCCGTCGCATCGCGGGCCTCCAAGTCCCGGCGGCCAGACACCTCGGGCCGCTGCTGCTGGCGTGGGGGTTCTCGCTGGTCGTCTTGGTCCGCCAGAAGGACCTCGGTTCCTCACTCCTCTTCTTTGCCGTGTTCGCCGTCATGCTCTACATCGCGACCGAGCGAACGGCGTTCCTGCTCGCCGGGGCGGGCCTGTTCTTGACCGGCGCGGCGATCGGGTACGCGATCTTCGGCCACGTCCAGGAGCGGGTGTCGGTGTGGGCGGACCCGTGGCGGGTGGCGGGCGGGAACGGCTACCAGATCGTCCAGTCGCTGTTCTCCTTCGGCTCCGGAGGCTTTGCCGGAACCGGGCTCGGCTTGGGGAGCCCCGACAAGATCCCGAACGCGTCGACGGACTTCATCTTCTCCGCGATCGGCGAGGAGCTCGGGCTGCTCGGCACCGTCGCGATCCTCATCGCCTTCCTACTGTTCGTGGCGGCCGGCTTCCGCATCGCCGTCCAGGCCCAGCGACCGTTCCCGAAGCTGTTTGCCGCCGGCCTCACGAGCATCATCGGCATTCAGACGTTCGTCATCCTCGGTGGGGTCACGCGCCTCATCCCTCTCACCGGCGTGACCCTGCCGTTCATCTCGTACGGCGGCTCGTCGCTCATCGCCAACTTCGTGATCCTCGCGCTGCTGTTGCGAATCTCCGACGAGTCCACTGAACGAGCCGCGACGCCCACCGCGCGCGCCGGCACGTTCGCTCGCCGATGAACCGGGCCATCCGGCGGGTGGGGATCGGCGTCATGGTCCTGGTACTGCTCCTCGTTGGGCAGCTCACCTACCTCCAGGTCTACGACGCGGACCACCTCGCCCACGACCCGCGCAACATCCGGTTCCAGCTGCGCGACTTCTCGAAGCAGCGGGGCCGGATCGTGACCGCCGACGGCCAGATCGTCGCCCGCTCCGTCGAGACCGGAGACGAGCTGAAGTTCCAACGCCTCTACCCGCAGGGCCCACTGTTCTCGCAGATCGCCGGATACCAGTCATTCGTGTTCGGCAACAACGGCATCGAGCGGACGTACAACAACGAGCTGGCTGGTCGCGACCCGCTGCTCCAGATCCGCAACGTGGGTGACGTGCTCGCGGGCAAGGAGGCGGTCGGCAACGTCGTCCTGTCGAGCTCCGCGTCGCTCCAGGCCGCGGCGCGGGACGCGTTGGGTGCTCAGAAGGGCTCGGTCGTCGTGATGAACCCGAAGACCGGCGGGATCCTCGCCATGTACTCGAACCCCAGCTACGACCCGCAGCCGTTCGCCAGTCACAACTCCCAGTTCGCCCAGAACTACGAGAAGCTCCTGCGCGCCAACCCCGACAAGCCCGACCTCCCCCGTGCCTACCGCGAGCGCTTCGCGCCGGGGTCGACGTTCAAGGTCGTCACATCTTCGGTCGCGCTCGGCACGGGCAAGTTGACCCCTGACTCGAACTTCCCCACGCTCACCGAGCTCAACCTGCCGCAGACGACCAATACGCTCAGGAACTTCGGCGGCGAGTCGTGCGGCGGGACACTGGCCCGAAGCTTCCAGGTGTCGTGCAACACGACATTCGGACAGATCGGGCTCGACCTGGGCAACGACTTCGTGCCGGGGATGGAGAAGTTCGGGATCGGCTCGGCGCCGCCGCTCGACATCTCGCCCGGCGCGGCCGGGAGCGTCGGTCCCCCGCCGGGCTCGTTCCAGCAGAACCAGCCGCTGTTCGCATTCGCCGGCATCGGGCAGGGGGACGTCGCGGTGACGCCGCTCGAGATGGCGCTGACCGCGTCGGCTGTCGCCAACAAGGGCCAGATCATGCAGCCGCACGCGGTCGACCGGATCACCGACGCCGATGGCAACACGGTGAAGACGATCGATCCGAAGACTTGGCAGACGGCGATGTCGCCGCAGGTCGCATCGACGATGACGACACTGATGATCTCGGTCGTGGAGGGCGGCACCGGGACGGCGGCCCAGATCCCCGGGGTCTCCGTGGCTGGCAAGACCGGTACCGCCCAGGTGCAAGGCGCCGCCGCGCCGCACGCGTGGTTCGTCGGGTTCGCGCCGGCCGAGGATCCGCAGGTCGTGGTGGCGGTCCTCGTCGAGCACGGCGGGAGCGCGGGGAGCGAGGCGACCGGCGGACGCGTGGCGGCACCGATCGCTGCACAAATGATGCGAATGGTGCTCGGTCGGTGACCTCCCGGAACACGAAGAGGTGCACAGCTAGGGTTTGGGCCCGATGACGCAGCTCGCTGACGTCTTCTCGAATCGATACGAGATCCAGCGCGGCATCGCACGAGGCGGAATGGCAGAGGTGTACCTCGCGCGCGATCAGCTGCTGGACCGTCCCGTCGCGGTGAAGGTGCTGTTCGCGGAGTACGCCCGCGATCCGAGCTTCGTCGAGCGCTTCCGTCGCGAGGCTCAGAGTGCCGCCGGGCTCAACCACCCGAACATCGTCGCCATCTACGACTGGGGCCAGGAGCGGGGCACCTATTTCATCGTCATGGAGTACGTGCGTGGGCGCTCATTGCGCGACGTCGTCCAGGTGAACGGCGCCTTCTCGGCCCGGCGGACCGCGGAGATCGGCGCCGAGATCGCCGGCGCCCTCGAGTTCGCACACCGCAACGGCGTGGTGCACCGAGACGTCAAGCCCGGCAACGTGCTGCTCACCGCCGACGGCGACATTAAGGTCACCGACTTCGGCATCGCCCGGGCCGACACGAGCGAGGCGCTCACGCAGACGGGCGCCGTGATGGGCACCGCGACGTACTTCTCGCCCGAGCAGGCCCAGGGTCTCCCGGTCGACGGGCGGTCCGACGTGTACTCGCTCGGCGTCGTGCTGTACGAGATGGTCACCGGCGCGCCGCCGTTCACCGGCGAGAGCCCGGTCGCGGTCGCCTACAAGCACGTGCGAGAGGACCCCGACCCCCCGTCCGGACGCGCGCCGGACCTCCCCCCCGACCTCGAGCACATCATCCTCACTGCAATGGCCAAGGACGCCGACTCGCGTTACCAGACCGCCGAAGATTTGCGTACCGACCTCTTGCGATTCGCGCGCGGACAGCCGCCCCTGGGTGGGCCGGCGACCGGCGGCGCAACGGCCGCGGTCGCGCCCACTCAAGCCGCCCCTCTCACTCCACTCGACGAGCACGACGCGGATGAGCACCGCCGGAAGCGCCGGGGAGCGATCGTCGCCGGGATCCTCGGCGTCGGGCTGATCGCCGCCGTGGTCATCGCCCTTCTCGCGAGCGCGGGCGGCGGTGGCGGTGGCGCACCGACGGCGGAGGTGCCCAACGTCACCAACCAACCCTTCGCGCAGGCCGACCAGGCGCTCAAGTTCGCGGGCTTCAAGGTGAGCCGCAAGGACGTCGAAGGCAAGGACCCGCCCGACCTGGTCCTCTCCCAGAAGCCGACGGGTGGCGAGAAGCTGGAGAAGAAGGGCACCGTCACGCTGCAAGTGAGCAAGGCGACGTTCACCATGCCCGCTCTCACTGGGATGCAGCGCACCGACGCTGTGAACCAGCTGATCGGCATCGGGCTCCAGGACCCGAACAACGGGATCCAGAACCAAGAGGTCGATAGCAACCAGCCGGCGGGGACGGTGATCGGGTCCGACCCGCCGGCGGGCACGCAGGTGCCGAAGGTCGGCCAGAAGGTGACGCTGCAGATCGCACGCGAGCCGCAGATCGCGATGCCGAACGTCGTCGGCCAGGAGTCTCAGACCGCGCAGCAGCTCCTCCAGCAGGCCGGGTTCCAGGTGTCCGTGCAGAGCGAGCAGAGCGACACGGTGCCGACCGGCCGCGTGAACCGCACCGACCCAGGCCCCAATGCACAGGTGAAACGGGGATCGGGAGTGACCATGTTCGTGTCGACGGGCCCGCAGAACGTCGACGTCCCGAACGTCGTGGGCCAGCCGCAAAATCAGGCGAGCCAGACGCTGCAGCAGGCGGGCTTCCAGGTCTTCGCCTCGCAGCAGAACACGACCACCCCGTCCGACAACAATCGCGTGCTGGCCCAGAACCCGGCGGCCGGCCAGCAGCAGCCGAAGGGCTCAGGCGTCACGCTCACGGTAGGCCGATTTCCGCCGGGGCCGTGACTGAGATCACGGCTTGGTTCGCCCGGCACGGGCGGCACGATCTTCCCTGGCGGCGCACGCGCGACCGCTGGCCGGTGCTCGTCTCCGAGGTGATGCTCCACCAGACGCAGGTGCCGCGCGTCGCGGTGGCGTGGCCCCGGTTCTTCGCCCGGTTCCCGAGCCCCGCCGCGATGGCGGCTGCCGGGCCCGGCGCCGTCATCGAGGCGTGGGGAACCCTCGGCTACCCGCGCCGGGCGCGGCGGCTGTGGGAGGCGGCGTCCGAGATCGCCGCTCACGGCTGGCCCGAAGACCTCACGTCGCTGCCGGGCGTCGGCAGGTACACGGCCCGGGCGATCGCAGCCCAGTGCGACGACACCGACGTGCCCGCGGTCGAGGTCAACGGCCGACGGGTGGCCGAGCGTACAGCGGGGCGTGCGCTCTCCGACGGTGACGCCGAGCGCGTCCTGGTCGCGCTCGGTGCGCCGCTCCGGGGGCGCGACCGGCTCCTCGCGCTCATGGACGTCGGAGCGATCGTGTGCCGACCGCGCGAACCGCACTGCGACGAGTGCCCGTTGCGGCGGCAGTGCACGACGCGCGGGACGCGTGCGGACGAGCGCGGCGCGCGCCAGCCGCGCTACGAGGGCTCGTTCCGGCAACGGCGAGGTCGGGTCATGGCTCGCCTCCGGGCCGGAGAGCCCGTCGACTCGCGATCGCTCGACGCCGACGCGCTGACATCGCTGATCGACGACGGACTCGCCGTGGTCGACGGCGAGGCCATCGCCCGTCTTCCGTGACGCGTCAGCCGCTCACGCCCGGGGTCGTCAGGATCAGCCTGGCCACCTCCTGCGGCGCGTCGAGCTGCGGGAAGTGGCCGACGCCGGCGACGGTCACGGCTTCGCCGTTCGGGAACTGTCCGGCAAGCGCGTTGCCCTGCGCGGGGCTGAGGTAGGGATCGAGCTCACCGAACGCAGTGCGGACCGGCGCCGGGAAGGACCGCATCTCCGCTTCGCGTTGCGTGTTGGCCAGCACGGCGGCGTTCAGGTCGACGTTCAGTCGCAGGAACGCCTCGAGCGTGCTCGGGTTCGTCTCGAACTGACGGTAGAAGAGCGGGACGAACTTCTTCCGGACCTCGTCGTTCCGGATGAAGCCCCCGACCTGGAAGTCGTACAACCAGCGGAACTCCCGCGGTGACTTGGCGAAGTGATCCGTCAGCCGCTGGAACTCGGGAGTCGAGAAGAGACGGATCGCCTCGGGCGGGTTCGGCGGTGCTCCGGGCAGCAGGCTGTAGAAGGTATTGAGCGCGACGACCGCCGCGACCCGGTCGGGGTGGTCCATCGCCCAGTTGATTCCCGGGGGGCCCGACGCGTCGTGTGCGACGAGGACGACGCGATCGAGGTGGAGACCCTTCACGACCGCATCGAGGTCACCCGTCAGGTTGGCGAAGGTGTACTCGTAGCGCTTCGGCTTGTCCGACTGACCCCAGCCGAGGAAGTCGAACACCACGACGTGGCGACCGTGCAGGTAGGGCACGAGGCGGTCGTACAGGTGGTGGTTGTCGGGAAAGCCGTGCATGAGCACGATGGTCGGGCCTGCCCCCGCCTGCTCGCGCACGTGGATGCGGTACGGCCCCCGCTGCACCCAGCGGTCCCGGAACACGGTGCCGGCGCCGGGCTTGCCGTCTTGAGCGTGCGAAACGTTGGAGGCCACGCCCGCCGATCCGGCATAGACCACCGCAGCAAGGACAGTCGCGATGAGGATTCGCTCGATTGTATTCATAGTTTGTTACAGTAACTGAGTAGTTAGAAAAGGCAAGCCAGCCGTCCTATGACTTAAGTCGCAAGTACACTCATGTAATGACCACCACGTACCACCAGCACTGCCCTTTGGCCCGCACTCTCGAGATCGTCGGCGAGCGCTGGACGATGCTGATCGCCCGAGAGTTGCTCCTCGGCCCGCGGCGCTTCACGGACCTGATGGAAGGCCTCCCCGGCATCAGCGCCAACGTGTTGACCGGGCGTCTCAAGGACCTCGAGCAGGCAGGTTTGGTCTCGCGGCGGGCGCTCCCGCCGCCGGCGGCGTCGACGGTGTACGAGCTCACCGAGGACGCCGGGGGCCTCGCCGACGTGCTGGCGGCCATGACGCGATGGGGCACGTCGATGCTCGGGCGCCCTCGTCGCGGCGACGTCGTTCGCAGCGAGTGGCTCCTGCTAGCGGAGGCCGTCACGAGCCCGGCGCCCGAGGCGATCGAGGGAGCGACGTTCGAGGTCCACTCGGGCGACGAGATCGTCCACGTCGAGGCCCGGGACGGCCGACTCCACCCCCGCCATGGACCGGCGCCGCACCCCACCGTGGTCATCACGGCTCGGCCCACGGTGCTCGCCGAGATCGCATCGGGGGCGCTGACGGTCCAGGCCGCACTCGACCGCGACTCGGTCACGGTCACGGGCGACAAGGCCGCCGCCGGGCGCTTCCTCGACCTCCTGAGTGGTCTGTCGCCTTCACTTACATGATTACAATTCGCCCGCGATGCCGATCCCGCTGCCCGACGCCGACACCGTCGACCTGACCCGGCCCGAGCCCGACGAAGTCGCGGCCGTGGCGCGCGGGGTCGCGTCCGCCGCGGCGCCGTCGAGCGGGCTGACCGAGTTCCAGCGGATCCTCATCGAATCCGTCTTTCGGGCGATGACGGGCCACCCGGTCGACCTCAGCTCGTTCACGCCGATGACCGCGGCGGAGTTCGCGACGTTGATGGCGCGGCGGGATCTGGCATTCCGCTCCCGCATGGTGCAGGCGATGCTCACGCCGGCGCTGGTGCTTCATCCGCTGCCCGAGGAGGTCGCCGACCGCGTCGCCGCGTTCGCCCGTGAGCTGGGGGTCGACGACGCGATGGTCGGCATCGCCCGCGAGTTCTCGCACGGCGCGATCGGGCTCGCCGCGTTCGATTTCGAGCGCAACGGCTACACGGCCGAGTGGGCGCCCGAGGACGCCGCCGCCCTCCACACGTCGGCGGCGCTGAGCTCGGCCTGGGACGTCGCGGTCAAGGACCCCGAGCTCGCGGCCCGCTGGTCGTCGCTGGCGCACCTCCCGGCGGGGACGTTGGGCCGGCGGGTGTGGGAGATGTACCAGGCGCGGGGCTTTGTGTTTCCCGGTCTCCCCGGTTCCGCTCCCCCGCTGCTGGCCCAGCACGACTGGGTGCACGTCCTGGCCGATTACGGCACCACGGTCGAGGCCGAGCTCGAGGTGTTCGCCTTCATCGCCCGCGCCAACGACGACATGCGGGCGTACTCACTGCTGGCGATGGTGCTGTCGCTCTTCGAGACCGGTTACCTGCGCGTCGGCGCCGGCATGTTCCAGTCCGATACGGGCCATCTTTCCCAGAGCCGCGGGATGGCGACTCGGCTCGGTGACGCGCTCCGCCGGGGTGCGCTCGGCGAGGACCACGAGACGGGTTCGACCAGCATCGACTATCTGCGCCTCGACTGGTTCGCGCTGGCGGATCTCCCGGTCGCGGAGGCGCGGGCCCGCTTCAACGTGACGCCGAAGTCCGACGGCGCTGTGGCGTCTGGCTCGGTCGGCCCCTGGCAGCCGGGCGGGATCAGTCCCTTCCAGGAGCGATCCGGTCGCGAGCTCGCCCGGCGCGAAGACCGACGGTACGACTCGTACGGCGCCGCGACGAGTGCCGATTAGGCGACCGGCGCCGTCGCGGCGAGGAAGTTCCGCAGGAGCGCGTGGCCCGAGTCGGTGAGAATCGATTCGGGGTGGAACTGCACGCCTTCGACGGGAAGGTCGCGGTGCCGCAACCCCATCACCAGGCCGTCCTCGCTCTCGGCGGTCACGGTGAGGGACTCCGGGACCGAGTCGCGCTCGACCACCAGTGAGTGGTAGCGCGTCGCCGTGAACGGGTCGGGGAGCCCTGCGAACACGCCGGCCCCGTCGTGCGAGATGGTCGACGTCTTGCCGTGCATGACGCGCGGTGCCCGCACGACCTCACCGCCGTAGAGCTGACCGATGCACTGGTGACCGAGGCACACGCCAAGGACGGGAACGCCTCGCGCGCCGAACGCCCGGATGGCGTCGTTGGATACGCCGGCGTCCTCGGGACGGCCCGGCCCTGGCGACACCAGGACGGCATCCGGCGTCAGAGCTTCGAGCTCCGCCAGTGTGACGCGGTCGTGACGATGGACGACTGGCTCCGCGCCCAACTCCCCCAGGTACTGGACGAGGTTGTAGACGAACGAGTCGTAGTTGTCGATCACCACGACGCGCGGCCCGTCCACGCCGTCACGCTAACGCGCACATCCCGGCAGCCTGGTCGAGATTGCCGGGTACGCTCCCCGCTCGTGCCCCGGTCGAAGAGCAAGCGCTCCCGCTATACCCCGCCGCCGGCCAAGAAGGCGCCGCCGAGCAAGCTCTGGGTGCCGGCGACGATGTTCACGATGCTCATCACCGGCGTGCTCGTCATCGTCGCCAACTACCTCGAGTTGCTCCCGGGCGGGTCGGCCGAGAACCGCTACTTGTTCGTCGGGCTCGGGTTGTTCACCGGCGGAGCGATTCTCTCGACCCAGCTCCGCTAGGAGCAGGAGCGGGAATGCCAGATATGTAACTTCCCACAGGGTTTTCCACAGATTGTGGAGAACGCGTTGGAAAAATGTCCGGCTCGGGACCTTCGGCACGGGCCCTGCGCAGGGAAACGACCCCGCTCCCGTAGGTCAGACCCGGACCATGTCCTCCCGGCAGTGCCGGGGCGGCTCGGGCTCGTCGCCGGCGGCGGTGGTCATCACCACGGTCGTCCCGCAGACGGTACACCGGAACTCGACGTCGACCGGTCGCAGCTGCTCCGGGTCCGGTTCCGGCTCCGGCGCGATCTTGAACTTCCGCAGGAGCGAGGCGCCGATCACATAGATCGTGACCGCCCCCACCAACCCGATCGCCACACGGAGAACGAGACCGCTCACACCTCCATTGTCCTCCCCAAATGGCAAGGACTGATCATCGAGCGCAGGCGACCCCCGCCGGGCTGCCCTCGCGGTTAGCCCAGGCGCTCGATGATCATGGCGTTGGCCATGCCGCCGCCTTCGCACATCACTTGGAGGCCCCAGCGGCCACCGGCCCGCTCGAGCTCGTTGACGAGGGTGGCCGTGAGGCGGGCGCCGGAACACCCCAACGGGTGGCCGACCGCGATCGCGCCGCCGTTCACGTTGACCTTGGCCATGTCGGGGTGATGCTCCTTCTCCCACGCGAGCACCACGGACGCGAACGCCTCGTTGATCTCGACCAGGTCCATCTGGTCGAGTGTCATCTTGGCCCGCTCGAGCACCTTGGAGGTCGCAGGGATCGGGCCGGTCAGCATCATGATCGGGTCGACGCCTGCGAGGGCGAAGGTGTGGAAACGCGCCCTCGGGGTGAGGCCAAGTCGGCTCGCCGCCTCTTCGCTCGTGATCAGCATCGCTGCCGCGCCGTCGCTGATCTGCGACGAGTTGCCGGCGGTGACCACACCGTCGGGCTTGAACGCGGGCTTGAGGCCGGCGAGCTTCTCGAGCGAGGAGTCAGGACGGATTCCCTCGTCGCGGTCGAACAGCCTCGTGCCGTCCTCACCGGTGACCTCGACGGGGACGATCTCTCGCTCGAAGCGGCCCTCGTCCGTCGCGCGGGCGGCGCGCAGGTGCGACTCGAGCGCGAAGCGGTCGTTGTCCTCACGCGAGATGTTCCACTTCTCGGCGATGAGCTCGGCGGAGATGCCCTGCGGCACGAGGCCGCCCCGCTCCTGGTAGCGGGCGAACATCTTGGGACCGAACGGCTGGCTGCCGGGAGTGAACGACGCCCCCATCGGCACCCGCGTCATACTCTCGACGCCGGCCGCGATCACGATGTCGTACGCCCCTGCGATGACGCCCTGGGCGGCGAAGTGCGCGGCCTGCTGGGACGAGCCGCACTGACGATCGACGGTCGTTCCGACCACCGATTCGGGAAACCCGGCGGCGAGGGCGGCGTTGCGAGCGACGTTCACGGCCTGGTCCCCGACCTGCATGACGCAGCCCATGATCACGTCCTCCACGACGTCCCGATCGAGATCGTTGCGCTGCACGAGCGCATCGAGGGTGAGGGCGGCGAGGTCGACCGGATGAATGTCCTTGAGCACGCCGTTCCGACGCCCTTGCGGGGTGCGGACGGCGTCGACGATGACAGCCGAGGGCATGAGAAGCCTCCTGACGGCACTAGACCAACCGGTCAACTCTATCCGGACGGGCTACATTCCGGCCCGTGCCGCGGAACATGGACCGGTCCCTCGGCGACGGCGGCATGGCACTGCTCGCGCAGCTCGGGATCTCGTTCGACGACTACGGCGAGGGATGGGCGACCGCGGCGTGGACGCCGACGGAGCTGGCGTGCAACCCGGCGGGGACGGTGCACGGCGGCGTGTACGGGGTCGTCCATGACGCCGCGATGAATTTCGCCGCAAACGCCGCGCTGGAATCCGGCGATCGGGCCGCGACGCTCGAGCTGAAGTACTCGACGATGCGAGCGGCGCAGGCGGGCGACGCTCTGACCGTCCGAGGCGAGGTGGTGCGGCTCGCCCGCCAAGTCGCGTACCTCGAGACGGCGATCAGCGACGCCGACGGCGAGCCCGTCTCGAAGGGGACCGGCACCTTCTTCGTGCGTCGCATGGCCGACCGCCCGACACGAGAGGCGGCATCGTGACGGAGGCAGCCGTGGTCGGCTGCGGGATCATGGGCTCGGGCATCACCTTCGTGGCCCGCGCCGCTGGTTTCCCCGTGACCGCGGTCGAGCCGACGGAGGCGCTGGCCGTGGCAGCCCGCGAGCGGGTCGAGCGGCTCGAGTCCCTGGCGCGCAAACGGGGTACACGGCTCGACGGGCTGGCCCCGTTGGAGATGACCACCGACGTCGCGGGCGCGGTGGCCGCTGCCGACGTCGTGGTCGAAGCGGTGCCCGAGGATCTCGACCTGAAACGCGAAGTCTTCGGCGTGCTCGGCTCCGCGGCCGGTGACGAAACGGTGATCGCGTCGAACACGAGCGGACTGTCGATCGAGGACCTGGGCGCGGCCTCGGGCAAGGCGAGCCAGGTGGTCGGGTTGCACTTCTTCAATCCGGTGCCGGCCATGCGCCTCGTCGAGGTGGTGCGCGCGCCCGGCACGACCGACACCACCTTGGCTCGTGGCGTCGAGTTCGCCCGCGCCGTCGGCAAGGAGACCGTCGAGGTGCGCGACATGCCCGGGTTCGTCACGACGCGCCTCGGCACGCTGTTGATGTGCGAGGCGATGCGCGTGTACGAGCAGGGTGTCGCCAGTGCCGAGCACGTCGACACCGCCATGAAGCTCGGGTACAACCACCCGATGGGGCCGCTCGAGCTGGCCGACCGGGTCGGGCTCGACACTGTGCTGTTCGTCCTCGACGACCTTCACGACGTCTACGGCGACGCGTTCGAGGCTCCGCGACTGCTACGCGAGATGGTGGCCGACGGCAGGCTGGGTCGGAAGAGCGGCGCGGGTTTCTACGACTACTGAGCCGCCAGGACGTCACCGGCGGCGACCGGCATCGTGAAGGAGAACTTCGCGCCCCGTTCGGGCTCGCTGTCGACCCAGATGCGACCGCCGTGCTGGGCGATGAAGCGCTGGGCGATCGTCAGGCCGATGCCCGTGCCGCGGGCGTGGTTGCCGTTCCCCGACTGGTAGAAGCGGTCGAAGATCCGCTCCTTGTCCTCGGCTGCGACGCCGGCGCCCTGGTCGGTGACCGACACCACGATCTCGTCCTCGGCCCGGCGGGCGCCGACGAGAACGACGCTGCCCGCGGGTGAGAACTTCACCGCGTTCGTGAGCAGGTTCACCAGTACGTGGTTGAACGCGTCGGCGTCGGCGTCGACCACGAGCCCGGTGGGCACGTCGACCTCCATGCGGTGGCCGGCTGTGACGGGCGCGATGCCGAGCAGCGCCAGGTCGACCGCCGCCGCCACGTCGAGCTTGGCCGGTGCGATCTGGATCGGGCCACTCTCGGTGCGGCCGAACTCCATGAGCTGGCGCACGAGGCGGCCGAGCTCGTCGGCGTTGGATGATGCCCGCATGAGGAGCTCTCGGCGCCGTTCGTCGGGAAGCCCCTCCCAGTGCAGCAACACCGTGTCGACGAAGCCCTTCACCGCCGTGAGCGGCGTCCGCAGCTCGTGTGAGACGAGCGCGAGGAACTCGCTCTTCTGCTGGTCGGCCTGGGTGAGCTTGGCGGCCACGGTGTGCTCCCGCTCCGACGCCTGGGCCCACTGGATGAGCAGCTCGCGCTGTCGCCGCCGATATCGCGGCAGGTACGGCGCCGCGCCGACGACGACGCCGAAGCCCAGCGCGAGAGTCAGCGCGCCGACGAGCGTGCTCGGCTCGGTGACGGCGCCGGCGATGGCCGAGCCGAGGCTCGGGGCAGCGGCGGGGCCACCGCTGGTGGTGTCGAGGGAGCGAGCCGCCGTCTCGGACGAGCCGGCGTCGCGGGGCGCCGCCGACTCCGGGACTGACGGGGCGGCCGGGGCGGCCGGGGCGGCGGGCGGATCGGGCGTGGCGCTCGGTGGCGTGGACCCGCC
>JBKOWN010000064.1:0-14857 GCA_046724435.1 Actinomycetota bacterium
AGATAGAGGAGGTCGGGACCACCTTCGCCGAGCACCTGGTACGCGATGTACGCATCGCCGCTTCGTGCGTAGCGGGTCTCGGGCTCCACCGTCATGCCGCGGGCGCGCTCATCGCCCGCGAGAGCGCGCCGATCGACGCCGGGACTTCCTGCCGGAGTTGGCGGCCTCTGACGCGACTGAGGAGCACGCGCCGCCAAAACGTCGCGGGCTGGAGATCCCACCCGACGGTGACTCGGGATGCGCGGTCGCCTTCGGGCTCGATCTGCCAACGCCAGATCGCGTACGAGGGGTTGCCGTCGTCGGTGCAGGAGCGATACGAGAAAGCGCGCCGCTGAGGGTCATAGTCCTCCACCTTCGACCGGCTCCGCCAGCTGGTCCCCATGGCCTTGATCTGGACGACCCATTCGGCGTCCTGCTGCACGGCGTCCGGCCGCTCGACGACCTCGGCGATGATCGCGTTCCATTCCGGGAGCCGATCGACATCGGTGATGAACGCGAAGACGTCGTCCGCCGGCTCGGGCACACCCTCCGTGACGCTTCCGGTCCTCCGCATCGCATGCTCATGATCCCACCCCATCCGACCCCGGCGCGCGCCCGAGGGCTCCCGCCCACGTCCTACAGCTCGGGTACGTGGGCATCCCCGCTGTCAGAGCGGTCTACGCGGCGTCGTTGGAGAAACGTCGGAGTTGTGCCAGCAGGCCGGGTTGCTCGGCGTCGATGCCCTCCATGACCCGGTCGGCGACCCGAACGATCTCCCAGCGATCGACGAGCTCGTCGTCGATCGGACTTGCCCGCGCGTACGCGCGCAAATACAGCCAGAAGAACGCGCCCCGAGCGTACGCCTGCCCGCCGCGGATCAGTGCGGGCATGTGCTCGGGCACCGCCCCCTGGCGAAGCAGCAGCCGGGTGCGGGCCAGATCGGCGGCGGGGTCACCGCGCGCCGCGTCCGTCCAGTCGATGACTGCCGGCCCGTCTCGACCCGACAGGAGGTTGCCGGGATGGAAGTCGCCGTGGCAAAGGCGATCACCGTCCGGTAGGGCGTCGAGCTTCTCCAGCGCGAAGTCGGCAAGCTCGGAGGGAAGTTCGGTGGCGTTCTCGATCTTCCAACGCACCAGATTGCCGAGAATCGGTAGGTCGTCAGGCGCGACCACGTCGTGCATACGAGCCTGGGTGTGCCCGACGATTCTCGCTACCCGCGGCACCGTCCACGGGCGTTTCCCCATGAGAGCGATCAGGTCGGGGCCGTCGACGCGGTCCATGATCAGGCCCGCCCGCCCGTCCACCATGATCGTGCCGTACACCTTCGGGACCCCGACTCGGCCGTCCGCAGCGGCGCGCATGGCGACCGCCTCGCGTTCAACCCGCGTCAGGTCGCCCGATCGACGCAACAGGCGGAGGACAGTCCCCTCGTCCCACGCGAAGATCTCGGCCTCCCGCCCCTCGCCCAGGCGAGCGCGTCCCGAGAGCTCGCCCCCGAGCATGCGACTACGGCTCGAGGATGACGAGGGGGATGTCGCGGTCCGTGCGCGTCTGGTAGTCGGCGTAGCCGCCGTGCGCGGCGACCGCGCGTGGCCAGAGCTCGGCTTTCTCCTCGGGAGATGCGACCCGAGCGCGCATCGGTCGCGTTCGGCCGTCCATCGTGACCTCGACCTTCGGGTCGTCCCGGAGATTGAGGAACCAATTGGTATGACGATCGTCGCCACCGTTCGACGCCACGAGAACCATGCGGTCACCGTCCTGCACCGGTGAGGTGAGCATCGTCGTCCGGCGCTTGCCGCTCTTGCGTCCCGTCGTGGTCAGTTGCAACACGGGCATGCCGTACCCGCGATTCGCGAGCCGGCCGTTGCTCACGCGGAAGACCGCCTTGTGGAAGCCGGTCACGACCCGCATCATCATGTCCTTGGCGTTGGCCATCAAACCGACCCTAACCGTGAACAGAATCAGTGGGCGGCCGAGAGCTGACCCGCACGGAGGCGCGTCATGGCGACCGACGTGACCGTGTACCTCGACGACCACCCGGGAGAGCTGGCACGGCTCGGGCAGGTGCTAGGCGAAGCCGGTGTGAACATCGAGGGGTTCTGCGCGATCTCGTCCGCCGGAGGGCAGGCCGAGACGCATGTGCTGATCGAGGACGCGGCCGTCGCGTTCGATGCCCTGGCGGCAGCCGGGATCGAAGTCGCGTCCGAGGCGGAGGTTGCCGTCGTTCCCGTCGAGGACCGTCCGGGCGAACTCGGCCAGGTCAGCCGCAAGCTCGGCGACGCAGGTGTGAACATCACGCTGGCGTATCTCGCGACCAGCACCCGCCTCGTCTTCGCCGCCGACGATTTCGCCAAGGCCAAGGCCGCGCTCCGATAGCGCCCTCAGGTCGGGACCGGCCTCAGCAGCATCTCCTGTGCGACCGAGACGGCAACGTGCCGATCGGGTCCGTACATCGCGCCTCGCAGCACGCCGCGGCCACCCGTGTTCACGAGGGAATGCACGTCGTAGAAGAGCCACTCGTCGGCCCGCAACGGTCGGTGGAACCAGGCGGCGTGGTCGATGCTCACCATGCCGGTGACGTCGCCCTCCAGGTGGAGCGGCCGGCCGCCGGTACCCGTGATGTCGGTGACGAACGCGATGAGCGCGGCGTGGAGGTGCGGGTCGTCGGGCAGCGCGACCGGGATGCGGAACCACGCGCGGTGGGTCGATGCGCGCGTGCCGTCCGGCGCCGGCGGCGTCGGCCCCAATTGAGCTTCGACCCATGGTCCGGGACCCACCATCGCGTCCAGCTGCTCGGGGTCGGGCACCTCACGATCGATGGGAAGCTCGTACTCATAACCGTCCGTATCCGCTGTGAACGAGCACATCATCGTGAAGACGGGCGCGCCATCTTGCACGGCCTCGAGCTGACGTATCACGAACGTGCGCCCTTCCCGGAGCGGCGTCACCCGATACGTGAGCGGCTTCCCGGCGAACACCGGTCGCAGGAAATATCCGTGCAGCGAATGGATGCGTCCGCCATCGGGAGCGGTGCGCGTCGCCGCGTACACGGACTGAGAGAGGACGAACCCGCCGAACAAGCGCTCGCCGAACCAGTCCGGTGCGTCTCCGACCCAGCCGTCGCCGTCCGGCCGTACCGTCACGAACTCGATCGTCTCCTCGACGATCGACTCGATGTCGATCTCCGGTTCGGCCATCAGCCGGAGGCGAACGCTCGCTCAGTCGCTCGTGACGCGATAGACGTCGTCGTGCTCGCGCGCCCGTTCGGACACCTGGATACCCACGCTGTCACCGACGTTCGCCGACTCGACGGGCGAGTGCTCGAGCTCCATCGACCCGATCTCCTGCGTGAAGTTCGAATGCGCGCCCGCGATCCGGATCGTGTCTCCCACCCGCAGCTCTCCGGCCGTGATGTCCACGATGGCCACGTGAGGCTTTCCGAAGTAGTGCGTCACCGTTCCGACGCGTTGCTCCCCCATCCTCGCGCTCCTCTCGGCTCCGTGTCCCGTCTCCGGTTGCCGAAGGTGTGATGAACGAGAGGGTACAGAGGTGCCAGGCCACTCTTCATCCCTTGGGGATGATGACCGGCGCCGGAGCGCTCCGTATCGTCGAGATCAACACGACGTTCGTGGTCACAGAGGGAGGCCAACGATGGGTCTGATGTTCCGGCCACGGCGGCCGCTGATGCGAGTAGCGGCGGGAGCGGCGACGGCGACCGTGGCCTACAAGGCGGGCCAGCGTCGCACCCAGCAGAACCAGTACAACGAGCAGGCCCAGGAGGCGTACGCCCAGACGCAGGCCCCGCAAGCCCCGCCCGCCGCGCCTGCGCCGGCGGCACCACCGGCGGATTCGACGGCCGAGCTCGAGCGTCTCGCCAAGCTGCACGAGTCCGGCGCTCTGAACGACGCGGAGTTCGCGGCTGCCAAGTCGAAGTTGTTGGGGCTCTAACGGCACGTGGCCTCGGGCAAGAGGAGGAGTGATGGGATCGAGTGCTGACCGCGCGGCGGCGCTGGTGCAGGCGATCGAGGCGACCGCCACCGGTGACAGCCGCGTCGTCGGCGAGCTCTACGCCGACGACGTCCAGGGTTGGTCACCCACCATGACTGTGACCTCGGCGGCCGAGCTCGCCGTCGAGCTCGAAGACCGCCAGGACGCGTTCTCCGACATCGAGCTCGACGTGACGCCGCTCGACGTCGGTGAAGATCAAGCGTGCGTCGAGTGGATCGCGACCGCGACCCACTCGGGTCCTCTCGTGGTCGACGTGGACGTCGTGATCGAACCCACCGGTGGACGATTCACACTGCGAGGTGTGACGGTCGCCGACTTCGAGGGGGACCGCATTCGGGCTTTCCGCCAATACTGGGACGAAGTCTCACTGCTCGAACAACTCCAGCTGCTTCCGTCCGAGTAAACGCACCAAGAGTTCACGATCGAGGGCCGCTCGGCCCTTTACTTCACGCGCTCCCACCGGCCACGCTGGAACCAATGGCAGGGCCAGTAATCGAGGATGCGTCGGAGTCCGATCTTTCGAAAGAAGAGCTCCTCGAGCGAGTTCTCCGTTTCGTCCCGAGCGAGATCAAGCTGCGACGACCCGAGCTCCGACCCGGTGTCGTGCCCCGACCGAAGCTCGCGGCACAACTCCAGCAGGGCGACGCCACGGTCGCGCTCGTCGTAGCACCGCCGGGCTACGGGAAGACCACCCTCGTCAGCCAGATGACGACCGCGGTCGAGCGGCCGTTCGCGTGGCTCACGATCACCGAGGAGGACAACGATCCGTCGGCGCTCCTCGCGTACGTCGCCCTCGCGCTGGATTCGGTGGAACCTCTTGATCGGCGGACCTTCTCCGCGTTGGCCATGTCGCAAGCAGACCTCGCGAGCGTTCGACTCCCGCGGCTCGGCAACGTCCTCGCCAACCGATCGCTCCCGTTCATGCTCGTGCTCGACGACGTCCATCTCGTGCAAGACCCTCGCTCGATCGAGTTGATCGAAGTCCTCGCCGGGGACATGCCGCCGGGTTCGCACCTCGTGCTCGCGGGCAGGAGCGATCCACCGTTCTCGTTCTCGCGCATGCGCGCAAACGGAGGGCTCCGTCGGATCGGCGTCGAGGAGCTCGCAATGGCTGAAGACGAGGCCGGGGCCCTCTTGCAACAGGCCCAGGTGCACGTGGACGAGCCCGCCCTCGAGTCGCTTGTGCTCAGAACCGAAGGCTGGCCGGCCGGGCTCTACCTCGCTGCGATCGCCCTGCGCGAGTCTCCGAATCCCACCGCATCCGCCGAGCGGTTCGCCGGTGACGATCGCGTCGTGTCCGACTACCTGCACGACGAAGCCCTCCTTGCGTTCCCCGACCGCCTTCGTGACTTCATGATCCGATCATCGGTGCTCGATCGGCTCTCTGCCCGAGTGTGCGACGCAGTCCTCGAGAGCGCCGATTCGGCCCAGCGGCTCGACGAGATCCAGTCCTCGAACCTTTTCCTCGTGCCGCTCGACAGGCGGGGCGAGTGGTACCGCTATCACCATCTCTTTCGCGACATGCTCCAGGCCGAGCTGCATCGCCTCGACCCGACGATCGAGGCCGCATTACATACACGCGCCAGCGCGTGGTGGGAGCAGCACGGCGACATCGACGGCGCCCTCCACCACGCGCGTGCTGCGGACGACATCGATCGCATGGCCGCGCTGATCTGGTGCAACGGCCCCGGGTACTTGAGTCGGGGCGGGACCGGGACGGTTACCCGCTGGCTTGCGCCGTTCACTCCCGACGAGGTCGCGGCGAGCCCGCCTCTCGCTCTGGCCGCTGCCTGGTGGGCGCTGACCGCAGGCGACACGGAAAGCATCGGCCACTGGGCGTCCCTCGCCGAGCACGGCGGTGACGCGATCCTGCCCGACGGGACGCCGTTGCGTTCGGCTGTCCTGCTGCTGCGAGCGCTCGCCGGCGGTGAAGGGCTGACCGAGGCAAGAGACAACGCCGCACTGGCGTATGAGCTCGACCGGCCCGAGAGTGCCTTCCGTCCGATCGCGCGCTTTGTCGAGGGCGGCGCGCTCCGGTTGCTGGGTGAGCCCGCGCTCGCGCGCGAGCGGCTCGAACACGGTGCCCGCCTCGCCGGGGTGCTCCACCCCGCGACTCACGTGCACTGCATCACGCAGCTGGCGCTGCTCGACATCGACGAAGGCGCGTTGCACGAGGGCGCGTCGCTCGTCGACCGGGCGTTGCTGCTCGTCCATCGGTACGCACTCGGTGAACGGCCTGGCATGACGCTCGCGTATGCGGTCGCGGCGCTGTCACACGCCCGTCAGGGCAGGACTGCCGATGCCCGGACCGCGACCAAGCACGGTCTCTGGCTACTCGAGAAGCTCACGGGCGTGGGGCCGGCCTTGACCGCCGACGCCGCACTCTCGTTCGGGCGGGCTGCGCTGCTCCTCGGCGACGTGAGCACCACACGGATGTTGGTACGCGAAACGCACCGCATTCTGGCGAGGTATCCCAACGCCGGAGTGCTACCGGAGCGCCTCCGCGAAGTCGAGCGCATGACAGATGCCTCGACGGTACCGGTGGGCCTGGCTGCCACTCCGCTCACGCCCGCCGAGATGCGAGTGCTCCGGTACCTCCCCACGCACCTCAGCTTCGAGGCGATCGCCGAGGAGCTGATCGTTTCGCGCAACACCGTGAAGACCCAGGCCATCGCGGCATACCGCAAGCTCGGAGTCAGCTCGAGAGCAGAGGCCGTCGCGCAGGCGCGCGACCTGGGCCTGTTGGACGAGTAGATGGCCCGGACCGACGCTCCTCGCACGGCCGCGGTCGAAGCGGTCGAGACGTCCCGGGCACCCGAGCGGTCCGGCCTCGTTCTCATCGCGCTCATCCTGGTGGCGGCGGTCGCCAACCTGAACCTCGCCGTCGCCAACGTCGCGCTGCCCGACATCGGCATCGCGTTCGACTCGTCGCAGACCACGCTCGACCTCGTCGCCGTCGGCTTCTCGCTGGGCCTTGCCGGGTCCGTGCTGTACCTGGGCGCGCTCGGAGACCGCTATGGGCGCAAGATGATGCTCGTCCTCGGCACCTCGCTGGCGATTCCCGCGTCCATCGCGGCTGCGTACGCCCCGTCCGACACCTTCCTCATCTTCGCCCGCATCGTGGGCGGCGTTGCCGCCGGCATGGCATACCCCACGACGCTGGCGCTCATCACGGCGCTGTGGTCGGGGCCGGCGCGGACGAAGGCGATCGCCCTGTGGTCCGCGATCGGCGGTGGACTGACGGCGCTCGGCCCCCTCGTCGCCGGCGGATTGCTCGAGAGCTTCTGGTGGGGATCCGTTTTTCTCGTCACCCTTCCACTCGCCGCTCTCGCCCTCGTGCTGGCGGTCGTGCTCGTCCCGAGTCACGTCAACGAGACGAGCGATCCGGTCGACAACCTCGGTGGCATCGTGTCGGCCGTCTTCGTGGGGGCGCTCATCGTCTCGATCAACTTCGCGTCGGTCCCGAACGAAGGGACGATCGCGATCGGGCTCGGAGTCGTCGCGGCGGCGGCCGGAATCGCGTTCTTCATCCGGCAGCGTCACGCTCGGAATCCCTTGTACGACCTCCACGTCGCCGCGCGGCGCATCTTCTGGGTCGCAGCGGCGGCCGGCATCATCGTGTTCGGCTCGCTCATGGCCGCCATCTTCATAGGCCAGCAGTTCCTGCAGAACGTGCTCGGCTACTCGACGCTCGAGGCCGGTGCATCCATCCTCCCCGCCGCCATCCTCATGGTGATCGTCGCACCCAGGTCGGCGAAGCTCGTCGAGGCGCGGGGTGCCCGCTTCACGCTGTTGCTCGGATATGTCTTCGTGCTGTTCGGGTTCCTGACGATGTATGCGCTGTGGGACGAGGGGACGCCGTATTGGGAGGTCGGCCTCGCGTACGCGTTCGTGGGCATCGGGATCGGCCTCGCCGGCACGCCGGCGTCGCACTCGCTGACCGGATCCGTCCCGGTCAAGCGCGCCGGTATGGCGTCGGGCACGGCCGATCTCCAACGAGACCTCGGCGGCGCCGTCATGCAGTCGATCCTCGGCGCCCTCCTGACCGCCGGTTACTCGGCGGCGGTGGCCAGCGCGATCGCGGCCTCGCCGAACCGCAACCAGATCAACGACAAGACCCAGGCCCAGCTCGAGCAGTCGTTCGCCGGCGCCGAGAACATCGCCAAGGCGGCGCCTCAGTATGCGAACCAGATCCTGGCCGGCGCGAAGTCGTCGTTCGTCGACGGCGCCGACTGGGCCTACGTCGCGGGGATCATCGCGATTCTGCTGGGCGCCGCCATCGTGTACTTCTTCTATCCCAAGAAGGAAGAGGAGCAGCGGCTACTCGCCGAATACGCGAAAGAGGACACCGCGCCGCGTTCGAGCCCGGCCCGATGAGCAACAATGGGGAGGACCGCATCGAGAAAGGGCAGGTCATGGAAGACGGAACAGGTCGAGCGAAGCTCCGGCGCGGGCCTCTCGCCGGCGCGCCGTTCTGGGTAGTGCTCCTCGCGCTGTGGGGTCTCCTGGAGATCGCATGGCGGTGGAGGCGGGCGCGCGCCTGGATCTCCTGAGCACACCGGCGCGGGCCGCGGGCGGGAGCGAGACGCGCATGCCGGCATACCGCTACGGCATCGTCCTGCTGCTCCTCTTCGCGACCTTCGTCTTCCTCGCCATCGGACCGACCGGCGACTGGGTCCCGCTCGTCGCAGTCGTCCTCCAGGGCGCCACCCTGCTCGCCGCGCTGTCCGCGTCCGGCACCGGTCGGAAGTTGCGGCGCATCGCCGTCGTCGTGGTGATCATCGCCCTCGTGTCGGCGACGGTCGGCCTGTTCGTCGGCGACAGGCACTACACCGGCTCACTGTTCGTGCTCAGCCTGCTCCTCGTAGCCGGCGCCCCCGCCGCGATCATTCACGCGCTCGTCCGGCGCCGCGTGATCGACGTCCAGACCGTTCTCGGCGCGCTGTGCGTCTACATCCTGCTCGGGATGCTGTGGTCCTTCGCCTACGCAGCCGTCGGCACGATCCAGTCGGAGCCGTTCTTCACGCAGCAGGCACACGCCACGGTCGCCGACTATCTCTACTTCAGCTTCGTGACGCAGACGACCGTCGGGTACGGCGATTTCACAGCTGCGGGCGGGCTCGGTCGGGCACTCGCCGTCCTCGAGGCATTGATCGGCCAGCTCTACCTCGTCACGGTGATCGCGCTGCTCGTGAGCAACCTGGGCGCCAGCCGACGGCGGGCGCGGGGGCGGGACGAGAGCGACAGCTCCCGCGACCCGGGCTGATCACGTCAGCGCACCCGGCGCCGTGGTCGAGCTGGTCGTAGCTGGTCAGGCCTCGACCGCGTGCGCTGGCTGCCGCGGGAGGAAGATGGCGGCGGCGAAGCCGACGAAGCCGATGGCACCGAGCACGATCATCGCGGCGCCGTACGCATGGTTCGTGAGACCCGAGACGAGAATCGTGCCGGCGATGGCGGTGCCGAGCGACGAGCCGAGGTTCGACACGCTCCGCGACAGTCCGCTGATCTCACCCTGGAGGTTTTCCGGGAACGCGGACTGCACGACGTTGACCGACGGCGTCAGCATGACGCCGACGCCGAGCCCGATGAGTAGCAGCCCGGGCGCGAAGGCCCACACGCTGGGCGAGCCGGCCACCAGGGCGAGCAGCACGGCGATCCCGGCGATCGTGACGACGAACCCCGCCATGATCAGGGTCCGCTGCTCGTACTTCTTGGCGAGCCGTTCGGCCGCGAGCGACGAGACCAGGATGCCGGCGGTGGCGGCCGTGAAGATCACGCCCGTCTCGATGGCGTTGTACCCGCGCACCACCTGCAAGTACGCGGACACCGTGAACGAGGTCCCCAACAGCACTGCCCACTGGACGTTCTGCGTGACGAGGGCGAGGTTGGACGTGCGGTTCCTGAAGAGCCCGGTCGACAGCAGCGGCTCCTCGTGCGCACGCTCCCGGTTGCGGATATGCACGAAGAACGCCGCGAGGATCACGGCCGCGACCGCGATGAGAAACGCCATGAGCAGAAGGTTGTTGTCCGCGGCCATGATGCCCAGCACCAGGATGACGAGGCCGGTGGCGGACAGGACCGCCCCGACGGTGTCGAAGGGATGGGTCGGGTCCGGCGCCAGCGGGTCGTCGAGGCGGCGCCCGAGGACGAAGATCACGACGATGACCAGCGCCTGGAAGACGAACGCGGCCCGCCAGCTGATGGCCGTGGTGATGAGGCCGCCGATCAACGGCCCGGCGGCGGCGCCGACGCCGCCCATTCCGCTGATCAAGCCGAAGGCGCGGGCGCGCGAGGTCAGGTCGGTGAAGAGCATCGTCGTGAGGATGTACACGGGTGGGATGAGCAGGGCAGTGCCGACACCTTCGAAGATCGAGTTCCCGAGGATCAGCACTCCGAGTCCGGGCGACAACGCACTCATGACCGCACCGATCCCATAGATGACCAGACCGAGCTGGAAGCAGCGCTTGCGTCCCCAACGGTCGGTCAGCTTCCCGCCCGGGATCATCAGCGCCGCCATGACCAGCAGGAACAGCGTGATCGCGACCTGCACGCCCTGCACGCTCGTGTCCAGATCGTGGCTGATGTCGTTGATCATCACGTTCATGTTCGAGCCCGCGAAGCTGCAGATGAACTGCGCGAGCGCGAGCGGAACGAGCATGCGGCGCAGGGCCGCGGGCGTGCTGTTCGCGCTGACGGCTTCGGCCACGCCTGAACGATCTCCTAAGCGTCGACGACGTTGACGCGGCCGGCGCCGTGGTCGAGCTGATAGTCGAGGTTGATGGCGGCGTTGATCAGCGAGAGGTGGGTGAACGCCTGCGGGAAGTTTCCGAGCTGCTCGCCGGTGAGACCGATCTCCTCCGCGAACAAGCCCACGTGGTTGGCGTAGGTGAGCATCTTCTCGAACACCAGCCGCGCCTCTTCGAGGCGGCCCGACCGCGCGAGCGCGTCCACGTAGAAGAAAGTACACAGCGAGAACGTGCCCTCGGAGCCCTGGAGACCATCGGGTGAGGCCTTCGGGTCGTAGCGGTACACCAGGCTGTCCGAGACGAGCACCTTGTCCATGGCCCGGAGGGTCGACTGCCACTTCTCGTCTGCCGGTGACACGAAGCCGAGGAGCGGCATGAGCAGGAGCGAGGCGTCGAGCACATCGCTCCCCTCGTACTGCACGAACGCCTTGAGCTCGTCGTTCCAACCCTTTGTCATGACCCAGCGGTAGATCTCGTCCCGCTCCTTCCTCCACCGGTCGATGTCGGCGGGAAGGCCGTGGTCGATCGCCATCCGAATTGCCCGGTCGAACGCCACCCACTCCATGAAACGGCTGTACGTGAAGGCCTTCCGACCGCCGCGGGTCTCCCAGATCCCCTCGTCGGGCTCGTCCCAGTGCTCGGCGAGCCAGTCGATCATCTTCTGGATGTCGGTCCAGCCCCGGTCGCCGACGGGAAACACGGCCCGGTCGGCGAAGCGGATCGAGTCCATGGCCTCGCCGAAGATGTCGAGCTGCAGCTGGTCGGCGGCGCCGTTTCCGATCCGCACCGGAGCCGAACCTCGGTATCCCTCGAAGTGGTCGAGGATCTCCTCCTTGAGGTCGGAGCTGCCGTCGACCCGGTACATGAGCTTGATCGGATGGTCCATATCTCCGGCGGTCTGCTCCATGGTGTTCCGGATCCAGAGAGCGAACGCGGCCGCTTCGTCGGCGAACCCGAGCCCGAGCAATGCGTAGACCGAGAACGACGCGTCACGGATCCACGTGAAGCGGTAGTCCCAGTTGCGCTCGCCGCCGACCTGTTCGGGGAGGCCGGCGGTGGGGGCAGCGACGAGGGCACCGGTCGGCGCGTACGTCATGAGCTTGAGCGTCATGGCGGAACGCGCGACGGCCTCGCGCCACCGGCCGCGATAGGTGGATTTGTGGAGCCACGACTTCCAGTACTCGACGGTGTCGGCGAAGAGCTTGAGCATCTCGCCGTGGCCGATCTCGCTCTTCTCCGCCGACTCGACGACAATGCCGGTGAAGTCGCCCGCCCGCACCGTGAAACGCGAGCGGATGTCGCCGTGGTGCTCCTCGAGGGGAATGGTGCCGTCGACGTGGAGGGTCATCGACGGGGCCTCGAACACCGCATTCGTACCGCGCACCTTCGTCGTGTGCGTCTCCCGGCCGTAGTCGAAGCGCGGCTCGATGATCGCCTCGAAGTCCAATTCGCCACGCACGCCTCTGACGGCGCGGCCGATGCGGTGATGATCGGTGGCCACGCCCGGATTCTCGATCGGCATGAAGTCGATCACCTCCGCCACGCCCTTCTCCGAGAGGAAGCGGGTGATGAGGATGGCCGTGTCGGGCTGATACATCTGCTTGGTCACGCAGTCGTCGTCGACGGCGCGCAACGCGAAACGGCCGCCCTTCTCGTGATCGAGCAGCGAGGCGAAGATGCTCGGCGAGTCGAACCGGGGGCAACAGAACCAGTCGATCGTGCCGTCGGTGGCGACGAGCGCCGCCGTCTGCAGGTCGCCGATCAGGCCGTGGTCGGCGATCGGCGGATAAGGGTTCGGCATCGTGGTCGTCTCCCTCGTGCGGCCGCTGGCTCGACTTTGCGGCGACCGACGCCCGCTGTCATCACCCCGATGGGATGACGACTTGCGCCCCCGATCGAGCGCAGAATCGGGGCGGGTCTCTGGCACGCGTCGCAAGCGAGGAGGCAGCCATGTCGCTCGATGGCAAGGTCGCGATCGTCACCGGAGGGAACAGCGGGATCGGGAAGGCGATCGCACTGGCGCTCGCCCGTCGCAAGGCCAACATCGTCATCGACTACATCGCCCAGGAGCACGCCACTGAAGAGCTCGAGCACGAGATCGAGGCGCTCGGCGACCAGGCGACCGGCGTCGAGGCCGACTGCAGCGACATCGCCGATCTCGAGCGGCTGGTCGACCGGGCCGTGAAGGCCTTCGGTCGACTCGACGTGATGGTGAACAACGCGGGGATCGAGACGCGGTCCTCGGTGCTCGAGACGACCGAGGACCAGTACGACAAGGTCCTGGCGATCAATCTCAAGAGCGCCTTCTTCGCCACACAGCTCGCCGCCAAGCAGATGGTCGCCCAGGGCGGCGGCGGCCGGATCATCAACGTCAGCTCCGTCCACGAGGACTGGCCCATGCCGGGTAACGCTCCGTACTGCCTGTCCAAGGGTGGGATGCGGATGCTCACCCGAACGGCCGGCGTCGAGCTCGGTCCTCACAACATCCAGGTCGTCGGGGTGGGCCCCGGCGCGGTGGAAACGCCCATCAACGTGTCGACGATGCAGGACCCCGAGAAGATGAAAACCCTCGACACCGCGATCCCGCTCGGGCGCATGGCCAAGCCCGAGGAGATCGGCAACGTCGTGGCCTTCCTCGCCGACAACGAGGCCAGCTACGTGACCGCGACCACCGTTTTCACTGATGGCGGCCTCATGCAGACCAGCCCGGGCCTGTAGGAAGGGCGCCATGCCGACAACCGAGCACTACGACGTCGTCATCATCGGCAGCGGCGCGGGCGGCGGGACGCTGGCCTGGAAGCTGGCGCCTTCCGGCAAGCGCATCCTCCTGCTCGAGCGCGGAGGCTATCTCCCCCACGAGCGTGACAACTGGGACACCACAGCCGTGTTCCTGCAGGGCAAGTACTCGACCGACGAGGAGTGGCGGGACAGGAAGGGCGACGACTTCACTCCCGAGCAGAACTACTACGTCGGCGGCAACACGAAGTTCTACGGCGCCGCACTCCTCCGGCTCCGCCCGGAGGACTTCGGCGAGATCACCCACCACGGCGGGATCTCCCCCGCGTGGCCGCTCTCCTATGAGGACTACGAGCCCTGGTACGCCGAGGCGGAGCGTCTCTACTTCGTGCACGGGCAGGCGGGCGAGGATCCGACCGACGGCCCGCGCAGTGGCGACTACCCGTACCCGGCGATCAAGCACGAGCCGCGCATCCAGCAGCTGCACGACGACCTCGTGAAGCTCGGGCTACACCCGTCGCACCTGCCGGTCGGCGCCATGCTCGATCAGGACGCAGACGGGTCCGCCACCCACACCAGCCGGTGCATCCGGTGCGACCGCCTCGACGGCTTCCCGTGTCTGGTGGACGCCAAGGCGGACTCGCAGACGGTGTGCGTCGACCCCGCGCTCGCAGAGCATCCCAACCTCGAGCTCGTCACCGACGCCAAGGTCGAGCGACTCGAGACGGATGCCGCGGGACAGCGGGTCACCGCAGTCGTTGCGTCGATGGCCGACGGCTCCGAGGCGCGCTTCTCGGGTGACATCGTCGTGGCGTCGTGTGGCGCGTTGAACTCGGCGCTGCTGCTGCTGCAGTCGGCCAACGACCGGCACCCCAACGGTCTCGCCAACGGCTCCGACCAGGTCGGCCGGAACTACATGCGCCACAACAACATGGCGCTGATGGCACTGTCGCGCGAACCGAACCCCACGCGCTTCCAGAAGACGCTGGCCCTGAACGACTGGTACTTGAAGGGCGACGACTGGGACTACCCGCTCGGGGGCATCCAGATGCTCGGGAAGTCGGACGGCATCCAGCTCCGGGCCATGGCGCCCCGCCGCGTCAAGTGGGGCGCAAAGCTCACACCGGAGGCATCGCTCGAGACCGTCGCGCTGCACGGCGTCGACTTCTGGCTGTCCGCCGAAGACCTCCCCGAGCCGGAGAACCGGCTGACGATCGACGACGATGGCACCCCTCGCCTCGCCCTCAACGACGAGAACAACACCGAACCGCTGAAACGGCTCCGTAAGAAATTCGAATCGATGCTGGGCGACCTCGGCTTCGACGAGCACACGCACCGGCGCAACGTGTACCTCCACGAGGGGATGGCCATCTCGGCGACGGCGCACC
>JBKOWN010000054.1:0-11434 GCA_046724435.1 Actinomycetota bacterium
ACGTTGGGCCAGCAGCTCTCGTTCGAGAACGAGCTGGTCGACATCACCGAGACCGCCAAGAAGACCGGGCGGTCGACCGATCCGGTGACCCGCCAGGGGATCGCGGGCGCGTGGATCGGGCTGCGGATCATGCGGTACAACGCGTTGCGGAGCCTCACGTCGATGGCGCGTGGCGACATCACTCCTGAGACCGCGATCCACAAGCTCTACTGGGCGAACTTCCACCAGCAGCTCGGCGAGCTCGCGATTGACGTGCTCGGGCCCGACGGCGAGGTCGTGCCGTCGGCGCCGTACCGGCTGAGCGCGGCGCAACGGCTGTTCCTGTACACACGGGCCGACACCATCTACGGCGGCTCCGACCAGATCCAGCGCAACATCATCGGCGAGCGCGCCCTCGGGTTGCCGCCCGAGCCGAAGGTGACCGCGTGACCCCACCGGCGCCGCCGCCACCGCGCAGCCACGCGCTCCTCGCGGGGAAGAGCGTCCTCGTGACAGCGGCCGCCGGCACCGGGATCGGGTTCGCGACGGCCAAGCGCTGCGCCGAGGAAGGCGCGGTCGTGGTGCTGAGCGATCAGCACGAGGGGCGTCTCGTCGAGGCCGCCGAGCAGCTCCAGCCGGTTATGGGCGAGCGGCCGCCGACGGCGGTGTGCGACGTCACCGACCAGCGCCAGGTGGACTCGATGTTCGAGGTCGCGATCGACGCGACCGGCGGTCTCGACGTGGTGGTCAACAACGCCGGGCTCGGCGGCACCGCCCACCTCGTCGACATGACAGACGATCAGTGGTCGCGTGTGCTCGACGTGACGCTGAACGGCACGTTCCGATGCACGCGTGCTGCTTTACGGCACATGCTGCCGCGTGGCCACGGCGTCGTCGTGAACAACGCGTCCGTGCTCGGTTGGCGCGCCCAGGAAGGCCAAGCTCACTACGCGGCCGCGAAGGCAGGAGTGATGGCGCTCACGCGGTGCGCGGCGATCGAGGCTGCGCGCGCGAACGTGCGCGTGAACGCGGTGGCGCCGAGCCTCGCCGTGCACGAGCACCTCGCCAAGGTCATGCCGCAGGAAGCGATCGACGAGCTCGTGACCCGCGAAGCGTTCGGACGCTCGGCCGAGCCCTGGGAAGTCGCCAACGTCATTGTGTTCCTCGCCAGTGACTACTCCGGCTACATGACCGGCGAGGTCGTCTCCGTCAGCAGCCAGCACCCCTGACCACCCCAGCGTTGTCACCAAAACGCGCCTCTGGACCGCGTTTCCGTGACAACGGGGGTCTAGGTGGACGTGTTCTTCGCGGCGTCGAGATAGGCGGGGCGTTCGCCGCCGCCGTGCACGACGATGCTCTCGCCGCTGACATACCGGGCGAGCGGCGAGGCGAGGAACAGGCAGACGTCGCCGACGTCGGACGGCTCGGCCATCCGGCCCAGCGGCACGGTGGCGCCGACAGCGGCGATCCCCTCCTCGTCACCGTAGAAGAGGTGCGACTGCTCGGTCCTGACCAGCCCCGCGGTCACCGCGTTCACGCGCACCTTCGGTGCGTAGTCCACGCCCAGAGTCTGGGTGAGGTTCAGGAGCCCGGCCTTCGCCGCCCCGTAGGCGGCTGTTCCCGGCGAGGGTCGCAGGCCGCTCACGCTGGCGACATTGATGACGACACCGCCCTCGGCTTGCTGCTGCATCACCGCGTTCGCCTTCTGCGCAAACACGAGCGGCGCGAGCAGGTTCAACGTGATGATCGCGTTCGAGAACTTTGGTGACGCGGTCGCCGAATCGGCCCGCGGTGATCCGCCGGCGTTGTTCACGAGAACGTCGAGCCGGCCGAGCCGCTGCTCGGTGAAACCGATCACCTTGTCGATCTCTTCGGGCTCGCGCACGTCGGCCGCGATGAACAACGCTTCTGCGTCGCCCGCGCGCGGCAACGTCTCTGGCTCGTGCCGGCAGCAGATCACGACGTCGGCACCGGCCGCGAGGAACCGCTCCGCGATCCCGCGTCCGACGCCACGGCACCCGCCGGTGACGATGACGGCTTTGCCCGACAGGTCGAGCGGATCGGCCATGCGGATAAGGTAGCCGTCACATCTGACGGGTCATCAGATCACGCATCAGAGCAAGGACGCGATGGGCATCTCGCACGCGGTCGACGGCGATGGCATCGCCGAGGTCGTGATGGACAATCCGCCGGTCAACGCGCTCACCGTCGCAGGATGGTTCGAGCTCGCCGACACCGTGCGCGGCCTCGGTGACGATCCACGCGTGCGCGTCGTGATCCTGCGGGCCGACGGAAAGGGCTTCAACGCCGGTGTCGACATCAAGGAGATGCAGCGCACCGAGGGCTTCCACGCGCTCGTGGGCGCCAACCGGGGCTGCTTCGCGGCGTTCGCCGCCGTGTACGAATGCGCTGTGCCGGTCATCGCCGCCGTGCACGGGTACTGCCTCGGCGGCGGCATCGGCCTCGCCGGCAACGCCGACATCATCCTCGCAACGAGCGACGCCACCTTCGGGCTCCCGGAAGTCGACCGCGGCGCGCTCGGCGCCGCCACGCATCTCGCCCGCCTCGTGCCTCAGCACAAGATGCGCCAGATGGTGTACACCGCGACCACCGTCACCGCGCAGGAACTCCATCACTACGGCTCGGTGCTCGCCGTCGTCGAACCGGACCGGCTGCGGGATGCCGCCTTCGCGCTCGCCCGCCAGATCGCGGAGAAGAGCCCGATCGTGATCCGCGCCGCCAAGGAGTCACTGAACGGGATCGACCCCGTCGACGTCAAGAAGTCGTACCGGTTCGAGCAGGGCTACACGTTCGAGCTCAATCTCTCCGGAGTAGCCGACGAAGCCCGGGACGCGTTCGTCGACAAGCGCGACGCCCGGTTCGGCGAGTAGCCGGGAGCATCCGTGCCAGACAAGCTCATGTCCGAGGACGAGGTCGCGGCGGAGCTGCGCGACGGCATGACGATCGGCGTCGGCGGGTGGGGATCGCGGCGCAAGCCCATGTCGCTGATCCGCGCCATCGCGCGCTCGCCGGTCACCGACCTCACGCTGGTGAGCTACGGCGGGCCCGACGTGGGTCTCCTCTGCCGGGCGGGCAAGGTCATGCGGGTCGTGTTCGCCTTCGTATCGCTCGACTCGATCCCGTTGGAGCCTCACTTCCGCGCCGCCCGCCAGGCAGGCGAGGTCGAGGCGCGCGAGCTCGACGAGGGGATGTTCCTGCTCGGGCTCCAGGCCGCTGCGTGGCGCGTCCCCTTCCTGCCGACCCGGGCCGGGCTCGGGTCGGACGTGTTCCGCCTCTATCCCGAGTTGCGCACGGTGCAGTCCCCGTACCGAAGCCCCGGCGGCGAGGGCGAAGAGCTGGTGGCCGTGCCCGCGCTCGACCTCGACGTCGCGCTCGTGCACATGAACCGGGGTGACGCCGGCGGCAACGGCCAGTACCTCGGCGTCGACCCCTACTTCGACGACTTGTTCTGCATGGCGGCCACGCGTCGGTTCATGTCGGTCGAGCAGGTGCTGCCGACGGAGGACCTCGCGGCGCAGGGCCCCGTGCAGACCCTCCGAATCAACCGACTCATGGTCGACGGCGTGGTCGAGGCGCCGTTCGGCGCGCACTTCACGTCATGCCTCCCCGACTACGAGCGCGACGAGACGTTCCAACGCGAATACGCGGCGACCGCCCGCGACGACACCGCGTGGGACGCGTTTCGTGCCCGCTACCTCGACGTCGGCGGCCACGACGAGTACCGCAAGGCGGTCGGGCTGTGATGCGACGATGACCGACGCCAGCCGCGCCGAGATCTGCGTCGTAGCGGTCGCGGAGGTGTTCCGCGGCGACGGCGAGATTCTCGCCAATCCGATCGGGAACGTTCCGATGATCGGTGGGCGCTTGGCGCGGGCCGCCTTCGAGCCGGACCTCGTCATGACCGACGGCGAGGCGCTGCTCGTGGGGAACACGCTCCCCGTCGGCGACGACGTCGCGCCCAAGGTGGTCGAGTCGTGGAACCCATACCGGGCGATGTTCGACGTCGTCTGGTCGGGCCGGCGCCACGTGATGATGGGTGCCAGCCAGATCGACGCCTACGGCAACCAGAACTTCGCGCTCATCGGCGATCCAGCGAAGCCCAAGGCGCAGCTGCTCGGCCTCCGTGGTGCACCCGGCAACACGATCAACGACACCACCAGCTACTGGATCCCGAACCATTCGCCCAAGGTGTTCGTCGAGCAGGTCGACGTCGTGTGCGGCGTCGGCTACGACCGGGCCGGCAAGCTCCATCCGGCCGAGCGCCGGTTCCACCATCTCGAGCGCGTAGTCACGAACCTCGCCGTGCTCGACTTCGAGAGCCCCGATCAGCGCATGCGACTGCGCTCCATCCATCCCGGCGTCACGGTCGACGAGGTCGTCGCCGCCACCGGCTTCGAGCTCGTCATTCCCGACGACGTGCCTGAATCTCGGTTGCCGACCGACGACGAGCTTCGTCTCATCCGGGACGTGATCGACCCGAACGACCTGCGCAGCAAGGAAGTCCCGGCGTGACGCATCCGGCGCTGAACACCGTGGCGTGCGACCTGTTCGGTGTGCAGTACCCGATCGTGCAGACCGGCATGGGCTGGGTGGCCGGCGCGCGCCTCACCTCGGCCACGAGCGCGGCGGGCGGGCTCGGCATCCTTGCGGCGGCGACGATGACCGTCGAGCAGCTCACCGACGCCGTGCACGAGGTGCGCGACCGCACCGACCGGCCGTTCGGCGTGAACCTGCGCGCCGACCAGGACGACATCGACGAGCGCATCGAGCTGCTCATCCGTGAGCGCGTGCGCGTCGCGAGCTTCGCCCAGTCGCCGGGCGAGCGGCTCGTGAAGCAGCTGCGCGACGCCGGCGTCGTCACGATGCCGACCGTCGGTGCACCGCGTCACGCCGAGAAGGTCGCCGGTTGGGGCGTCGACGCGCTGATCGCGCAGGGCGCGGAGGGCGGCGGCCACACCGGCACGATCCCGACCTCGTTGCTGCTCCCCCAGGTCGTCGACGCCGTCGACGTGCCCGTCCTTGCCGCCGGCGGCTTCACCGACGGGCGCGGCCTGACGGCCGCGCTGGCGTGGGGCGCGGCGGGCGTGGCGATGGGCACGCGGTTCCTGCTCACCAAGGAGAGCACGGTGCCCGAGACGGTCAAGGACGTCTACCTCGGCACCGCCGTCACCGGCACGGTGGTGACCAGGCGCATCGACGGATACCCGCAGCGCGTCATCCGCACCGAAGTCGTCGACCATCTCGAGCACTCGGGGCGGGTCACCGCGCTCCCCCGCGCCCTCCGCAACGCGCTGGGCTTCCGGAAGCTCACCGGCACGTCGCTGCGTGCCCTCGTGCGCGAGGGTTTGGCGATGAAGCGCAAGGAAGGTCTGACGTGGTCGCAGGTGGCCATGGCCGCGAACGCGCCGATGCTCACCAAGGCCACGATGGTCGACGGGCGGCTCGAGACCGGCATCCTCCCGACCGGGCAGGGCGTGGGTGCAATCGACGAGCTGCCGACGGTCGCCGAGCTCGTCGCCCGTATCGTCGACGAAGCCGAGCAGACCCTGGCCCGCTTGGAGAAGGGGGACGCATGACGACGAAGGAGCGCGTCGCAGCCGTCGACGGCTGGTTCACGCTCGACGACGCCGACCCGCGGTTGCTCGGCAACCGGTGCACGCGCTGCGGGAGCTACTTCTTCCCGAAGGTCTCGGCGTTCTGCCGCAACCCCCGCTGCGACGGCACCGAGTTCGAAGAGGTGCCCCTGTCGAACCAAGGAACCGTGTGGTCGTTCACGACGAACCACTACGCGCCGCCGGCGCCGTACGTGGCGGCGGATCGGTTCCAGCCGTTCTCCGTCGCCGCCGTCCAGCTGCCCGAGGAGAAGATGGTCGTGCTGGGGCAGGTCGCCGACGGGGTCGACCCCGCGGCATTGCAGGTCGGTGCCCACGTCGAGCTCGTGCTGGGCACGCTGTTCGAGGACGACGACCACGAGTACGTCGTCTGGAAGTGGAAGCCGATCGAGGGAGCGCGGTCCGATGGGTGATCACGACGTCGCCGTCCTCGGGGTGGGCATGCACCCATGGGGAAAGTGGGGCCGGAACTTCGTCGAATACGGCTTGGTCGCAGCGCGCGCGGCACTCGACGACGCCGGGCTCGAGTGGGACGACATCCAGTTCGTGTCCGGCGCCGACACCATCCGCAACGGGTACCCCGGGTTCGTCTCCGGCGCGACGTTCGCGCAGGCTCTCGGCTGGCAGGGCGCGCCCGTGACGAGCAGCTACGCCGCCTGCGCATCGGGCGCAACCGCGTTGAACGCGGCCCGAGCCCAGATCCTCGCCGGCCTGTGCGAGGTGGCGCTCGTTGTCGGCGCGGACACGACACCGAAGGGCTTTCTTGCGCCCACCGCCGGCGAGCGGGGCGACGACCCCGACTGGCTCCGGTTCCGGCTCCTCGGCGCGACGAACCCGACGTACTTCGCGCTGTACGCGCGTCGCCGCATGGAGCTGTTCGGTGCGACGCCCGCCGACTTCGCCAAGGTGAAGGTGAAGAACGCTGCTCACGGTCTTGCGAACCCCAACGCGCGCTACCGCAAGGCCGTCACCGAGGACGAGGTGATGGCGTCGCCGGTCGTCGCCGAGCCGTTGCGTCTGCTCGACATCTGCGCGACGAGCGATGGGGCGGCCGCGGTCGTCGTGTCGAGCCTCGAGTACGCCCGAGGCCGGGGCGAGACCGGTGCTGTGCGTGTGGCGGCGATCTCGACCGTGACGCCGTCGTACCCGAACGCGGTGATCGAGATGCCGGACTTCGCCACCGACTCGGCGGCGGCGGTGCCGGCCGGACCGGTGACCTTCCGCGACGCGATCGCGCAACGTGGCTACGCAGAGGCCGGTCTCGGGCCCGACGACCTCGACCTCGCCGAGGTGTACGACCTGTCGACCGCGCTCGAGCTCGACTGGTACGAGAACATCGGCCTGTGCGGGCCGGGCGAGGCCGAGAAGCTCGTTCATGACGGCGCAACGACGGTCGGCGGGCGTATCCCCGTGAACCCGAGCGGAGGTTTGGCGTGCTTCGGCGAGGCCGTTCCCGCCCAGGCCCTGGCGCAGGTGTGCGAGGTCGCATGGCAACTACGGGGCGCCGCGGGCGAGCGTCAGGTCGACGGAGCCAAGGTCGGGCTCACGGTGAACCAGGGCCTGTTCGGCCACGGTTCGTCGGTGATCCTCGCCCGCTGAGGCGCCGGTGGATCTGACCTTCACGGAACGGGAGAACGCGTTCCGCGCCGAGGCCCGCGCCTGGCTGCAGGAGAACGCGCCCCGCCCGCCCTTGCCGTCGGGCGACGCGCGTGAGGGCTTCGCGCTCCACAAGGAGTGGGAGCGGGCGCTGTTCGACGCCCGGTGGGCCGTCGTGTCGTGGCCGCAGGAGTACGGCGGCCGCGACGCCACCCTCATGGAGTGGCTGATCTTCGAGGAGGAGTACTACCGGGCGGGCGCGCCGCAACGCGTCACGCAGAACGGGATCTTCCTGCTCGCGCCGACGCTGTTCGAGCTCGGTACCAAGGAGCAGCAGGATCGCATCCTGCCGAAGATGGCGTCGGCCGAGGAAACGTGGTGCCAGGGCTGGTCCGAGCCGAACGCGGGCAGCGACCTCGCCGGTATCAAGTCGCGTGCCGTTCGCGACGAGCCGAACGGTGGCTGGCGGCTGTCGGGCCAGAAGACGTGGACGACCCGCGGCGCCTTCTGCGACCGGCTGTTCGGCCTGTTCCGCAGCGACGCCGAGGCCGAGCGCCACCACGGCCTCACATATCTCCTCGTCGACCTGCGCGCCGAAGGCGTCACGGTGCGTCCGGTCGAGCGTCTCGACGGCGACGAAGGCTTCGCCGAGGTGTTCCTCGAGGACGTGTTCGTGCCCGACCGCGACGTGCTCGGCGACGTGCACGAAGGCTGGCGGGTCGCGATGACGACGACGGGATCGGAGCGAGGCCTGACGCTGCGCAGTCCGGGTCGGTTCCTGGCCGCGGCGGCGAGACTCGCCGAGCTGTACCGCGTGCACGCTGAGCACGCCGATCCGACCGTGCGCGACGCAGTGGTGCGGGCGTGGATCGACGCCGATGCGTACCGGTGGCAGACGTTCTGGACGGTCACCCGCCTGATGGAGGGCGGACGTACGGGGCCGGAGTCGAGTCTCGTGAAGATCTTCTGGTCGGAGCTCGACGTGCGGTTGCACGAGACCGCCCTTGACCTGCTCGGTTCACGCGCCGAGCTCGTCGACGGGGACGACGGGGCGTGGATGAAGGGCTGGCAGTTCGCGCTCTCGGGCCCGATCTACGCGGGCACGAACGAGATCCAACGCAACGTGGTCGCCGAGCGCGTCCTCGGGCTCCCCCGGCGGTGAGCTCGTGAAGTTCGCGTTCACCGACGAGCAACTCGCGATGCGCGACGCCGTGCGGGGCTTCCTCGAGAACGCGTGCCCGCCGAAGGTCGTGCGCGACGCGTGGACGAACGAGAGCGGCCGGTCGGGGCTCTGGCCGCGCCTCGGCGAGCTGGGCGTACTGGGCGTGCTCGCCCCCGAGGCGCACGGCGGGTTCGGCGGCGACTTTCTCGACCTCGTCCTCCTGCTCGAGGAGACGGGCCGGGCCGCGCTCCCCGAACCTGTCGTCGAGCACGCCGCGGTGGCGGTACCGATGCTCGACGCGCGCACCGAGACGGCCGCCGCCGGCGACGTCACGATCACGGTCGCGCCTCCGTCCGGGCTCGTGCCTTACGCCGACAGCTCGGACCTCGTTCTGATCGGTGACCGGTTCGTCGACCCGACGACGCTTCAGCTTCGGCGCCACGAGTCGGTCGACGGCTCACGACGGCTGTTCGCAGTCGACGGTCCACCCAGCTCGATCAACGTCGCGAGCCGGGATCGGGCCGCGCTGGGCGCCGCCGCGCAGCTCGTCGGCCTCGCCGAGCGCATGCTGGAGATGACCGTCGAGTATGCGAAGGAACGTCGTCAGTTCGGCGTGCCCATCGGCTCGTTCCAGGCGGTGAAGCACCACTTGGCCGACGTCGCCCTCGTGCTCGAGTTCGCGCGCCCGCTCGTGTACCGCGCCACGTGGTCGATCGCACGCGGCGACGACGGCCGATCAGTCCACGTCGCGATGGCGAAGGCCCGGGCGTCCGAAGCGGCGCTCCGGGCCGGGAGGGTCGCGCTCCAGGTGCATGGCGCGATCGGTTACACGACCGAATACGACCTCCACTTGTGGATGAAACGGGCGTGGGCGCTCGCGGCGTCATGGGGCGATGCCGCGTGGCACGACGCCCGCGTGGGACGTGCGATCCTGGACCCCGACACGACTCCTGAGGAGCAGTGATGGCCGAGGCCTACATCGTCGACGCGGTGCGGACGCCGGTGGGCAAGAAGGGCGGTGGGCTCGCGACCGCGCACCCTGCCGACCTCGGCGCCCATGCGATCTCGGGACTCGTCGACCGCACGGGCATCGACCCCGCCGCGGTCGAGGACGTCATCTTCGGTTGCGTCGACGCGATCGGTCCCCAGGCCGGTGACATCGCGCGCACGTGTTGGCTCGCGGCCGGCCTTCCGGACGACGTGCCAGGGACGACGGTCGACCGGCAGTGCGGCTCGTCTCAGCAGGCCGTGCACTTCGCCGCCCAGGCGGTCCTCAGTGGCACGAACGACGTGATCGTGACGGGTGGCGTGCAGAACATGAGCATGATCCCGATCGCGTCCGCGATGACCGTTGCTCAGCCGATGGGCTTCGACGACCCGTTCACCGGTTCCGAAGGTTGGCGTGCGCGGTACGGGACTCAGGAGGTGTCCCAGTTCCGCAGCGCCGAGATGATCGCCGAGAAGTGGAGTGTGTCGCGCGACGACATGGAGGCATTCGCGCTCGAGAGTCACCGACGCGCCCTCACAGCCATCGACGAAGGTCGGTTCGAGCGGGAGATCCTCCCATACCGCGGTGTCTCGATCGACGAGGGGCCCAGGCGCGACACGTCGCTCGAGCGGATGGCGTCGCTCCCGCCGCTGACCGAGGGCGGGCGGGTCAGCGCGGCGGTATCGAGCCAGATCTCCGACGCCGCCGCCGCGTTGCTCGTCGTATCGGAACGCGGGCTGAGGGAACATGGCTTGACGCCCCGTGCGCGCATCCACCACCTCAGCGTGCGGGGCGCCGACCCGATCTTCATGCTCACGGCGCCGATCCCGGCGACGGCCTACGCACTCGAGCGCACCGGAATGTCGCTCGACGACATCGACCTCATCGAGATCAACGAGGCGTTCGCGTCGGTTGTGCTGGCCTGGCAACAGGAGACGGGCGCCGACCTCGGGAAAGTGAACGTGAACGGCGGCGCCATCGCGCTCGGCCACCCGCTCGGCGCCACCGGCGCCCGGCTCATGACGACGCTTCTCCACGAGCTCGATCGCACCGGCGGGCGCTGGGGCCTCCAAACCATGTGCGAAGGCGGCGGGCAGGCCAACGTCACGATCATCGAACGCCTCTGACGTTGGGTCGATCGCCTGCCCGATACGGCACGCGACTGACCCAACGCCGCGTCTAGCCCGGCTCCCCCCGGATCGGGAGCCCGGCGGCCAGGTACACATCGTCGATGACGCGCATGTTCTGAACCGAGTCGGGCGGCGGTGTGAGGACGGGCGTGCCGTGCCCCACGGCGCTCGTGAATGCCTCGAGCTGGTAGGCGTACGTGGACTTGCGCGGGAACTTCTCGCGATGCTTCTTGCCGTCGCGCAGCACCGTGAAACGGTGGAAGAACTGCGGACCGGTCTGGTTGAAGACGCGCAGCTCGCCCCGCTCGCCCCACGCCCGGATCGACAGCTTCAGCGGTGTGCTCGACCACAACGCGCACGTCATGCGCCCGGTGTGGCCCGCGGGCCAACGCACGTCGGCTTGCATCCAACGGTCCACGTTCGGCGACTGGAGACGAGCATGTGCGCTGGTGACCTCGGGATCGTCGCCGCCGAGCAGGCGGAGCTGGTGCACGGTGTACGAGCCGACATCCATCGTCGCCCCGCCGCTGAGGTCGAACTCGTAGCGGATGTCCTTGAAGATCGGGAGCGGGATGCACATCGTCGCCTCGACGCGCTCGATTGTGCCGAGCTCGCCCCCGGCGACGACGTCGTGCATCCGCTGCGCGAGCGGGTGGTACCGGTAGTGGAACGCCTCCATCACGACGAGCCCGCTGCCGTCGGCGGCCGCGGCCACCGTCTCGGCTTCGGCGGCGTTGGAGGTGAACGGCTTCTCGCACAAGACGTGCTTGCCGGCTGCGATCGCCCTCAGCGTCCACTCGGCGTGCAGTCCGTTCGGCAGCGGGTTGTAGATCGCGTCGACCTCCGGGTCGGCGATGACGTCGTCGTACGACGCGTGCACCTTCGGGATCTTGTGCTTGCGGGCAAACTTCTCGGCGCGGGCCGGATCCCGCGCTCCGACTGCGAC
>JBKOWN010000119.1:0-36451 GCA_046724435.1 Actinomycetota bacterium
CCTGTCGGGGCGGGCGTCGGGGCGGGCTCCGGCTCGAGCTCGGGCGCCTCGGTCGTCTCGGGCTCGGCCGGCAGCGCTCCCGCCGACGCCTCGGCCCGGGCGAGCTGCACCGCCGACCGTTCGCGCAGCGCCACGTTTCGAGGCTCCCGCTCCTTCCACCAGGCCAGGAGCGGCGTGGCCACGAAGATCGAGGAGTACGCGCCCGTGAGCAGACCCACGAACAGCGCCAGCGCGAAGTCGCGCAACGCCAGCGCGCCGAACAGACCCGCCCCGACGAACAGCAGCGACGCCACGGGGAGCACGGCGACGAACGAGGTGCTGATGGAGCGCATCAGTACCTGGTTCATGGAGCGGTTCACCATCTTCGAGTACGAGTCGCCGCGAACGGTCCCGATGGTCGCCACGTTCTCCTTGACCTTGTCGAAGACGACGACCGTGTCGTAGAGGGAGAAGCCGAGGATCGTGAGGAAGGCCACAACGGTGGCCGGCGTGACCTCGAAGCCCGTGATCGCGTAGACGCCGACGGTCACGATGATGTCGTGAATGACCGCGACGATCGCGGCGGCGGCCATCTTGATCTCGAACCGTATGGACAGGTAGATCGCGATGAGGGCGAAGAACACGATCAGAGCCTTGACGGCGTTGTTCCGCACCTGATCGCCGAACGTCGGACCGACGGTGCTCACGCTCACATCGGCGCGTTGGACTCCGCCGTACTTCGCCAGCGCGTCGGTGATGGCGCCCTCTTGATTCGGATTGACGTCCTTCGACTGCACTCGTACCGACGTGCCGGAATCGCCCTTGAGCACCAGCACCTTCGCATCGCTCAGGCCGAGCGGATTGATCACGCCGCGAACGCTGCTCGCGGAAGCAGACCTGCCTTTCACCGGCACCTGCCACGAAGTACCGCCCTCGAAATCGATGCCGAGGTTGAGGCCACGCGAGAAGATCGCGACGAGGGCGATGACGATGACGGTGCCGGAGAGAATCGCCCATCGCCACGGCCGTCCGGTGAAGTCGAAGTTCGTGCGCTCGTGGTAGAAGTCCGCCGGCGTGTGGCGCCGGCCGTCCGGCATGGGGCTCACGCGGTCGCCTGCTTCGCATCGAGGCCGGAACCGATCCCCACGACCGGGACGCGCACGAGCGCGCGGCGTCGCGAGAGGATCACGACGAGCGGATGCATGAAGAAGTACGCGACGGCGAGATCGAGGATCGTGGACACGCCGAGGAAGAACGCGAACCCCTTCACGGAGCCCGACGCGAGTATGTAGAGCGCACCCGCGCCGATCAGCGAGACGAGGTCGGCGGCCAGGATCGTCCGGAAGGCGCGGTTGAAGCCGCGATCGACGGACGAGCGGACCGTCTTCCCGCTGCGGACTTCGTCTTTGAGGCGCTCGAAGTAGACGACGTACGAATCGACGGTGATACCGACGGACACGATCAGGCCGGTCACGCCGGCGAGCGTCAGCGTCAGGTTGAAGCCCGAGTTACTGAGATAGGCGACGAGGGCATACGTCGCGCCCGCGCTCAGACCCAATCCGACGAGAACGACAACGCCAAGCAGCCGGTAGTACAGGAGCATGTAGATCGCCACCAACGCGAGCCCGACGATGCCGGCCGCTATTCCCGACTTGAGTTGGTCGCTCCCGAGCGTGGGCGACACGCTCTCGACCGTCTGCTGCTTCTCGTCGAACTTCACCGGCAGGGCGCCGTACTGCAGGATGTTTGCAAGGTCGCTGGATTCACCTTGCGAGAAGCTCCCGGAGATCGTCACGTCACCCGGGAAGTTCGCCTCGTTGAACCGAGGCGCCGACTGCACCACGCCGTCGAGCACGATCGCCACGCTGTTTTGTGGCGGCTGCTTCGGGAACGACACCTGCGCGAGCTGATTGAACTTGGTGTGGCCGGAGTCCTTCAGCGACAGGTCGACGCCGTACCCCTGGCCTTGGATGAAACGAGACTTGGCGCCCGACGTGTCCTTGCCCGTGAGCGCGGCGGGGCCGAGGAGGTATCGAATCGGCTGCTTCGCCTGCTGGCGGCCGGGCAGCACCACGCAGGCGGCGGCGTTGTCGTCAGCGGCCGCCGTCGTCGGGACCGCTTGCGGGTTCGGAATCGCGTTCGCGTCGCAGGAGGCGATCGCGGCTTTCGTCGCGTCGTCGGCGGGTGGAGTCCCCTTCGGCGCGGGCGGCAGCTCGGCCAGCACGGGCCGGAAGTTCAACTCTGCGGTCCGCCCGACCAGGCGTTTCGCCTTGTCACGGTCCTTCACGCCCGGCAGGTCGATGACGATGTTGTTGCCCTCACGCGTCACCTCGGCGTCGGACACGCCGAGGCCGTTCACGCGGCGGTCGATGATGTTCTTGGCCGTGTCGAGCGAGTTGTTGCTGAACTTCCCGGCTGGGAAGAGCCGGACCGAGATGCCGCCCTGGAGGTCGAGGCCGAGGACGGGCGTGTTCCCGACGACCAGGGTGGCGATGAGCGCGATCAGGACGACCGCCACTGTCCCGATGAGGTACGCCCAGTACTTGCGCACGGTCAGGTCTCGCTCCGCGGGCCCTGGCCGTCGCCGTCGCCCCGTTCGTCGCCGGAGGGCTCCTCGTCGGGCTCCTCGGCACCGTCCGGCTCCTGGTCGGGCCCGACGCGTTGCCCGATCGCGGCCCGCGCGACGCGCAGCACGATCCCGGACGACACCTCGAGGTCGACGATCCCGTCGTCGAGACCGCGGATCGTCCCGTAGATCCCACCGGACGTGATGACCTCGTCGCCGACCTGCAGGCTCGCCACCAGTGCCCGGTGCGCGGCCATCTGCCTCCGCTGCGGTCGAACGATCAGCAGGAGGAACGCGGCGACGAGAATGCCGAGGTAAAGGAGGGCTACGGGCATCGACTGAGGGTTGCGGGCTGGAGCCGGAACCGAAAATCGATGCTAGCGGAACCCTGTTGCGGTCAGAGAGTCAGGCGCGGGCGCTCAGGGCTCGAAGAGGCTCGGGCCGCCGCCGGTCTCGGTGGGCACGTCGAGCCCCAGATGCGCGAACGCGGCGGCGGTCGCGACGCGCCCCCGCGGCGTTCGTTGGAGCATGCCCTCCTTGAGCAGGAACGGCTCGTAGACGTCCTCGACGGTCTCGGCCTCCTCCGTGACCGCGACCGCCAGGGTGTTGAGGCCCACGGGCTGTCCCGCGAACGTCTCGCACAGCGCGGTGAGAATCGACCGGTCGACCTTGTCGAGGCCGCGTTCGTCGACCTCGAACAGCGTCAAGGCCGCCCGGGCGGTCTGCGCACTGACCGTGCCGTCCCCACGCACCTCCGCGTAATCGCGGACTCGCTTGAGCAGTCGGTTGGCGACTCGCGGCGTGCCGCGGGCTCGCCCCGCGATCTCTCGTGCGCCTTCCGACTCGAGCGGCACGCCGAGGATGCCGGCGGCGCGCTCGAGAATCGTGACGAGATCCTCGGCCTCGTAGTAGTCGAGGCGGGAAACCAGACCGAAGCGGTCGCGCAGCGGCCCCGTGATGAGCCCGGTCCGGGTTGTGGCGCCGGCAAGCGTGAAGCGCGGCAAGTCGAGCCGGATCGAGCGCGCCGACGGTCCCTTGCCGATGACGATGTCGAGCTGGAAGTCCTCCATCGCCGGATACAGCACCTCTTCGACGGCGCGCGGGAGACGGTGGATCTCGTCGATGAACAGCACGTCGCCGTCGTCGAGATTCGTGAGGATGGCGGCGAGATCCCCGGCACGTTCGAGCGCGGGCCCACTCGTCACGCGCAAGGCGACACCGAGTTCGGCGGCGACGATGCCGGCCAGCGACGTCTTCCCGGTTCCCGGCGGTCCCGCGAAGAGCAGGTGATCGACTGCCTGCCCGCGTTGTCGCGCCGCGCTGAGAAGGATCTCGAGGTGCTCTTTCAGCCGCTCCTGGCCCACGAACTCCTCCAGGCGGCGCGGGCGCAGCGTGGTCTCCTCGGCGCGTTCGATCGGGTCGGCGGCCGGGCTGAGGAGCTCCTCCCTAGACACGGGTGACCGCCAGGAGCTTCAGCGCATCGCGTAGGAGATCCTCGACCGGCCCCTCGTCGGGCAGCTGGGCGAGGACGTCACGCACCTCGTCCGACTGGTAGCCGAGCCCCGACAGCGCCGCCCGCACCTCGGCGCGTCCCGACGGCGCGGCCGACGCGGCGTCGGCATGCTCGAGCGCAGGCACCTCGACGCGCGCCTTGAGCTCGACCAGCAACCGCTGGGCGGTGCGCTTCCCGACTCCCGGCACCATGGTGAGCGCGTCGAGGTCGTCGTCGACGAGCGCGCGGCGGAGCACACCCGGCGAGTGCACCGACAGGATCGCCAGCGCGAGCTTGGGTCCCACCCCGTTCGCCCCGATGAGCACCTCGAACGTGTCACGTTCGTCGCGAGTCGGGAACCCGAACAGCACCATGGTGTCGTCGCGCACGTAGAGGTGCGTGAACAACATGGCGGCGGCGCCGGGCTCGAGCGTCGGAATCGCGCTCAACGGGACCAGCGCGCGATAACCCACGCCGCCCACCTCGACGAGCACCTCGCCAGTGGCGGAACGCTCGAGCACCTCGCCCCGCACCGACCCGATCACTTCCGCGACTCCTTTGCCAGCGCGGCGCCGACGGCGCGGGAGAGCCCGTCCGGCGACGGGCCTTCGGCCGCAAGAGCGACGCGCAGCCCGGCCGATCCGAGGTGGCACACCGCGAGGCCGAGCGCGTCGGCTGCGTCTGCGGGACGGGGTGGCTGCGCGAGCGCAAGCAGGCGCGCCACCATCGCCTGCACCTGCGCTTTCCCGGCGGTGCCGTCACCGGTCACGGCCAACTTCACCTCGTTCGGGCTGTAGTGGAACACGGGCACGCCGGTGCGCCCCGCGGCCGCGAGCGCGAGCCCGCTCGCCTGCCCGACGGACATCGCGGTGCGCGTGTTGACCTGGAAGAGAACGCGCTCGACGGCGAGCGCGCACGGTGCGAGGTCGCGCACGAGCCCGTCGAGCTCGCGCTGCAGCACGGCGAGGCGCTCGGGCAACGCGGCCTCAGGTTCGGTGTTGATCACCCCGCAGGCCTGCGCGACCAGGGCTCCTCCCGAGCCACGCGCTACGGCGCCGTAGCCGCAGCGCGAGACGCCGGGATCGATGCCGAGCACGGGGCCGGCGGCGTCGAACATGGGTTCGACGCTACCGGGACGACCCCTACGGGTGGTGGACCCCGGCCGCTCGGTCGCGGGTCAGCGCAGGAGCAGGATCAGCACCACGACGATCGCGGCGATCACCACGACGAGCCCGACGACGGTGGGCACCAGCCGCTTCAAGACCGGCGCGCCGGCTGTCCGCAGCAAGTCGACCGGCTGGGCCTCGGGCGCGTCGACCGTACGTGGGCCGGTGCTCGCGGTGCTCGCCGCGGGCGTCGACGTGTCGGATGCGGGCGCAGGTGCCGGCGCGGAGAGCACGTTGCGCTCGAGGTTGTCCACGAACTGGGCGAGGAGCTTGCTCGAGACGTCACCGATCACGCCCCGTCCGAACTGGGAGACCTTGCCCGTGATCGTCACGTCGCTGTTGATGTTCACCCGCGTGCCACTCTCGTCGGGCTCCATCGTGGCAGTCACGGTCGCCGACGCGTTGCCCTGGCCGCGGGTATCGCGGCCCTCGGCCAGGATCACGGCCCGGTGGTTGACGTCGTCCACCTCGGTGAGGCGCGCTGCGCCCTTGTACTGGGCGGTGATCGGCCCGACCTTGACCTTGACGATGCCCCGGAACTCGTCGCCGTCGATCTCCTGCAGTTGCGCGCCGGGCATGCACGGCGCGATGCGCTCCACGTCGAGCAGGACGTGCCACGCCTCGTCCACCGGTACGTCGACCCGGAACTCGTCCTGGATGTTCATCGGCGTTCCCCCTCGCCGAGCGCGCTCTCGGCCGAGCTCAGATCATCGAGCGTATCGACATCGGCGGCGCTACCCGTGTCTGTGCAATCGACTTCGACGACGCCCTCGTCGTTCATCAGCACGCGTGCGCCCTCGTCGCCGTCGAGCCGCTTGGCCTGCGCCCACTCCGTCCGCGCCAGCAGGACCGGGTTGCGTCGCTGTCCGTGGTACGTCGCGACCGCCAGACGGGCGCCGTCCCGGTACGCGCCGGCGAGCCGGCGGTAGGCATCCGCGCCGACCAGCGGCTGGTCGGCGAGGCCGACCGCGACCGCGCCCACCTGCGCCCATGGATCCAACGCCTCCAGGGCTGCCCGCAGCGACCTCGCAATGCCGTGTCGCCACCGGGGCGAGCGCACGACGACAGCGCCTTCGGTAGCGCAGCGGGCGACGGCGTCGCCGCGGTGGCCGACGACCAGCACGACCGGCCGCAGCCCGCTGGCGGTCGCGGCGCCCAACGCCCACGACACCAGCGGCCGGCCGCGCAGCTCGACGAGGGGCTTGGGAACGTCCCCGCCGAGGCGCGACCCGCGGCCGGCGGCGAGCATCGCGATCGCAACGTCCGGCCGGGTCAAGCCGATGCAGTTTCGAGCGCGCGCCGCACGAGCACGCGGACGAGGTGCTCGCGGTACTCGGGCGTGGCGTTGATGTCGCCCGACGGCTCGCTGCCCTCAGCGGCGTGCTCGGCCGCCTCCGCCACCGAGGCTCCACCGGCGAGTGCCTCCTCCACCGCACGGGCGCGTAGCGGTGTGGTGCCCATGTTCACGAGTGCGACGCGCGTGCCGCCGTCGCGGACCGCCATCGCGCCGACGATGGCCCAGTCCTGGGCGCGGCGCTGGAACTTCTGGTACGAGAACCCGACACCGGGCGCCTTCGGCACGCGGATCTCGGTGAGCAGCTCGTCCGGCTCGAGGGCGGTCTCGAGAAAGCCCCGGAAGAACTCGGCGGTGGCGATGGTCCGCTCGCCGCCGGGGCCCCGCACGACGAATGTCGCGTCGAGCGCGAGGAGCAGGGCGGGAAGGTCCGAGGCCGGGTCCCCATGGGAGACGGAGCCGCCGATCGTTCCGCGGTGGCGCACCTGGTTGTCGCCCACCTCGGACGCGACGGCGCGTAAGGGCGCGCAGTCCGCCGCGAGCACGTCGCTGGTCTCGAGGTCGCGATGGCGGGTGAGCGCCCCGACCGCGACGTGGTCGCCCGAGTCGCGGACGTAGGAGAGCTCGCGCACACGCCCGACGTCGACGAGGATCGCGGGTGTCGCGAGCCGCAGCTTCATCAACGGGAGGAGCGACATCCCGCCGGCGAGAAGCTTGGCGTCGTCCCCGTGCGCGGCGAGCGCCGCGATCGCCTCGTCGGCCGAGCCGGCCCGCAGGTACTCGAACGGCGCCGGGATCATCGGCTGGTCTCCGCCGCCGCCAGCACGGCCTGGACGATGTTGTGGTAGCCGGTGCAACGGCACAGGTTGCCCTCGAGCCCCAGCCGGACGTCGCGTTCGGTCGGGCTGGGGACCTCATCGAGCAACGAGACAGTGGCCATGACCATCCCGGAGGTGCAGAAGCCGCACTGGAGCGCATGGTGCTCGTGGAACGCGGCCTGGACCGGGTGCAGCTCCTCATCCTGCGCCAAGCCTTCGATCGTCGTGATCTCCGACCCGTCCCCCTGCGCCGCGAGCATCGTGCACGACTTCACCGACTCCCCGTCGACCAGCACGGTGCACGCGCCGCACGACGATGTGTCGCATCCGATCTTCGTGCCCGTGAGCCCGATGACCTCGCGGAGGTACTGGACCAGCAGCAGGCGAGGTTCGACGTCGTGCTCGTGCGCCTGCCCGTTGACGGCCATTTGGAGGTGCACGGTGCGGGACTCTAATCCGTCACTACCAGCTACCCGCTGCGATCGGGCCCTGCCCGCCCGATGTCGATCAGCACGAGCACGCGGCGCTCGCGTTCCATCGCGGCGCGGTAGTCGTCCCAGTCGGGATGCTCGCCGGCGAGGGAGCGGTAGTACTCGACCAGCAGCTCCATCGCGTCCGGCAGGAAGACAACCTCGGCGGTCCCGTCGACCTGGATCCAGTTGCCGAAGAAGCCGTCGTTCACCACGCAGAGCGAGACCCGCGGGTCGCGGCGCAGGTTCGCCACCTTCAGCGCGGTCTCGCGCGTGCTGACCGCAACCCGTCCGCTGGCATCGACGTTGCACACGATCGGTGACATCTGCGGATCACCATTCCCGCGGCGCGTCGTCATGACGGCACGGTGGTTGTTCCGGATGAACTCTCGTGCTGCTTCGAGGTTCATCGTCTACGCGACGACTGCTTGGAGCACGTCGTCAGGGATGTCGAAGTTGGCGTAGACGGCCTGCACGTCGTCGTGCTCCTCCAGGGCGTCGATCAGCCGCAAGACGCCTCGGGCCGTGGCCTCGTCGGTCAGCGGCACGGTCTGATTCGGCAGCATCGTGAGCTCGGCGCTCGTGAACGGGATCTCCGCACTCTCGAGCGCGCTGCGGACCGACTGCAGATCGGTCGGCGACGTCGTGATCCGCCAGGTGTCGCCTTCGTCGACGATGTCCTCGGCGCCGGCGTCGAGCGCTGCGAGCATGAGCTCGTCCTCCGTCGCCGCGCGCCGCTCGACGTAGATCACACCCTTGCGCTCGAACTGCCACGCCACCGCGCCGGGCTCGGCCAGCGAGCCCCCGTTGCGGGTGAAGATGTTCTTCACCTCTTGCCCGGTGCGGTTGCGGTTGTCGGTGAGGCACTCGATGTAGACGGCCACGCCCCCCGAGGCGTATCCCTCGTAGCTCGCCGGCTCGTACCTGACGCCCTCGAGCTCGCCCGTGCCCCGCTTGATCGCCCGATCGATCGTGTCCGCGGGGACGGAGCTGTCGCGCGCCTTCTGCACGGCCGCTCGCAACGTCGGGTTCCCCTCCAGGTCACTCCCGCCGCCGCGCGCGGCGACCTCGATCTGCTTGATGAGCTTCGCGAAGAGCTTCCCCCGCGCCTTGTCGGCCGCGCCCTTCTTGTGCTTGATCGAATGCCACTTCGAATGACCACTCATTGCGTTCCCTCGGTGAGAAATCGTTGGTGGAGGCGCAAGTCGCCCGAGAGCTCGGGATGGAAGGTCGCCGCCCAGATCGGTCCCTGGCGAATCAGCACCGGCTGACCGTCGTGCACGGCGAGGACCTCGACTGCCTCACCGACGCGCTCGACGACCGGCGCCCGGATGAACACGCCCGGAAAGTCGCCCTCGATCCTGTTCACGGTCAGCCCGGCTTCGAACGACTCGCGCTGGCGGCCGTACGCGTTGCGCACCACCGTGCAGTCCAGCACGCCCAGGGCCGGCGGCGTAACGACGTCATCGGTGTCGCGCACGTCGTCGGCGAGGAGGATCAGCCCGGCACAGGTCCCGAACGCCGGCAGGCCATCGGTCAGCGCGCGGTACAGCGGCTCTCGTAGGCCGGAGGTGTCGAGGAGCTTGCCGATCGTCGTCGACTCACCGCCGGGCATGAACAACACATCGAGCCCACCCAGTTGCTCGGGGACCCTGACTTCGACCGCCTCGACGCCCAGCGCGTCGAGCACCTCACGATGCTCGCGGAACGCCCCTTGGAGCGCGAGTACGCCGGCCTTCATGACCTGGAGGGACCGCGTCGTGCGCCACGCTTACCAGCCCCGCTCCGAGAGCTTCACATCGAGCTGGTCGATCTCGTCGCCGCGCATGGCCCCACCGAGGCCGCGCGACACCTTGGCGACGATGGCGGGGTCCGCGTAGTGCGTGGTCGCTTCGACGATGGCCTTCGCCCGCGTCGTCGGGTCGTCGCTCTTGAAGATGCCGCTCCCGACGAACACCGCCTGCGCGCCGAGCTGCATCACGAGCGCGGCGTCGGCGGGGGTGGCGATGCCGCCCGCACAGAAGAGAGGAACGGGCAGCTCGCCGCGGGCGGCGACCTCGTGGACGAGCTCGACGGGCGCACGGTGATCCTTCGCCGCCGCGAACAGCTCGGGCTCGTCGGCGACACTCAGCCGGCGGATGTCACCGAGGATCGACCGGAGGTGGCGGACGGCCTCGACGATGTTGCCGGTGCCGGCCTCCCCCTTCGAACGGATCATGCACGCGCCCTCGGAGACCCGGCGCAGCGCCTCGCCGAGGTTGGTTGCGCCGCAGACGAACGGGACTGTGAACGCCCACTTGTCGACATGGTGCGCCTCGTCGGCAGGAGTGAGCACCTCGCTCTCGTCGATGTAGTCGACGCCGAGCGATTCGAGGACCTGCGCCTCGGCGAAGTGCCCGATACGGCACTTCGCCATGACCGGGATGGTCACCGCCTGTTGGATCGCCTCGATCGTCGCCGGGTCGCTCATGCGGGCGACGCCGCCGTCGCGGCGGATATCGGCCGGCACCCGCTCGAGCGCCATGACCGAGACCGCGCCTGCGTTCTCGGCGATCGCCGCCTGCTCGGCGTTGACGACGTCCATGATCACGCCGCCGCGCAGCATCTCGGCCAGGCCGCGCTTCACCCGCGCGGTGCCCGTGCTGCGCTCGTCGACCATGACCTCAGTCTACGGCGGCTCCCGTTCCTCCGGTCGCCGTCGCAAGCTCCGGCTTTGCAGCGACGGTCGGCAAAGCCGCCGTCGCCGCGCCGCCCGCCGGGGTTGCTCGCTAGCTCGACGGCGGCGGCGTCGGTGCGGTCACGTCGACCGGAGCGCCGATGGGCAGCAGCTCCACCCACGTGCGGCCCGGGACCAGCTTGATCGGCTTCCCGGCCGCGTCGACGTACGACGCCGGCTGCTCCTTCGACGGCCGCGTCCAGTGTCCCCTGACGACCTTCCCGTCCGTGAACACCCACGCGTCGCCCTGGCCGACGGTCTGGCCTTCGGCGGTGGGGTTGCCGGCGCCGCCCTCGTAGTTCGTGAACTGCACGATCACGTTCGTCGGGGCGATCTGCGCACCGGAGGCAGCCGTGAACGGTGTCGCGCCGTAGGTCCGCTTCCACGTGCGCGACGGTGCGTCGTACGTGTAGGTCGGATCGTACGGAGCTATGAACCCGACGTGTAGTGACGATGCCGGGTCGCCGGTCGACGCCTCGTTCTTCCCGAGGTACTGGAAGAGCGCCTTGGGCGGCACCGGTTGACCGCCCTTGGCGATCAGGTCGGCGGGGTGCCCGAACAGGTTGTGGGGCGCGGGACGGGTGCGCTCCCGGAACATGGCGTTCCCGGCGCCCGACTCGTCGATCGCGTTCACGGGGGCCTGCTTGATGAGGTCGACGTTTTGCGGCGCGCCACCCGAGTAGGCGAACACGCCGCCGAGCGGCCACACCACGTTCGGGTCGGTCGCGCGGACGGAGCGGATCGGCCCGACCTGGTCGGGCAGCATCGAGTTGAAGATCGTCAGGAGGCGGGTGACGTTGCCCTCGACCTGCTCCTCGTACACGACATCGGCGGCGTCGATGCCCGCCTGCGGCCGCACGCCCTGCTCGGCGGCGTTGTCGATCTTCACCTCGAGCGCAGGCCGGGTAAGGCTGTCGCCTGCCGGCGCCACCCCTGTGAGCGGGGCGACCGCCTGTGGCGCGGCCTTCTTCTGGGTCTTCTTGGCGCTCCCCCCGCCGCCGCACGCGGCGAGCACGAGCGCGAGCGCCGCGGTGAGGGCGAGCAGTTGAACGACGAGCGTGGTACGTCGGCGCACTACATCTCCTCCAAGATCCGGATCCGCTCGTCGAGCGGCGGGTGGGTGTCGAACGCCCGGTTGAGCCACGATCCCTTTTTCGTGCCCTCGCCGTCGCGGTCACCTTCCCCGTCGCCGCGTTCGAGCGGCGACTCGATCCACATCTGCGCGGTGGCCCGGGTGGCGTGGTGGACGACGGCCTTATCGTTCTTCAGCTTCTCGAGCGCGGAGATCAGCCCGGGAGGGTAGCGAGTGAGCTGGACACCGCTCGCATCGGCCAGCAGCTCCCGACGCCGGCTCACCGCGAACTGCATGAGGAGCGCGATGAAGGGCGCCAGGATCAGGAGGGCGAAGGCGAGGATCACGAGGATGATCCCGAGGCCGCCGCTGTCGGCCGAGTCGCGACGATCCCCTCGCCCCCCGAACCACATGAAGCGCAACCCCAGGTCGGAGAGGAGCGCGATCGCTCCCACTGCGGTCACTGCCACGGTGGTCACGAGGATGTCGTAGTTCTTCACGTGCGACAGCTCGTGTGCGATCACGCCCTCGAGCTCCACCCGGTTCATGGTCTCGAGCAAACCGGTGGTGACGGCGAGGGCAGCGTGCTTGGGATTTCGCCCGGTGGCGAACGCGTTCGGTGCGGGATCGTCGACCACGTACAGCCGCGGCTTCGGGAGCCCGGCCGCGATGCAGAGCCCTTCGACGAGATTGTGGTACCTCTGGTACTCGGGCCCTTCGGCGGGCTTGGCGCGGCTCGCGGCCAGCGCAACCCGATCCGAGTAGAAGTACGAGCCCCACGCCATCGCGATCGCGAACAGGATCGCGACGGCCACCCCGATCGCGCCGAACCCCAGGAGGAAGTTGAACGCGAGCGCGGCGGCAGCAATGAGCGCGACGAAGAAGAACAGCAACAGGAACGTGCGTCGCTTATTCTTCGCGATCTGCTCGTACACGAGCCTGGGTTAGAACTGGACCCGGACTGGCCCCGTCGCCTCGGGCTCGCCCTCGAAGTACTCCCGCTTCTCGAAGTTGAACATCCCGGCGATGACGTTGCGCGGGAAGGTCTGGAGCTTGTTGTTATACGAGAGCACCGAGTCGTTGTAGAACTGCCGGGCGTACGCGACGCGATCCTCGGTGGAGGTCAGCTCCTCCTGGAGCGACAGGAAGTTCTGGTTCGCCTTCAGGTCCGGGTACGCCTCGGCCACTGCGAACAGGCTCTTCAGCGCGCCGCTCAGCACGTTCTCGGCTTCGGCCTGCTGCTGCGGCCCCTGGGCGTTGATGGCGTTGGCGCGTGCCTGCGTAACGCTCTCGAAGACGCCCCGCTCGTGAGCGGCGTACCCCTTGACCGTTTCCACGAGGTTCGGGATCAGGTCGTATCGACGCTTGAGCTGCACATCGATCTGCGACCACGCGTTGTCGATCCGGTTCCGCAGCCGGACCAGGCCGTTATAGCTGAGGACGAAGACGAGGATGAGGAGGACGACGAGCACGCCCACGACGATGCCGACGATCAAGTGACTGCTCCCGCCTAGAAGAGGACGATACGCACTCTACCGTCCCGGCTGATCGCCGCCCTTTCGCCCCACCCAGTCCCGCAGCCGATGCATCCCACGGTCGACCGACGCCAGGAGCGCCGCGTGCAGCTCGGCACCGGCGGCCGCCAGCACCGCCAGCCCGTGTGCCCGGGACGAGCCGACGGCGGGATGGTCCTCGAGCGACCGGCCGTCGGCGTGGGTTACGAGCCCGCCGGCCTCCTGCACGATCAGCGTGGCGGCGGCGACGTCGTACGGGAAGTTCGTGCAGACCGCGCCCTCCCCGACCCGCAGGAAGGCGGCCTCGGTCTCGGGGCATTCGTCGACGATCCGGCGACCGACGTCGACGTAGGCGTCGAGCTGGCCCGTGACGAGGCGGGTCATGTTGAACGCGGCCGAGCCGAGGTCGAAGTAGCCCCCACCCATGCTGGAGCCGTCGACGAGCTCTTCGAGCACCACGCTGGTCGGCAGCAAGGGACGGCCTCGCAGTCCTGCGGTCCAGAACAAGGCGGTCAGGTCGGTGTTGGCGGAGAGCCCGATCTGGAGTGGCTCGCCCGGCGCACGCTGCACCCTGGGACCGCCGCCGCGCGATGCCGAGAAGCACTGGCCGCTCTTGAGCTCGTGGACGACGCCGAAGGACACGTCGCCGAGGCGGGCGTCCTCGCTCGGCGGCACGACGGCGACCGACACACACGCCGATTCCAGGCCGGCGGCAGCAGGGCGGGTCCCGTCGATCGGATCGACGACGAGGAACGCGCGCGGACGGCCGTAGGTCACCAGGCCACGGTCTTCGGAGTAGAAGCCGATATCGCCTTCGGCGCCGAGCGCGTCCTCGACAACGCGCTCCGCGACCTCGTCGATCGCCAGCGTGGCGTCGCCGCCCGGCGCGCGCGCGACGCGTTCGCGAGCGCGTGCCGCACCAAGTTGCGGGACGACCGCGTCACGGACGCGTGCAGCGACTTCGAGAGCCAGCCGATCCGGCTCGGTCACCGGGTGACGGCGCTGCGTTCGATGGCGGCCTCGTAGAGCTCGATGAAGCATTCGGCGACGTGGCGCATCGAGAACTCCACCGCCCGCTGCTCCCCCGACGCGATCAGCTCGGCACGGCGGCTCGCGTCGTCGAGGACGCGCTGCAATACGCCGCGGAGCGCGCCGGGGTCGTCAGGGTCGACGAGCAGGGCGTCACGATCCGCCCGCGCCACGTTTCGGAACCCGTCGATGTCTGACGCGACGACGGCCGTGCTCGCCGCCATCGCTTCGAGGAGCACGATGCCGAACGATTCGCCTCCCAACGCCGGCGCGCAGAACACCGTGGCGGCGCGCATGCGGCGCGCCTTCTCTTCCTCGGAGACGCACCCGATCCATTCGACACCCGGGATGTCGCGCACGCGCAGCGCGTCCTTCTCGGGCCCGTCCCCCGCTATCCACAACCGCGCGTCGTGTTCGAGCCCCGCGAAAGCCTCGAGGAGCACACGGAGCCCTTTGCGGGGCTCGTGGCGGCCGACGAAGAGAATCGTGGGCCGGTCCGTGGGCCACGGGGTGGCCTTGGCGAACTGGGGAACGTCGACGCCGTTGGGGACGATCTTGTAGTCGCCATCGAACGAGAGCTGCGCGAGCTCGGCGGCCTCCTCCGAGACGGCCGTGCGGATCGCCAACCGACTGAGCCACCGCTTCAACGGCGGGCGGAACATCCTGTACCAGGGGTTGAACCGGCCCGAGTACGACGCGTGGAACGTCCCGACCAAGGGCTCGTCGGCGCCGAGGAGCAGCGTCTGGGTCGGGCCCGGCACGAGGGGCTCGTGGAGGTGGATGACGTCGGGCTCGATCACGCGGCGGGCCTCGAGGGTCCGCCGGGCAACAGGCTTGCCGCCGGCGATCGGGGCGACCGAGCCGTTGGAGGAGAAGTTCGTCGACGGCCCGACGGTGATGATGCCCCGCTCGGGCGGGGGCCCGTCGCACGGCGCCACGACGCGTGCGTCCACGCCGAGATCGCGCAGGCTGCGGGCCAGTCCGAGCACCTGGCCCTGTACGCCGCCGAACACCGACAGCGAGTAGGGCGATACCAGCAGCACGCGCATCAGTACCCCACTCTCCCACTGCCGTTCGTCGCGTGATCGCTGGGCCAGTTCGGTTGCAGGAGGTGCCACTGCTCGGGCGCGACGCGAATGAGCTCTTCGAATCGGTGGGCGAGGTCCTGGGTCACGCGGGTGACGTCGTCCCGGAGACGGCCCTCGCGCTCGGCGGGTACGGGCGGCATCACCACCGCATGGTGCCCCCCCTCGGGCCGGAAGTACACCGCCACCGGGAGCAGCGGCGCGCCGGTCCGCAACGCGAGCGTCGCCGGACCGGCAGGCAGGGTGGTGCGCTCGCCGAAGAACTCGACCGGGATCCCGTCGCCGACCAGGTCCCGGTCGCAGAGCAGGCAGATGACCTCGTTGCGCCGCAGCGCCTGCAGCACTGCCTTCCCCGCATCGGGACCGAGCTGCACGACGTTCATGCCCAGGCCCTGACGCACGCCCGCGAACCACTGGAAGAGCTCGGGCGGCTCGACCGGCTCGACGACCACCGTGAGCGGCAAGCCCTTCGACGACGCGAGCCACGCGCCGGCGAAGTCCCAGCCGCCGAGGTGCGGGAGTGCGAGCACGGCGCCCGTCCCCCGCTCGATGCCGTGGGTCACGTGCTCGAACCCCTCGATGTCCAACTCCAATGGGCGGCTCGCGTCGTCGGGGAGGCGAAACAGCTCGAGCCAGTAGCGCCCGTACGATCCGAACGTCTCCGCGACGGCCTTGCGGAGCGCGAGCCCTTGCAGCGCTCCGCCCGACGCGCGCCGCAGGTTCCGCTCGACCTGCCGGCGGCGGCCCGGCATGGCGAGGGCAAGCGTCTGCCCGAGCACGCGCGCCGCCGGCTCCGCCATCGATCCGGGAACGATTCGAGCGAGCTCGGCACCCAACCGGTACGCGAGGTACGACGCGCGGGCGCCGATCGGGCTCTGCACGGGCCGTTCAGGGACGGGTGCGGCGCCGCGAGGACCGAGCCTGCGACTGCCGCCAGCGCCACCGATCGCCGAACCGGCGGGTCGCGCCCGTGAGCTCGACGTCGTCGGGGGCACTCCGAACGTGCCGACGGCGGCCGATACGCGTCATGCGCGTCGTCCACGTCGGCTCGGCGCGCTCGGGACGCTCCGGCGATGCCTGCCGCCACACCTTCACGAAGCGGTGGACGGCGGTGATGCCCAGGAGGGCCACCATGACCCACAGCACCGGCACGAGGATGTCGAAGGCGAGGCCGACGGACAGCAGGACCATCCGCTCGGCCCGTTCCATGATCCCACCCTTGGCGGTGAAGCCGAGGCTCTCCGCCTTGGCTCGCTCGTACGAGATGAGCATGGACAGGGCCGCCGCCGCGAGCGCGAGCACCGGGAGGTACGTGCCCTCGCCGGCGAGGAACCAGGCGACGCCGCCGAACAACGCCGCGTCGGCGATGCGGTCCGCGACCGAGTCGAAGAAGGCACCCCGCGGCCCCGCCCGGCCCGAATGGCGCGCCACGGTGCCGTCGAGGATGTCCGGGACACCGGTCGCGATGACGCCGAAGACGGCGAGCACGAGATGGCCGCTGGCGATCAGGAACGCGGTGCCCACCGCGAAGGCGAGCCCGATGACCGTCAGGACGTCGGGGTTGATCCCGGCACGCTCCAGGCCCTTCCCGACCGGCTCGAGCCCGCGCTCGACATTGGCGCGCCAGCGTCCGTCGAGCATGGATGTCCTTTCGCGCTCGCGTCCGCGACCACTCCAAGGTACCACCCGTCCCTCTTGTCGCCGACGCAAGCTCCGGCTCTGGCTATCTGTCGCCCTCGCAAGCTCGGGCTGTGCAGTAGCGGTCGGCTAAGCCGCCGCTTCCGCGGGCGTCGGTCGGCAAAGCGCAGTCGCCGCGCCCTGCGGGCGCCCGCGACCCCGGTCCTAGACTCCGCTCGAGGGTGTAGCTCAGAGTCGCGAGGGGGAAACGGCTTTGAAGGTCTATCCGTCGGCGAAGATCCGGAACGTCGTGCTGGTCGGTCACGGAGGGTCCGGGAAGACCAGCCTCGCCGAGGCGCTCCTCTTCGTCACGGGCGCCATCCCGAGGATGGGCCGCGTCGAGGACGGCAACACCGTCTCCGACTTCGATCCCGAGGAAGGGCGGCGCGGGATCTCGGTCTCGATGTCCCTGGCTCCCTTCGAGCACGAGGACACCAAGGTCAACGTCCTCGACACGCCCGGGTACGCCGACTTCGTGGGCGACGTCGCCGCTGCGTTCCGCGCCGCCGACCTCGCCGTTTTCGTCGTGTCGGCGGTTGAAGGCGTCGAGGTGCAGACCGAGATGGCGTGGCGGATGGCAGAGCAGGCCAAGCTCCCCCGCGCCGTGTTCGTGAACAAGCTCGACCGCGAGCGAGCGTCGTTCGCCCGGACCCTCGACGACTTGAAGGCGAAGTTCGGCGCCGGCGTCGCGCCTCTCGAGCTCCCGATCGGCGAGGAAGCCTCGTTTCGCGGCGTGGTCGACCTCCTGACCGACACCGCGGTGACCTACGACGGGAAGACCGGCAAGGGCGCCGAGGGCCCGGTCCCCGACGAGATGGAAGGCGAAGAGCACTCGGTGCACGACGCCCTCATCGAGGGCATCGTCGTCGCCGACGACGACCTGATGGAGCGGTATCTCGCCGACGAGTCCATCGAGGTGAAGGAGCTCGAGCAGGCGCTGGCCAAGGGCATCGCCGAAGCGACCGTGTTCCCGGTGTTGTGCGGCAGCGGGACCAAGCTCATCGGCGTCGACCGCCTCGCCTCGTTCGTCGTGCACGAAGGACCGGCGCCGGTGTCCGACGATTCCGACGGCGCCGCGCCTCCGGTGGCGTTCGTGTTCAAGACGATCGTCGACCCGTACGTCGGGCGCGTGAACCTGTTCAAAGTCCTGCAGGGATCGGTCAAGACGGACGCGTCGCTCGTCAACAACCGAACCGTCTCAGAGGAACGGCTCCACCAGCTCTCCGTCATGCGCGGCAAGGAGCAGGAGTCGACCGCCGACGTCCCTGCCGGCGACATCGCCGCCGTGGCCAAGCTGGGCGACACGTCGACGGGCGACGTGCTGGGCGCGCGCGGCGCCGACGTCACGGTCGACTCGTTCGAGCCCCCGAAGCCGGTGCTCCCGGTCGCGATCCGGCCCAAGTCGAAGTCGGACGCCGACAAGCTCGCGAACGCGCTGCACCGGCTGCTCGACGAGGACCCTGCGCTTCGACTCGAGCGGAACCCGGAGACGAAGCAGACGCTGCTGTGGGGAATGGGCGAGACGCACCTCTCGATCGCACGCGAGCGCCTGCACCGGAAGCTCGGCGTCGAGATCGAGACCGACGACGTGGAGGTCGCGTACCGCGAGACGATCACCGGCACCGCCGAGGCCGAAGGCAAGTACAAGAAGCAGACCGGCGGTCACGGCCAGTTCGGCGTGGCTTTCGTGCGCGTCGAGCCCCAGGAGCGGGGGGCGGGGTTCGTGTTCGCCGACGAGATCGTGGGCGGCGCCATCCCACGTCAGTTCATCCCTGCGGTCGAGAAGGGCATCGCCGAAGCGATGGGGAACGGCGGCGTCTACGGCTATCCCGTCGTCGACGTGAAGGCCACGTGCTTCGACGGCAAGTACCACTCCGTCGACTCGTCGGAGATGAGCTTCAAGATGGCCGGGTCGCTCGGGTTCAAGGAGGCGATGGCCAAGGCCAACCCGATCCTGCTCGAGCCGATCAGCGAGCTCGTGGTGACGGCGCCCGAGCAGTACCAGGGCGATCTGATGGGCGATCTCAACTCGAAACGGGGGCGGATCCAGGGATCGGGCGCCGTGGGCCACGGAGAGATGGAGATCGTCGCCCAGGTGCCGACGTCAGAGGTACTGCGGTATGCGATCGACTTGCGGTCGCTCACAGCCGGGCGAGGCCGATTCGAGATCAGTCACTCGCACTACGACCCCGTGCCCTCGCACCTGGTGGACCGGATCGCCAAGCAGCGGGAGACGGTCAAGGCGGGGTGAGGTCTCCTCGTATTCGGCTGCGGCCGAACGCGGGCCATACCCCACCGGCTGCGGCCGGAATCACTGATCCGGCCGCCGCCGAGAGGTGGCGTATCACGCGGTGGCTGTCGCCGCGCCCGCGAGTGCGCGCTTCGGGCTGTACTGGTAGTTCGTAATGAGGCTCACGGCCAGCACCGCGACGCCGCCGACGACGTAGAAGATGCTGAGTCCGGTGTCGCCACTCCAGAAGTTGAGCGCGAAGGGTGCGACGATCAGCAGGGCGGCGGCGAGGTAGTCGCCGGCGGAGTGCACGGTGAAAGGCAGCACCTTCAGCACGCCGAGTGGATAGCGCGTCAGCATGCTGACGAGCAGTACGACGGCTCCGACCACGACGCCGGTGGCGACCGCACCGGCGGATCCACCAACGGCGAGCGCCACGATGACGAGCAGTGCACCGACGGCATAGTCGGCAGCAGCATGGAACCAGGCTGGCAACAGCTTGACGAGCGACATCAGAGCTCCTTTGCGAACGATGGAACACGCTTGTTGCCGGGAGTTCGCAGCCGATGCTTTGCGTGGATGGGCGCTCGAGGTGGAGATCCTGTGCAGGCGTCTGCACTTGGCCGCTACCAACGGACGCAATCGAGGTTGGACGCGGAGACTAGGTCTGACCCTTACTTTCTCCGAGACCGAACTTCGACCAGTCCTCCGGGTTCGGCTCCGTGTACTCGCCCATCACATGGCCGTCGACGGCGTCGAGCTCGACGAGCCCGCGCATCGTCGGTGGCTCGTCGGCCGAATAGAGAAGAATGCGCCAGACGGGACGGCTGCGCAGGCCACGCCACGCGAGCTGCGCCGACGCGTGGCCGACGGGGAAGCCGACGGCGCGGGTCGCCACCACGAGTGCCTGCGTCTGGTCGACGTCGAGGTTCCAGGCGGTCGCGAAGTGGTACGCCGAGATGGCGGCGAGCAGGACCGCCGCCGCCAGCAGCCCTGAGTTCGTGCTCCACACCCAGCCGGCCAGGCACAGGACGGCGAGGGCCGCGTACATCACGGCCGGGATGCGGCGCCGGTTGATGTTCGGGAAGACGTACGGCCCGACGTAGGCGGTGACGTCGAGCTCCTCCGGCAGCTGATCCTGATGCTCGTCGCTCACGTCTTCGGCCACGCGGCGCGCACCTTCTCCCAGCTCGTGCGCAGATCCTCGGGGAGGACACGCGTCTCGGCCACGGTCGTCATGAAGTTCGTGTCGCCTGCCCACCTCGGCAGGACGTGCAGGTGCACGTGCCCGGGAACACCGGCGCCCGCGGGGCGACCGAGGTTCACGCCGGCGTTGATGCCGTCGGGCGTGTAGGCGGATTTGAGCGCGCTGACGGCGTGTTGCGTCATCGTCATGAGCGCCGTCGCCTCGTCACCCTTGAGGCCCTCGAGCTCGGCCTCGTGGCGGAGCGGGGCGATCATCAGATGGCCCGACGCATACGGGTACGCGTTCATCACCGCGAAAACGAGGTCGTCGCGCGCGACGACGAGTGTCTCCTCGTCCGGTCCGTTCGCCAACGTACAGAACAGGCAGTCGTCCGGTCCCGAAGCGGTCGACGCCGCGCCGGCCACGTAGGCGGCCCGCCAGCCCGCCCACAGACGGTCGAGAGTCATCGCCGCTCCGCGACCTCGGTCGCGAGGCGCTCGAACAGGTCGTCGACATGGACACCACGTTCGGGGTCGTCGCTCCCGCGCCGGTTCACGCCGACGGTGCCGGCGTCGGCGTCCTCGTCCCCGACGACGAGCACGTACGGGACCTTCGCGACCTTGGCCCGCCGGATCCGCGATCCCAGCGAGTCGGTGCTCGCGTCGACCAGCTCGGCGCGATAGCCCTCGCTGTGTAGCCGGTTCGCGAGCCGGAAAGCGTACGCGTCGTGCCGGTCGGCGACCGGCAGCACGGAGGCCTGCACGGGGGCGAGCCAGAGCGGGAACGCGCCGTCATAGTGCTCGACGAGGATCGCGAAGAAGCGCTCGATCGACCCGAAGAGCGCCCGGTGGATCATGATCGGGCGGTGGCGCTCGTTGTCGGCGCCGACGTAGCTGAGATCGAAGCGCTGCGGCTCCTGGAAGTCGGCCTGGATCGTCGACAGCTGCCACGTCCGGCCGATCGCGTCACGCGTCTGCACCGAGATCTTCGGGCCGTAGAAGGCGCCGCCGCCCTCGTCGAGCACGACTTCGAGATCCATCGCGGCCGCCGCCTGTCGCAGGATCTCGGTGCCCTCTTCCCAGTCCTCGTTGCTCCCGATCGCCTTCCCTTCGGGCTTGGTCGAGAGCTCGAGGTAGAAATCGGTGAGCCCGAAGTCGCGCAACAGGTCGAGCACGAACCGCAGGGTCGACTCCAGCTCGCCGGGCAGCTGCTCCTTGGTGCAGAAGATGTGCGCGTCGTCCTGGGTCATCCCGCGGACGCGCGTCAGCCCGTGGACGACACCCGACCGCTCGTAGCGGTACACGGTGCCGAACTCGAACAACCGGATCGGTAGGTCGCGGTACGAGTGGAGCTGACTGTCGAAGATCAGGATGTGGAAGGGGCAGTTCATCGGCTTCAGGTAGTACCGGGTGCCCTCGTCGAGCTCCATGGGCGGGAACATTCCGTCCGCGAACCAGTCGAGGTGACCCGAGGTGTGGAACAGGTCTTCCTTCGCGATGTGCGGAGACGTCACGAACTCGTAGCCGGCCTGCTCGTGTCGAGCACGTGAGTAGTCCTCCATGATGCGCCGGACCGTTCCACCCTTGGGGTGGAACACCGCCAAACCGGAGCCGATCTCGGGCGGGAACGAAAAGAGGTCGAGCTCGGGACCGAGCCGTCGATGGTCGCGGCGCTCGGCTTCTTCGAGCTGGTGCAGGTGCGCGTCCAGCGCGGCTTGAGACTCCCACGCCGTGCCGTAGATGCGCTGGAGCATCGGGCGCTTCTCGTCGCCACGCCAGTAGGCGCCGGCCACCTTCGTGAGCTTGAAGGCTCCGAGTCGCTTGGTGGACGGCACATGCGGGCCGCGGCAGAGGTCGACGAACGCGCCGTCGCGCTCGCGCGGGTTGCGGTAGACGGAGATCACCGAGCCGTCCCCCACCTCTGACGCGACCTCCGGGTCGACCCGCTCGATGATCTCGACCTTGTAGGGCTGGTCGGCGAAGAGGCGTAAGCCCTCGTCGCGATCGACCTCCTCGCGCACGAACGGCTCGTCCTCGGCGACGATCTCACGCATGCGGGCTTCGATGCGCCCCAGATCGTCCTCGGTGAAGTGCCGGCCGTCGGGCAGCTCGAAGTCGTAGTAGAAGCCGTCGTCGATCGCAGGCCCGATGGCGTAGCGCGCGCCGGGAAAGAGGTCGGTGACGGCCTGCGCCATCACGTGCGCGGTCGAGTGCCGGAGCACTTCGCGTCCGTCGGGGGTGTCGGGTGTCACGATCGTGACGGCGCCGTCGTGCTCGATCGGACGGTCGAGGTCGACCCATTCGCCGTCGACCTTGGCGGCGAGCGCGTCCTTCGCAAGACGCTTGCCGATCGACGCCGCGATCTCCGCCGCGGTGACGCCCCGCGGGTACTCGCGCTGCGAGCCGTCGGGCAGCTTGACGTTGACCGCGTCGGCGGGGCTCATCTCCCTGGCGACGATACCAGCACGCCATTTTCGTCCCGGCGCGCATTGTGACGACGCGACAATGCAGCCATGCCGCCCGTCGAGGTCGCCCCCAAGCTGCTGTCGTGGGCGTCCGAGCTCGACGAGCAGACGCTCGCGCAGGCGCGCCGCACGGCTCGGCTCCCGATCATCGAGGGGCACGTCGCGCTCATGCCCGACGCCCACCTCGGCATCGGCGCCACCGTCGGCTCGGTCATCCCGACTCGGGACGCGATCATCCCGGCCGCCGTCGGCGTCGACATCGGCTGCGGTGTGATCGCCGTCGAGACCGATCTGCGACGGGACCAACTCCCGGCGGATCTGAACCCTCTCCTCCGTGACATCGAGCGCCGCATCCCAGCCGGCGTCGGCCATGGCCACGACAGCCGCACCTCAGCGGCCAAGGGCTGGTTCCATCAGCACCATCCGCGTGATTGGCGGCGGGAGCCGTTCGCGCCCAAACAACAGCAACGTGCGATCGAGCAATTCGGGACACTCGGCGCCGGGAATCACCACCTCGAGGTCTGCATCGACGAACGTGATGTCGTCTGGACCGAGCTGCACTCCGGCAGTCGAGGCATCGGGAATCAGCTTGCGACCATGCATATCGAGATTGCACGCGAGCTGGCAAAGAACCACGGGCTCGACCTTGAAGACCGCGACCTCGCCTCCTTCAAGGATGGATGGACCGAGTTCGATGACTACGTTGCGGACATGCTCTGGGCTCAGGATTACGCCTTCGCCAACCGAGGTCAGATGATGGATGTCCTTCTTGACTCTCTCTTCGAGACAGTCGGATCTGGCACTGAAACGAGAAGGATCAACTGTCATCACAATTACTCGGCACGTGAACGTCACGGCGGTCGTGAGCTCTGGATCACCCGCAAGGGTGCGATCCGTGCCCGCGCCGGCGACGAAGGCGTGATCCCTGGATCGATGGCGACCGGGACCTACATCGTGCAGGGGAAGGGCAACGCCGCCAGCTATGACTCAAGCGCGCACGGCGCCGGACGCCGGCACAGCCGTCGACAAGCGAAGAAACGGTTCACTGTGGAGCAACTGCAGCATCACATGGCCGGGAAAGCCTGGAATCGCGATCGCGCAAGCGCACTGCTTGACGAGATTCCGGATGCCTACAAGGACGTCGAATCAGTCATGAATGATCAACGCGACCTCGTCGACGTCGAGCACGTTCTCCACCAGGTCCTCAACTACAAAGGTTCGTAGACGCGACGCGCAATGCGACGGCCCGTTGAACACGCCGTCGCGCATATCACACTGCAAGAACCCGAAGACGTATGCGTGCTCGGGACGCGTCAGGTCGAGAAAGCCCATGCAGTGAACATACCGACGGAGTGTGACAGTTACCGGTGCTCGACCGGTTGGCGGAGGTCGACGCCGATGAGCTGCCCGAGCTCGTGGAGCGCGGCCGGCGCGCTGGGATCGGAGCCCCCCGAGAGGATCGCGCTGGCGAGGTCGTCGAGCGCCTCGAGCGCCCTCGGCGCGTCGAGGTCGGCGTCGAGCGCGAGCCGTACCCGTTCCGCGTACGGGCGCGGGTCGGCGCCGTCCGTGCGCTCGCCGGCCGCGAGCAGACGGTGCAACAGCGCGTTGCCTTCGTCGAGGTCGGTGTCGTGCCACTCGAAGCCGGCGCGGTAGTGGTGTCGCATCAGCGCGAGGCGAATGGCGCGCGGATCAGCGACCTTCAGCAGATCGCTGACGAACACGAGATTGCCGAGTGACTTCGACATCTTCTCGCCCTCGTAGCTGACCATCGCCGAGTGCACCCAGTGCCGCGAGAACGGCCGGCCACTAATCGACTCGCTCTGCGCGATCTCGCACTCGTGGTGCGGGAAGATGAGGTCGGTGCCGCCGCCGTGCAGATCAAGGGTGGGACCGAGCGCATCCATCGACATCACCGAGCACTCGAGATGCCAGCCGGGCCGGCCGACGCCGAAGGGCGCGCGCCACGCCGGCTCTCCCGGCTCTGACGGCTGCCACAGGATGAAATCGAGCGGCGCGCGCCGGTGCGGGTCGTCGGGGTTCCCGCCCCGAGCCCGCGCCAGGCGGACCATGTGCTCCTCGGGGTAGTGCGACAACTCGCCGTAGCGCGGGAACGTCGAGACGTCGAAGTAGGCGGTGCCGTGCGTGAGGTACGCGTGGCCGGAGTCGAGGAGCCGACCGACCATGTGGATCATCCCGTCGATGGCCTCGGTGGCGCGGGGCTCGGCCGCGGGCGGGCGCATGCCCAACGCGTCCATGTCGGCCTGGAAGCGGGCGATCTCGGCGTCGGCGAGCTCCAGGTATTCGACGCCCAACTCGCGGGCCTTGGGGAGGATCGAGTCGTCGACGTCGGTGACGTTGCGCACCATGCGTACCTCGTGGCCGAGTTCCTCCAGCCGCCGGGTGAGGAGGTCGTAGGTGATGTACGTCGCCGCGTGACCCAGGTGGGTCGAGTCGTACGGCGTGATCCCGCACACGTACATGCGCACGACCGGCCCGGCCTCGAAGGGGACGAGCGCGCGCTGCGCGGTGTCGTGGATGCGCAGTGTCATGGTGCGACCGGGGGCTGGGGCTCGACCCCGACGAGGCGGAGGCTGGCCTTGCCCTTGTGGCGGAGATTGATCGTGAGCAGCAGGGCCGCGAACGCCTCGATGCCGACAGCGTTCGCGAGCGACCCGCCGTCGAACCCACGTAGGTCGGGGATCTTCGACACGAGGTCGAGCACGGTTGTACGGGCGGCGTCGTCATCGGCGCAGACGATCACGTCGCTGTCGATGGCGTGATCGAGGTCGCCGAGGGCGGCGGCGGGAACGTGCTGGAGCGCGGCCGCGACTCGGGCCTCGGGCACGGCCGCCTGCATCGCCTGCGCGAGCGATCCCTCTTCGGGCAGCACGGGACGGAACTCGCGCCCTTGCTTGGTGAGCCCGTTCGCCATGTCGATGACGACCTTCCCTGCCAACGCGTCCGCATGATCCTTGGCGGTCGGGACGGCGGCGTCCCATTGGGTTCCTATGACGACGAGCTCCGCGGTGGCGGCGTCGGTGTTGTCGCCGGCCTGGAGACCCTTGACGCGATCACCCCACTGCTCACGCACCTTTGCGACCGCGGCTTCCGCTCGCACCAGGTCTCGTGAGCCGGCGATCACGTCGTACCCGATGCTCGCCAGCCGTACCGCCAGGCCGCCGCCCGCCGGTCCGGTCGCCCCCAACACGCCGATCTTCATGCAGAAGAGCCTGGCACATCGGCTCTAGGCTGCCGCCAACGATCTCCGGGGGCATCCGATGAAGTTCGGCATCCTGTTCGCCAACGTGGGCCCGTACGTGCAACCCGAGATGGCGGCCTCGCTCGGACAGATCGCGGAAGAGCACGGCTTCGAGTCGATCTGGACGGTCGAGCACGTCGTCGTCCCGGCCGGGTACGAGTCGCAGTACCCGTACTCGCCGACCGGGCGCATGCCGGGACCGGAGGAGAGCCCGATCCCCGATCCACTGATCTGGCTCACCTGGGTGGGCGCGGCGACCACGACGCTCCGGCTCGCGACGGGCATCCTGATCCTGCCGCAGCGGAATCCGGTGATCCTCGCCAAGGAGCTCGCGACGCTCGACGTCCTCTCCGGCGGTCGGGTCGAGCTCGGCGTCGGCGTCGGCTGGCTGCGGGAGGAGTTCGACGCTCTCGGCGTGCCGTTCGAGGAACGCGGAGCACGCACCGACGAGTACATCGAGGCGCTGCGCTGCCTCTGGCAGGACGACGAGCCGTGCTTCGTGGGCCGGTACGCGCGCTTCGACCGGGCGAAGTGCTATCCGAAGCCGCCGCAAGGCAGGATCCCGATCCACGTCGGTGGGCACACGACTGCCGCCGCGCGGCGCGCCGGCCGCCTCGGTGACGGTTTCGTCCCGGGTCGCTCGACCGACGACGATCTGGTGCCGTTGCTCGAGACGATGCGCGCGGCGGCAAAGGATGCCGGCCGCGACCCGGACGCGATCGAGGTCACGGCGGGAGGCGCGATGGACCTCGACGGTGTTCGTCGCTTCGCCGACCTCGGCGTCGACCGCGTCGTGCTCCCGCCGCTGGGCTGGGACTTGGACACACTGCGCGAGCAACTCGGACGGTTCGCCGAGAACGTCATTCAGAAGACCTCCTGACGCGATGGCTTCGGAGTACGACGACACTCCCCCCGGCATCCCGCTGTGGTTCAAGGTCGGGCTCGTGATCGTGGCGGCGATCGCGGTGTGGCTCGCAGTCGGGCTCCTCTTCGCCACGCTGCGGCTCGCGCTCGCGTTCGCCGGCTACGTCATCGTGGCGTTCCTCGCGTACCAGTTCGGCAAGTGGGTCGGACGCAACGCCAAGGACGACGAGCCCTAGCAAGCGCTCAGGTCCGAGCTAGACGATGCAGTCGGCGCCGAGCAGGACCCGGAGGTCGGCGTAGAGGCCATTGCTCGAGTCGACGAGGTACTCGTCGGCGAGCTGGAGGACGGTCGTCCTGTCGGCGCCCTCGAGGTGCACGTACACCGCGCTGTCACCCGGGTGGACGCGCAGGACCTCCTTGAGGCCCTCGACCTTGTCGTTCGTCAGCGCCGCCCGCTTGACCCGGATCCTGACCGGCGGCCCTCCGTCGAGGACGAGCTCGGGTTGCGTGACCTCCATGGCGATGATCTTGGGATCGTCGTCGCGCAGGTCGAGGCGGCCCTTCACGCACACGATCGCGTCCTCTTCCAGGACGTGCCCGTAAGAGGTCATCGTCTTCGGGAAGACCATGACCTCGAGGGCGGCTCCGAGATCCTCGAGGACGAACGTGGCCATCAGGTCGCCGCGCTTCGTGTACCGGCGTGAGAGGGCGGTCACGACGCCGCCGACGACGCGCATCTCGCCTTCCCGGAGCTCCTTGAGCTCGGTGAGCGTGCATTCGATGTGCCGGCGCAGTCCCCGCTCTGCACCCATCAAGGGGTGCTCGCTGACGTACAGCCCGAGCATCTCCTTCTCGTGTGCGAGCCGTGCTCGTTTGTCGAACTCGACGACCGGGACTGTGACGCGCTCGTCGAAGCCTTCGGCCGCGCCGCCAGCATCGTCGTTGCCTCCGAACAGGCTCATGATCCCGGCATCCCGTTCGCGGCGGCGGGCAAGTGTGTTGTCGACGATCTGCTCGTAGACGTGGAGGAGCCCCTTCCGCGGGTGGCCGAGGGAGTCGAAACCGCCCGCTTTGATCAGGGACTCGATCGTGCGCTTGTTGAGCGCCTGCGGATCGACGCGCTCGCAGTAATCGAAGAAGTTGGTGAACGGTCCGCCCTCCTCCCGGGCCGCGACGATGTGCGCCACGAGCCCTTCGCCGACGTTGCGAACCGCCGACATCCCGAAACGGACCGACCCGTCGCGCACCGCGAAGTCGCTCTCGGACTCGTTCACGTCGGGCACGAGCACGGGGATGCCGACCTGCCGGCACTCGTTGAGGTAGACCGCCGTCTGGTCCTTGTTGGCCTTAACGCTCGTGAGCAGCGCGGCGAGATACTCGACCGGGTAGTTCGCCTTCAGGTACGCGGTCTGGTAGGCGACATAGCCGTAGCCGACGGAGTGCGACTTGTTGAACGAGTAGTCGGCGAACGGCTCGATGATGTCGAACATCTCTTCGCCGAACTCGCGGCTGTGGCCCTGTGCGACACATCCTTCGACGAACTTCGAACGTTCCTTCGCGATCAGGGACCGGATCTTCTTCCCCGTCGCCTTGCGGAGGTTGTCGGCTTCCTCGAGCGAGTAGCCGGCCAGGACCTCCGCCATACGCATCAATTGCTCCTGGTAAATGCATAACCCGAACGTCGGCTCGAGGATCTCGCGTAGGTCGTCGTGGTAGTAGGTGACCGGCTTCCGGCCGTTCTTGCGGTTCGCGTAGTCGGTGTGCATGTTGGCGGCCATCGGGCCGGGCCGGTACAGCGCGACGAGCGCGGCGACGTCCTCGAACGTCGTCGGCGCCAGCGATCGCATGAGCACGCGCATGGGCCCGCCCTCGAGCTGGAAGACACCGATCGAGTCGCCGCGCTGCAGCATCTCGAACGTCTTCGCGTCGTCCAGGGGGACGTCGTCGATGTCGACGCGCTCACTGGTCGAGGCCTCGATCAGCTCGAGCGTGCGCTCGATGACGGACAGGTTGCGGAGACCGAGGAAGTCGATCTTCAGCAGGCCGAGATCCTCGACGCCGTGCATCTCGTACTGGGTGACGATCGGGGCGTCCTCGATGTCGCCGCCGGGCTCGGGCTTGCGCTGGATAGGGAGGTACTCGGTCAGCGGCTCGCGCGTGATCACCACGGCCGCGGCGTGGATGCCGTCCTGGCGCCGCAGCCCCTCGAGGCCGCGAGCGACGTCGATGACGCGCTTGGCGTCGGGGTCGGAGTCGTACAGAGCGCGCAGCTCGGCGGCCATCTTGTAGCCGTCCTCGTGGCCCGTCACCTTCTCGAGGCAGGCGCGCAACGGCGTGTCTCGGCCCATGATGAGCGGAGGCATGAGCTTGGCGATCCGGTCGCCGACGCCCCACTGGTATCCGAGCACGCGGGAGGCGTCACGCACCGCGGCCCGGGCTTTGATGGTCGAGAACGTCACGATCTGCGCGACGCGATCCCAGCCGTAGCGCTGGGCGGCGTACTTGATCATCTCGCCCCGGTACCGCTCGTCGAAGTCGAGGTCGATGTCGGGCATCTCCTTGCGGCCCGGGTTCAGGAACCGCTCGAACAGCAGGTCGTACCGGATCGGGTCGCTGTCGACGATGTGCAGGCAGTACGCGACGCACGAACCGGCCGCGCTCCCCCGCCCCGGCCCCACGCGGATCCCACGCGACCGTGCGTAGCGAACGAGGTCCCACACCACGAGGAAGTAAGCGGAGAAGCCCATGTCCTTGACCACGCCGAGCTCGTACTCGATCCGCTCGAGCACGTGCAGCGCCGGTGATTGGCCGTACCGGTCCTTGGCGCCCTCGAGCGTGAGCTCGCGCAGGTACGAGTCCTCGTCGTAGCCCTCCGGCACCGGGAACGCCGGCAGCTCGGGCTTGCCGAACTCGATCTCGACGTTGGCGCGCTCGGCGACGAGCAGCGTGTTGTCACACGCCTCCGGGTAGTCCGCGAACAGCCCTCGCATCTCGGCCGCGGTCTTCAGGTAGAACTCGTCGGCGTCGAACTTGAATCGGTTCGGGTCGTCGAGCGTGGCGCCGGTCTGCACGCAGAGCAACGCAGCGTGGGCCTCGGCGTCCTCCTTGTGCGTGTAGTGCGAGTCGTTCGTCGCGAGCAGCGGCGCCTCGAGCTCGCGTGCCATCTTCACGAGTTGCGGGTTGACGCTCCGCTGCTCCGGCAGGCCGTGGTCCTGAAGCTCGATGAAGAAGGAGTCGCGCCCGAGAATGTCTTGGAACCGTGCCGCGTTGTCTCGTGCGGCGGTGTAATCGCCCGCCATGAGCTGCTGGCACACCAACCCACCCAGGCACCCGCTCGTCGCGACGAGGCCGGCGCGGTGTTGCTCGAGGAGCTCGAAGTCGATGCGCGGCTTGTAATAGAAGCCGTCGAGGTACGCGTGCGAAGCCACCTTGATCAGGTTCCGGTAGCCGGCGTTCGTCTCGGCGAGCAACGTCAGGTGGTAGATGTCGTGATCGGCGCGCCGCGGCCGGTCGAACCGGCCGGTGCTGACGAAATATGCCTCTGCGCCGATGACGGGGGTCAGGTTCGCTTCGCGCGCCGCCCGGTAGAAGTCGAGGACGCCGTACATGTTCCCGTGGTCGGTGATCCCGACCGCGGGTTGCCCGTCAGCGGCCGCGGTGGCGATGACGTCGGGGATCCGGGCGGCGCCGTCGAGCATCGAGAACTCGGTGTGCAGATGCAGGTGCACGAACGAGTTCCCCAAGGCGCCGCAACCCCCTCAATCCCTCAGTACCCTCGGCACCTTCAGTACCTTCAGTGCCCTCAGTGCCGTCAATCCACCCGGCCCTCCCGGGCCAGGTCCCACAGGGGGTTGTGGATGACCCTGTGGAGAATCACATTGGTGTAACTCTCACCATAGAGGGGACGCCGCCGCCGGGCAAGCGTCGAGGTGAAGGGCTCAGGCCCGCCCGCGACCCCCGAGGAGCGGGACGTACATCTCGTCGGGCGTGAGCGATCCGTGCATGCCGAGCAGCTTGGTTTCCAGTGGCAGCGTCGGGTCGACGAAGGCCACGAGCTCGCGGGCGGCGAGCACGACGTCGCCCACCCGGCTGCCGATCGGCCCCTGGGGCGCGGGCCCGATCCAGCCCTCGGCGAACAGCTGCTCCCGGGTGAGCACCCACGCCCGGTCGCTCACGGTCTCGCGGGCACCTGCGGCGAGCTCGGTGGCCGCGCCCGGCTTCGCGTAGAGGTACCGGAAGCGGGCCTCGCCCGCGTACATCTCGATCATCGGCGCCAGGTCGGCTAGATCGACCCACCCGCCCCGATCGACGTGAACCTGCCCGTGGTCCGACGTGACGAGCAGGGCCGTCGTCGCGGGGAGCGCGTCCCTCAGGTCACCGACAAGCCGATCGGCGGCGCGCAACTCGGCGACGTAGAACGAGTCGTGTAGGCCGTACTCGTGCGCGACGGTGTCGACGCTCGGGTAGTACCCGTACACGAAGCGTTCCCCGGCGGCGACGAGGCGTCGGCAGTGTTCGACGAGCGTCGACACCGCGTTCCAACCCACGAAGCGCGCGCCACGCAGCTGCGCGTCGGTGAACCCCGAGTTCCTGAACTCGCTGCGCGTCACGACGGGCACCGGCCGGCCCAGGAAGGCGGTGTGCCGCTGCATGTCGAACGGGTCAGGCGCCCGGTGATTGCCCGTGGTCTGCCAGCGCAGGATGTTGAGCACCTGGCCGTCGACGCGCATCCGAAAGCCCACGAGGCCGTGCTGCGAGGGCGCAAGCCCGGTGGCGAGCGACGTGAGCGCGCTGGCCGTGGTCGACGGCGCGACCGTTGTGATCGGGCCGCCTTCAAGCCCGGCGAGCTCCGGCAGCAGACTGCGGTGCGCCTCGACGGCCTGCCACCCGAGCCCGTCCAGGACCAGCAGCACCACAGCGTCGGCGCCCTCGACGCAGCGGGGCATGCCCGGCGCCGGGTGGTCGCCCAGGAGGGCCGGCACGAGGCTCGTGATCGCCTCGCCGCCGTAGTCCGGCCGCACCGGGTCCATACGCTTGAATCTATGCGGCGCCAAGGGGCCCGGCGCGGCTCTCCGACGCGCGACCATGGTGGGCGTGAAGGTCTCGACCAGGGGCGACTACGCGGCGCGTGCTCTCCTGTCGCTCGCCCTGCACGGCAAGGACCGGCCAACCTCGGTCAAGGAAATCGCCGAGCGCACCAGCCTCCCCCAGCCGTACCTCGAGCAGATCCTCCTCGCCGTCAAGGGCGCGGGGTTGGTCCGGTCGAAGCGAGGCGTCGGCGGCGGGTACGTGCTCGCTCGCGCCCCCGAGGAGATCACGCTGGCCGAGATCCTGGCCGCCGTCGAGGGGCCGCTGACGACACTCATGGGCGAGCACGACCACTGCGAGGGCCACTGCATCCTGCAGGAGGTCTGGGTGTGCGTCTCCGAGGAGATGGGACGTCTCCTGGAGGGCTTCACCCTCGCCGATCTCGTCGAGCGGACCCGTGTCGGGCACTCCGACGCGGCCGCCAAGTCGTCAGTCTGACGGCGCCCCGAGCCCGTCGAGCACCGACGCGAGCTCGGACGGGAGCGGATCCTCGAAGCGGAGGGGCTGTCCCGTCGCCGGGTGATCGAGAGCGAGCTGGTGCGCGTGGAGGAACGGCCGGCCGGGCCGGAGGGACGGTCGATCCCCGCGGTACGCGGCGTCGCCGACGACGGCGTGTCCGACGGCACTCAGGTGGACCCGCAGCTGGTGGGTCCGTCCGGTCTCGAGGCGACACTCGACGAGGCTCACGACTGGCGTGTCGTACTCGCCGCGCACCTCGGACGCGGTGCGGGCTGCCCGACCCTCGTCGCGGATCGCCATGCGGGTGCGCCGCGTCGGTGACCGGCCGATCGGCGCGTCGATGACGCCGCGCGGCGCGTCGAAGCGGCCCCAGACCAGCGCAAGGTAACGACGGTCGACATCTCGTCGGGCGAGCGCGGCAACGAGCACGTCGTAGGCCCGCTGCGACCGGGCGACGACCATGAGCCCGCTCGTGTCGCGGTCGAGGCGGTGGACGATGCCGGGCCGGGCCGGGTCCCCGACGTCGGCCAGCTCGGGAAACCGGTCCAACAGCCCGTTGACGAGCGTCCCGCCGGGACGACCGGCCCCGGGATGCACGACGAGCCCGGCCGGCTTGCTCACGACGACCAGGTCGTCGTCGGCGAAGCGGACGTCGACCGGGACGGGCTCCGGGCCGGGCGGGCTGTCGGGCGGCGGTTCGGAGAGCAGCTCCACGAGCGCGCCGGCTTCGAGGCGGTGGCTCTTGGCGACCGGCTGTCCCCCGACGAGGACGGCGCCGTCGTCGATGAGGCGGGCGACCTCGGCCCGGCTCCAGCCGGTGATGAGTGCGAGGGCACGGTCGAGCCGCTCCCCCGCCAGTGCCGACGGCACGGTGAGCTCGCTCACACCACCCGGCTCACCGGGAGTCGCGGCGCTCGTCGCGGTCACGCCATCCCCAGAGCAGGAGCAGCACCGCCCCGATCGTGACGGCCGAGTCGGCGACGTTGAAGGTGGGGAACGCGCCCAAGCGGACGAAGTCGACGACCTCGCCGCGGAGGAACCCCGGCGCGCGGAACACCCGATCGATGAGGTTCCCCAGCGCGCCGCCGAGCACGAGCGAGAGCGCAACCACCATCACGGGGTCCTTCGCGCGTTGCGCGACGCGGACGAGCACGATGGCAACGATGGCCGCGAGCACGGCGAGCAACGGTGTGAACCCGGTCAGGATGCTGAATGCGCCTCCGGGATTACGGCTCAGCCGGAACTCCACCGTGTCACCGATGATCGAGAGGGGCCCGTCGGCGAGCGACGCGACCACCCAGGCCTTCGTGATCTGGTCGAGCAGGACGACGCCGACGACGAGCCCGAGGATCAGGAGCGGTCGACGTGTCGGACGGGTGGAGCCAGGCTCGGATTGAGCGCGCCCGCTAGCGGCGTCGTTCGGCACGAGCCTTGCAGTCGACACACTCCTCGGCGTACGGAATGGCCTCGAGGCGCTCGACCGAGAGGCGACGCCCGGCGGGCACGCACACTCCGTACGTCCCCGCGTCCATGCGCTTGAGCGCCCGGTCGATCGCGTCGACGATCTGCCGCGCCGAGGCCGACAACAGAAGATCGCGCTCGCGCTCGACGTTGACCGTGTCGCCCTCGCCCGACTCCTCGTCGAACTGGGTGTCACCCGGGTCACGTTCCTGCGCGAGCTCTTCGGCCTCGTGCTGGAGATCTTCCGCCTGGCGGATCTGCTGGTCGCGCTCGTCGATGAGCTTCTGCCGCAGCCGCTTCAGCGTCCGGTCGGACATGTTGGGCTTGGCCGGCATGACCTCCCAGCCCGACAGCGGGCAGATCACCGAGCCGGGCTTGCGGGGCGGGGCCTTCTTGGCCGGTGGCAGCGTCGGCGGGGCCTTCTTCGGGGGCGGCGCAGCCTTGGCCGGCGGTGCCGGTGTCTTCGTCGCCTTCGCCGGGGGCGCCTTCTTCGTCGGAAGCGCCTTCTTCTTGGCCGGCGCAGGCTTGGCGGGCTTCGCGACCGCGGCCGCCTTCCCGGTCCGGCTCTTGGCCCCCTTGGCCGCTTTGCCCGCGGAGGGCTTTGCCGGCGCCGCCTTCTTCGTCGCCGGCGCCTTGCTCTTCTTGGCGGCCGGCCGCTTCGCGGGCGTCTTCTTCGCGGTCTTGGTGCCCTTCTTCGCCGTCTTCTTTGGCGCCTGCTTGGCCGGCTTCTTCGCCGTCGACTTCTTCACCGCGCCCTTCTTGGCGGCGTTGCGAGCGGGCGCGGCCTTCCTCGACGCAGCGGCCTTCTGTGGTGTTGCCATTGGGAACTCCCAGGTGGGAGACGGGCGACGGCGGCCCCGCCGGCGTGCCGGGGAGCGCAGGATAGTAGGAGCAAACACCGCTCCCCGACCACGGAATTCCGGCCTCGGCGTGGCGGCGACGGCCCCGGGCTTCAGACCGGGCGGTGGCGCGGCTCCCCGACTCGCGAATCGGCCTCGAGGAGCGCCTGGCGCAACCGGGCATCGACGTCGTTGACGTCGATGCCCACGACGCGAAAGCGCTTGAGCCGCGACCGCTCCCCCGAGACGAGATCCACGTCGCGCTCCTTCACGCCCAGCGCGTCCGCGACCAGCGCCGCCGCCGCGGCATTCGCTCGCCCGTCGACGGGTGGAGCGGCAACCCTCAGCTTCAGCGAGTCGCCGTGCCGGCCGACGACGGCGCTGCGTCCCGCGCCCGGTTGGACGTGCACCCGTAGCACCACCGCGTCGCGTTCGACGTCGTAGAGGTCGGAGGAGCGCGTCACAACTGTCCTTTGACGGCCGGCACGAAAGAGGGTGCTTGTACTCTACGGCACATGGCGTTCAAGCCCGTACCTTCCGCGCTCGACCTCGTCGAGCTCGAAGCACGCGTGCTCGAGCGCTGGCGCGCAGAGGACGCGTTCCGCGAGAGCCTCCGACGGCGCGAAGGCGCGCCGGAGTGGGTCTTCTACGAAGGTCCGCCCACCGCCAACGCGCGACCGGGCATCCACCACGTCTGGGCCCGCGCGTTCAAGGACCTGTACCCGCGCTTCCACACGATGCGCGGGCGATACGTCGCGCGGAAGGGCGGATGGGACTGCCACGGGTTGCCGGTCGAGGTCGAGGTCGAGAAGGCGCTGGGCATCACGAACAAGCACGAGATCGAGGACTTCGGGATCGAGGCATTCAACCAACGGTGCCGTGAGTCGGTGCAGCGCTACGTCGAGGACTGGTCGGCGCTGACGGCTCGCATCGGGATGTGGATCGACACCGCAGACGCGTACTGGACGCTCGACAACGAGTACATCGAGAGCGTCTGGTGGGTGATCCGCCAGATGTGGGACCGCGACCTCGTGTACGAGGGCTTCAAGGTCGTGCCGTACTGCGGTCGCTGCGGCACCGCATTGTCGAGCCACGAGCTGGGCCAGCCGGGCGCGTACCGGGACGTCATCGAACCCTCGGTCTACGTCCGGTTCCCGGTGGTCGGCGCGGACTTCGACCTTCTGGTGTGGACGACCACGCCGTGGACGCTCGTCTCGAACGTCGCCGCCGCAGTCGGTCCCGAGATCGAGTACGTGCGTGTGAAGGCACCCGAAGGCGGGCGCGACCTCGTCCTCGCTGCGACGCGCGTCGCCGGCGTGCTCGGCGAAGACGTCGAGGTCGTCGAGACGGTGCCCGTGTCCGATCTCGCGGGCCTGCGGTACGAGCGGCCGTTCGACTACCTGCCCATCGATCCCCGCGCCAATCGCGTCGTCATCGCGGACTTCGTCACCATCGACGAAGGATCGGGGATCGTGCACCTCGCGCCCGCGTTCGGCGAAGTGGACCGAGAGGTGGCCGAGCACGAACAGCTGCCGATGCTCAACCCCGTCGGCGCAGACGCCCGCTTCGACGCGTCCGTCCCACAACTCGCCGGCCAGTTCGTCAAGGACGCCGACCCCGCGCTCATCGACGCGCTGACCACAGCGGGGCGAATCGTCTCGATCGTCGACTACGCGCACGCGTATCCACATTGCTGGCGGTGCGGCACACCACTCATCTACTG
>JBKOWN010000152.1:0-2682 GCA_046724435.1 Actinomycetota bacterium
CTCGGCCTCTACTTCTGCTGCCAGGAGCCGTACGAGGACTTCGTCGAGCCCGTGCCGGTGAGCGACGCGGGCGGCGACGACGACGGCGTGCGAATGGCCATGAAGCCCGTTGGGCCTCGCCGGGTCGAGTTCGCGCCGTATCCGTTCGACGTGCGGCCGCTGCGCGTGCAGCTCACGCTCAAGCGGTTGCCGCAGGCCACGTATCAGGACGTCGACGCATTCCGCCGCGCGTGGTTCGGCGCGGAAGTCAGCGTGGAGGAGTTCGAGCTGGTGTAGCCGGGCGAATGTTCTGGTTCAGACGGAAGACGTTGTCGGGATCGTACTTGGTCTTGAGCGCCACCAGCCGGTCCCACGCCGGGCCGTACGCCGCGCGGACCGCGTCCGCGTCTGCATCCGCGCCCAGATAGTTCACGTAGGCCCCGCCGGACATGAACGGGCGCATCGCGCTCGACACCCCGCGCGCCCATGCGAAGTTCTTCTCCGTCTCCTGCGGGCGGAAGCCGCCCGCGATCACGATCAGGTCGAAGGGGGCCGGGCGGTGCACGAACGCGGTGGCGTCGGCGGGCACGCGCGCCACTGCGCCCCCGAGGTGCTCGATGAAGATGCGCGACAGCGGCGACGGTGACGGGAAGTTCGTCTGCGCAAGCAGGAGGTCGACGAAGTCGTCACCGAGCACCTTCTCGCTCGTGAGGTAGCCGGTGCGGTAGTACCAGGGGCCGGGCGGATTCGTCGCGTCGAACATCGTCTGGAGCTCGGCGTAGCTCGTGCGTCGGATCGTGTCCACAATCGGCCCGCCGAGATGTCGCACTGGCTGCACGAGCCGCTCGCCGACCTCGAGATTGCCGGAGTGACAGACGACGACGGCAATCGCGGGCGTGCCGTCGGACCACGTCGTGATGAGCACGGCGGCGGTCAGCTCGTCGGGTGCCGCTGCGACGCACTCGCGGTAGACGCGGAAGATCTCGCGTGCCCGCGGGAGCGGATAGAGGACGAACCCCGCCAGCACCGTCGTGACCGGATGCAGCTGGAACTCGAACGACGTCACGATCCCGAAGTTACCGCCGCCACCGCGGACACCCCAGAAGAGATCAGAGTTCTCGTCCGCGCGCGCGGTCACCAGCCGGCCGTCAGCGGTGATGAGCTGGACCGACAGGAGGTTGTCGCAGGTCAGCCCGTGGCGCCGCATCAGCCAGCCGTGGCCACCTCCGAGCGTCAACCCGGCCACGCCCGTCGACGAGATGATGCCGCCCGTGGTCGCAAGACCGAATGGCAACGTCGCGAGATCGAAGTCCTTCCAGGTGAGCCCGGGGTCCGTCACGATCACGCGCCGTGCGGGATCGACGCGCGTCGCCTTCATCGCAGAGAGATCAATCATCAGGCCGCCGTCGACGACGGCGTTCCCGGTGACGTTGTGGCCACCGCCGCGGACCGAGATCAACAGGTCGTGATCGCGACCGAACCGGAGCGCGCGAATAACGTCGTCGGTGTTCGCGCAGCGTGCGATTAGGGCGGGACGCCGGTCGATCATGCGGTTCCAGACCGCGCGCGCGTCGTCGTAGTCGACGTCACGGGCGCAAATCACGCGGCCGGCGAACGACTTCTCGAACACGCGAACGTCGGCATCCCCTACGTTACGCGACCCCGGCACGAGGCTACCGTAGCATGGCGAATCCGAGACGTCGAGAATGCGAGTGGCTGTTGGTGCGGCGATCGCGAGTGGTATGGCTGAGCGGTGCGCGCTGCCCCAATGCGGTGCTTGGTCGTCACGCCCACAACGAGGGTGGGAGCGGTGCTACGACTCCGTCGGCCGCGCGGTGGCCGGAAGTGATCCAAGGCCGAATAGGTGGTGACCTGGCCACACCCTTCGGCCCGTGCGATCGTCGGGCGCCATCTCGTTGAGGATCTTGGCGACCTCTTCCTTGGCCATGGCCTTGAGAAGCTGTTCCTGCGCGTCGAGCGGAAGATACTCGAACACGTCGGCGGCGAGATCACGGGGCAGGACGCGGAAGGCGACGATTTGCTGCTCCACCGGGAGGCCTTCGATGAACCCCGCCGCGGTCGCCGGCGACCAGTGCTTGAGCATCGCCTGGAGTGCGGGAAAGTCCCTCGCCTCGATGACGCGGGCAAGATCCTGGGTGGGCTCGACGGCCATGGGCGTTCCTCGCGGTCGGGCGGTCGGCGAAACGAGGCCGAGCCTACCACATGGGCGGGACACAGCCACCGAGCTGGTCCTTATCCGTGTACTTTCCCACCCACGTATGTCAGCACGATGACATGCCGGCGAAGAATCGTCGCCGAAGTGGGAGGGCCTGCCGCGCTCGGGGCGCCTGCCGTGAGGCGTGCGGCGTCGAAGCTCAGCGCCCGGATTGGGTGCCGACTTTCGACACGAGCTGGTCCAGACCGGCCAGCATCGCTCTCGCGGCATCACCCATCAGCTCGCCGACCCCCTCCACGAGTCCATGGTCCGAACGCACCTGCCAGTCGACGTAGCGGCACGGCAACACGAGATGCGATGCATGCGCCGTCGCGCACTCCGGGCACAGGCGAATGCGACCGCAGGCGAGGCACTCGATCGTGGCCAGGCGGTCCGAGTGGTTCGCGCAACGCATGCGGGCCACGGGAAGCCGGCGGTATACCGACTGGACCGTGAGCTCCGCGCCGTCGGTCTCTCGCACCCTGGCG
>JBKOWN010000031.1:0-23165 GCA_046724435.1 Actinomycetota bacterium
CACACGGTCGAGCGCGAGAGCGTCGCGCGCCGCTACCGCACGGTGGGGATAGTCGTCGAGGTCGTCGACGAGCGGGCGGTGCTCGAGCACCGTCCGGTGTCGCTCGCGCAGCCTCACGCGGTCCTGATCGGATCGCTGCTCTTCGCCGGTAGCGATGCCCGAGCGCAACCGCATCACGCGCGACGAAGGCTCGTACCAGATGGTTCCCCCGAGCTCGGCGACGCGCAAGCAGAGATCCATCGCGGCGGCGCGAAAAGTCGTGAACTGCTCATCAACGCCTCCGACACGAAGAAAGGCGTCCCGCTCGAGCAACAACGCCGTTGACGAGCCGTCCGCCGGTCGAGCGAAGCGAACAACCGGGTCGTCGGCGGCGCTCCCCGCGCCGACGAGGCAGGGGACGCCATCGCGGGCAACCATCGTGCCAGCCTCCACGATTCGGCCGTGCGGGTCGACGACACAAGGCGTGGCGCCGACGACGTTGCCTCTGGTCGGGGCGTCGACCGCATGCAAAAGGGGCTCGAGCCAGCCGGGCTCAGCCTGCACGTGGGCATCGACCAGCCACAGGAGACCATCATCCGCATCGGCGACCGCCGCGTTGACGTCACCGATCGGCGTGATGCTTGTTTGGCCGAGCTCGGGCGTGTGTCGAGCCAGAGCAGCAAGCGCATCATCTGCGGGCGCCTGCGCCCCGGTCGGAACGACGAACGCAGAGAGTCGGCGCCGACTGGTTCGTGGTTCGGCCTGTGTCACCGTGAGGGGCCCCGACCTCGTGCGAACACCCGGTGCACCAGTGTGACCAGGCGATACGTCGAGGTTCGCTCGAACTCCTCGAGTTGACGCACGGCGGTATCGCGTTCCCAGCGCGCGGCTTCGACGTGCCGGCTCGCCTGCTCGTGCTCGACGGCAACGGTCTCGGCGGTTCGACGATGAGCATCGGCGACCTCACGTCTCATCCGCGTGACGAGATCCTCCAGCTGCTCGACCTGCCGCTCGAGCTGCTCGACCCGCAACTCGAGCTGCCGAATGTGTTCCGCCGCCACCAAGCGCTCCGAAAGAACGTGCTTGGTCTGTTCTTCATGGGCCTGACGGAGGAGGCGGAGCTCGTCTTCCATCAGACAGCGCCCGGTCCTGCGAGCCTACGAAGCTTCATGGGCCGCCAACGCTAGTTCTCGCCCAGACGCGCCTGGAGGAGACGCCGGAGCGCCTCCTCCAGGTGCTCTCATTCGACTGGCAGGCTCGTCGTCCGGCTCACCACGGGTGGGACCAACTCCCGTCCGGGCGGCGAGGGTACGGCGGGTGGGATTCCGCCAGGCGGTCCAGCCTGCGCGCCCGATCGACGGGCGCTGAGCGTGGCCTAGCGGCCGCGTACCTCCAGAGTCCCCGATTGATCATGCATGCGTGGACCACCTCCTTTCCCTGGTACCGCTCTTGTATCACAAACGCATCGGCCGTTGGGGACACTTCCGTGCCGACGTCACCGAAGCCCGTCGTCAGGTTCGCCGGCCCTGATCGAGGAGTGAGGTCGATATCCGCGGTTGCGGGCTTCGGCCAGGGTGTCGGGCGAGAAGGCAGCGAATTGCTCGGACTGGACGAGCTCGTCGATGGCCGGTGCGAGGGTGGCGTCGTCCGTCAGGTCGAGGTCGTAGACGATCTGCGTGCGCTTGTCACCGAGGTATCTGTAGTCCTCGAAGCGCGCCGGTCGGCCCACATCGTCCCCTTCGTGAGAATCGGGCGCACGATATCGCTGGGCTCACACCTCGCGTTCGGGCGGTTCATCGGCTGGCGGCCCGACCGCCCCGATGGCCCGGAGGTAGCTGAGCTGGGTCTCGAGGACCCCGTGCACCTGCTCGGGGAGGTAGGCCTCACCCGTGCTCGCGGCGCGCTCGACGATGTAGGCGACGACCTCGGCGCCGCCGATGACGATCGGTCCCGGCACCTTCGGTCCGGACCCGTTCCCCGACACGCCTTCCTTCTCGAAGTACTCGAGCTGGAACTCGAGGATGCGGCGCACGTCGTCCGAGGTGAGCGTGGCGGCGACGTCGTCGGGCACGTGTGCGACGACCCAGTCGTGGGCGTCGTCGAGGTCGAAGATCGCCGGCGGCGGCGCCTTGGCGATGCGCCCGGCCTCGCGGATGACCAACCACGCCGCGACCGCGACGACGACCGCAATGACGAGGACGCCGGCGACGATCTGCACGGGCGGCGTGCTCCGCTCAGATGCCGATGCGCTGCGCCAGCAGCTCCCGGTGATAGGTGGCGTCGCCGAGCAGGATCTCCGAGCTCTTCGCCCGCTTGAAGTACAGGTGGGCGTCGTGCTCCCAGGTAAAGCCGATGCCGCCGTGGATCTGGATGTTCTCGGCGGCGGCGTGGAAGTACGCATCGGAGCAGTACGCCTTGGCCAGGCTCGCGACGACCGGGAGCTCCTCGTTGTCCTCGGCTGCCGCCCACGCCGCGTAGTACGCCGCCGACTTGGCCGACTCGACCTCGAGCAGCATGTCGGCGCATTTGTGCTTGATGGCCTGGAACGAGCCGATGGGGCGGCCGAACTGCACGCGCACCTTCGCGTAGTCGACCGACATCTCCAGCACCCTCTGCGCGCCGCCGACCATCTCGTTCGACAGACCGACGGCGGCCTGGTCGAGCGTCTTCGACAACGCCGCCCACCCCGCGCCCGGCTCGCCCAACGGCCGGGCGGCGACGTCCGAGAAATCGAGACGAGCCTGCTTCCGGGTCTGGTCCATCGTGGCGAGCGGCGTGCGTGTCAGGCCGGACGCGTCACCGTCCACGGCGAAGAACGAGATGCCGTCCTCGCCGCTGGTACCGGCGAGCCGGGCCACGGTGATGATCGTGTTCGCGGTGTGCCCGTCGATCACGAACATCTTCGTGCCCGACAGCTGGTAGCTGTCGCCGCTCCCGCTGGCTTCCATCGTGATGCCCGCCGCGTCCCACCGGCCGTTCGGCTCGGTGAACGCGAGCGCGGCGATCGTCTCACCCGACGCGATGCCGGGGAGCAGCTCGCTCTGCTGGGCATCCGTGCCGGCGTTCATGATCGCGTCCGCGGCCAGCACGACTGTCGAGAAGTACGGCGCACACAACAGGACGCGCCCCATCTCCTCGAGCACGATGCCGAGCTCGACGAACGTGAAGCCCTGACCACCGTGGGCTTCGGGGAGGTGCAGGCTCTGGAGCCCCAGCTCCTGCGCCATCTGCTTCCATACCGCCTCGTCGTAGCCCTCGGTGGTCTCCATGAGGCGCCGCACCTCCGACGAAGGCGACTTCGCCTCCATGAATCTGCGAACGGCCTCGCGGAGCTGCTCCTGCTCCTCCGAGAACGCGAAGTTCATGTCTCCCCCTCAGGCTCGCGGCTCACGCGGGAGCCCGAGCACCCGCTCGCCGATGATGTTGCGCTGGATCTCGCTGGAGCCGGCGTAGATCGTCTCCGACCGGCTGACCATGAACGTGCGCTCCAGCTCGTTGAGCACGTATTCGCCGTGCTCGTCTTCGGGCTCGCCCTCGACGAGCAGCCCGTCCGTGCCGAGCACGTGCATCGCGATCTCGCCGAGCCGGCGGTGCCACGTGCTCCAGTACAGCTTGCCGATGCTCGACTCAGGCCCGAGGACGCCCGTCTTCACCAGCTTGGTCAGCATGCGCAGACCGTTGTACTTCATGATCTGCACGCCGACGTACGAGTCGGCGAGCTCCTGACGGATCGCCGGCTCGGCGGTGGCACCGTTCTTGTGCGCCACCTCGATCAGCTCCGACACCTCGCGCTGGAACGCGATCTGCTGGGCGAGGAACGCGGTGCCGCGCTCGAAGCCGAGCGTTGCCATCGCGACCTTCCAGCCGTCGTTCACCTCGCCCACGACGTTCGCCTTGTCGGTACGCGCGTCGTCGAAGAAGACTTCGTTGAACTCGGCCGTGCCCGTCATCTGCTTCAACGGTCGGACGGACACCCCCGGCTGCGCCATCGGGACGAGCAGATACGACAGTCCCTTGTGGGCGGGCGCGTCGGGGTCGGTGCGCACGACTGCGAAGCACCACTGCGCTCGGTGCGCGAGTGTCGTCCACACCTTCTGCCCGTTGACGACCCACTGGTCGCCATCGAGCGCGGCGCGCGTCTGCACGTTCGACAGGTCCGAGCCGGCGTTGGGCTCCGAGTAGCCCTGGCACCAGAGCTCCTCGGCCGACTGGATCTTGGGCAAGAACCGGCGCTTCTGATCCTCGGTGCCGTAGGCGAGGAGCGTCGGCGCGAACAAGCCCTCGCCGAAGAAGCTCACCCGCGTCGGCGCGTCGGCCTTGGCATACTCCTCGTTGAAGATGACCTGCTCGGCGAAGCTCGCGCCGCGGCCGCCGTACTCCTCGGGCCAGTCGAGCCCCACCCAGCGGTCGCGTCCGAGCAGCTTCTCCCACTCGACGCGCAGCTCCCACGCGGTCTCGTCGGACGGCCCGCCGCCCCCGCCGAGCTCGGCGAACTCGCCCACGAGGTGGTCGGCCAGCCACGCGCGCACCTCGGCGCGGAACGCCGCCTCCGCAGGCGTGTCGAGGAAGTCCATTGCCGCGGACGGTACTGGACCGGTCGGTCAAGTTGCCACCGGCCGGTACGCTCACATTCGTGAACCGGCCGGCCCACTACGAGACCCCGGAACTGCGGATCGACAAGCTCACCGTCGGCCCGTTCGAGAACAACGTGTTCATCCTGCGGAGCAAGGGCACGGGCGAGGCGACGCTGCTCGACGCCGCCAACGAGCACGACCTGCTCCTCGAGGTCAGCCGGGCGACGGGCGTCCGGCGCGTCCTCACCACGCACGGGCACTGGGACCACATCCAGGCCGTCGAGGCCGTGCGTGACGCCGGCATCGACGTGGGGATCGCCGCCGAGGACGCGTCCATGCTCCCGTCGTACGACTTCACGATCCCCGACGACGAGATCATCGAGGTGGGCGACCTCCGGCTGCGGACGATCCACACGCCCGGACACACGGCCGGATCGACCTGCTTCCTGCTCGAGGGCCATCCCGTCCTGTTCAGCGGCGACACGCTGTTCCCGGGCGGCCCCGGGAACACGGGCCTCCCGGGCGGGGACTTCGACCAGATCATCGAGTCGATCGACCGGCGCCTGTTCACGTTCCCGGGCGACCTGCTCGTGCTGCCCGGCCACGGCCTCGACACGACCCTCGACACCGAGCGCCCGCACCTGCAGGAGTGGATCGACCGCGGGTGGTGAGGAATACGCCGGTGTTGTACGTGGTGAGCGATCCAGGAAAGGTGATCCGATGACGGAGACCAAGACCGAGCAGGCGACGTTCGCGGCAGGCTGTTTCTGGGGCGTCGAGGGCGACTTCCGACAGATCCCGGGCGTGATCCGGACGACCGTCGGCTACAGCGGCGGACGGACCGACCACCCGAGCTACGAGCAGGTCTGCAGCCACACCACCGGCCACGCCGAGGCCGTACTCGTCGAGTTCGACCCCGAGCAGGTCTCCTACAACGAGCTGCTCGACGCCTTCTGGCACCTCCACGACCCGACCCAGCTCAACCGGCAGGGTCCCGACGTCGGCGACCAGTACCGCTCGGCGATCTTCTTCCACTCGCCCGAGCAGGAGGCCGCGGCCAAGGCGTCGAAGGAGGCCGCGCAGGCTCGGTTCAAGCGGCCGATCGTCACCGAGATCACGGCCGCGCAGGAGTTCTGGCCCGCCGAGGACTACCACCAGCGCTACCTCGAGAAGCGCGGGATGGCGAGCTGCGCGATCACCGTCAATAACTGACGCGATCCCACTCACACGCGAATCGGCCCCGCTGCGAGGCGGGGCCGATCGCGTTCTGGCGTCGCCGACGCTCAGGCCAACTTGTTGTTCTTGAGGAACGTCTTGGCCACGTCGGCCGGGTCTTCCTTCAGGTTCTGAACCGCGAGCGTCATCTTGCGGTACTGCGCAGTCGTGATCTTGGCCGACACCTTGTTCAGCGTCGCGTCGAGCTGAGGGGTGTTCTTGCTGTCCCTGATGAGGACCACCGGGTTGTCGGCGCCCTGGAGTCCCTTGTCGTCCTTCAGCAGCACAGCATCCTTGGGGATCACGCTGCTACCCGTGAACAGCTCCGCGACTTGCACGTTGCCGTCCTCGAGCGCCTTGACGGTCACCGGTCCACCCGTGTCGAGCTTCTTGACCTCCTTGAACTGGAGGCCGTACAGCTGTTGTGACGCGGCGCCCAGGCACAGTGGACGGTCCAGGCATTCAGGTGGCCCGCCGAACCTGAGCTTGCTCGCGACCTTCGTGAGGTCGGACATCGTCTTGAGCTTGTACTTGCTCGCCGTCTTCTTGGTGACGTAGAAGCCGTTGACGTCGACCGCCGGCGCCGGCGTGGTGGCGACGATGCCCTTGCCTTGGAGCAAGGTGTCGAGCTCACTCTTCACCTGGTTGACATCGGAACCGCCGGTGCCGCCGAGGAACTGCACCACCGTGTTCATGTAATCGGGGTACAGGTCGATGTCACCGTTCTGAAGCGCGGCGAACACGACCTCGGTGGTCCCCAGGTTCTCCTTGTAGGACATGTTGTATCCGTCCTTCGCCAGAGCCTGGCCGTAGACCTGTCCGAGTACCTGCGCGCCGGGCAGGTTCTTCGAGCCCATAGTGAGCGAGCCCTTGCTCCCTCCCTGGCCCGGGCTCGCGCCGCTCACCGTCGGCGCGGCCAAGACGAGCGTGAGCCCGATGAGCATCGCCCCCAGCGTTCGACCCGGGAATCGCACTCGTGCCTTAATCATCCTCTGTTCCTTCCTGTTGGGACCCGTGCACTCCTTTACCCAGGCGGGCGCGGCGGCGCAGCCGGGGCGGTTGCGACCCCCGGGACGGCCTCTTCCACCCGGCGTCCTGGCCGCGCCGTCACACGAAGGCCGCGCGACACCGTCAGGTGCTGCAGCCCGGCGAGCCCGAGTTCGAACACGATCGCAAGCAATGCGACGAGCACCGCGCCCGCGAACACCTGCACGTAGTCCTGCGTGGACAGGCCGTCGATGATGAAGCGGCCGAGCCCGCCCCACCCGGTGTACGCGGCCAATGTCGCGGTGGCGACCACCGCGATCGCGCCGGTCCGGATGCCCGCCCACACCAGCGGCAGCGCGATCGGCGCCTCGACACCACGCAGGAGTTGGCTCCCCGACATGCCCATGCCCTGCGCTGCCTCACGCACCTCAGGGTCGACGCCGGCCATGCCGATATAGGTGTTCGTGAGCATCGGCGGGATCGCGAGGGCGACCAGCACGACGAACGTCGGGAACGACCCGATGAACGAGAAGAGCCCCGACGGTTCGCCGAGCCCGAAGATCTGCACCATGAGGATGAGCAACGCGAACGACGGCAACGCTCTTCCGATGTTCGAGATGTTGACGGCGGCGATGCCGCCCTTGCGCACGTGACCGATCAGGAACCCGATCGGCAACGCGATCACAGCTGCGACCACGATCGACACGATCGAGATCTGCACGTGCTCGCTCAGGCGGTGCACGACGCCGTCGGTCCCGCTCCAGTGCGACCCGTCGCCGAACCAGTCGACGACGTCACGGAGGAAGCCCACCCCTAGCGCCTCCTTCTCCCCGCGCGTGCCCACGGCGACACGAGCCGCTGCGTCCCGACCAACAGGAGGTCGGCGGCCACCGCCAGCACGACCGAGAGGATGATCCCGACCGTGAGCGGCGTGCGGAAGTCGCGCTGAAACCCGTCGATCATGAACTGCCCGAGCCCGCCCTGCCCGATGAGCGCAGTGACGGTGATCAAGCCGATCGTCGTGACGGTCGCGATGCGGATCCCGGCGACGATGGCGGGCAGCGCGAGCGGCAGCTCGACCGAGAACAGCTGGCGCAGAGGCCGATAGCCCATCCCCTGTGCCGCTTCGCGAACGTCCGGCGGCACTCCGTCGAGGCCGGCGACGATGTTCCGGATCAGGATCAACAGCGTGTAGGTGACGAGAGGAACGAGCGCGGTCGTGCGCGAGAGCCCCGTCCATGGGATCAGGAACACGAACAACGCGATCGACGGGATCGTGTACAGCACGCCCGTGACGCCGATGACCGGCGGGTAGAGGCGCCGGTACCGCGCCGCGCCGAGCGCGAGCGGGAACGCGATCAAGAACCCGAGCAGGACGGCCCAGAACGTCAGCGTGATGTGCTCGGTGAGGCGCGTGCGGATCTCGTCGAGGTGGTCACCGACCCAGGGCCAGTAGATCCACTTGGAACCGATGTCCTGCGCGAGCTGCAGGGGCCCCATCCGGGGTGATTATGCCCCGACTAGCTCGAGATATATAGCTCGTGTCCCCTCCGCGCAGCGCGCCCACGAATACTCCTGGGCGCGCGCACGACCCGCGGTACCTAACCGCGAGAGCTCGGCCTCGTCGTGCAGGAGGTTGTCGAGAGCGGCAACCCATGCATCCGGGTCATGGGGCGATCGCAGGACGGCGGCGCCCGCCGCGATCTCCCGCAGCGCAGGAATGTCGGCGGCGAGGACCGGGGTCTCCTGCGCCATCGCCTCGAGGACCGGGATGCCGAAGCCCTCGTGCCGGCTCGGGAACGCGAACAAGTCCGCGCCGCGGTACAGCGCGCCCAAGGCAGGATCGCCGATCCGGCCGAGGGTGCGGACACGGTTCCCCAGTCGCCGCGCGGGCGCGAGCACTGACGTCTCGTCCTCCAGCCAACCGGCCGGCCCCGCGAGGACGAGCAGGTGCGGGAGGTCGGTGTGCAACGCCCACCGCACGAAGGCGTCCACGAGCAGTTCGACGTTCTTGCGCGGCTCGAGGCTCCCGACCCAGAACACGTAGGGCGCGTCATCCAGTCCGAGGTCGCGCCGGGTGGCGTGCACCTGCGCGTCGCCGGCGATCTCGAGGTCGACCCCGTTCGGCACGACTCGTATTCGATCCCTCGCGATCGCCGTGTACGCGGTCAGCTCCTCCGCCGCCGATTGCGAGACCGTGATCACGAGGTCGGCGCGCTTGGCCGTGGCGGCGAGACCTTGCGCGTGGAACCGGCGGCCGCGCCGCGGAAAGGTCTCGGGGTAAATGAGCGGTGCGGCGTCGTGCGCGGTCACGACGAGCGGCACGTCCGACTTCGGCGGCACCGCAACCGACGGCGCGTGCACGACGTCGGCATTCCGCAGCCGGCGCGAACGCCCCAGTCCCGGCCGGCGGAGCAGATGCCACGCGTCGTACAGGAGCGGCCGAGGGAGCGGGAGCACGACCGGGTCGACACCGTCGAGGCCGAACTCGCGCATTCGCGCTTCGACATCCTCCCGACGATGCCTGGCGACGAACGGCACCAGTGTGATCTCGTCCCCGTCGTCGGACGGCAGGGCGGGCAGTAGCCTCGCCAGCTCGGCCGTGTAGCGACCGATCCCACCCGGGGCCGGTTGGAGCAATTGCTCGAGGTTCAGTGCGACGCGCATGATCCGGCTGCTCTCCGTCCAACCGGTCGCCGAGCGAGGCGGATCGGACTACCTCCTCGTGCGGATGCTCCGCAGCCTCCCACCCGACGAGTTCGATTGCCACGTCGCGCTCCCGGGTCGCTCACCACTGGCCGAGGAGTTCGCCACTGCCGGCGCCAGCCTCCACACGGTCCCGATGGAGCGCCTGTCGACGAGCCACGGTGCCGGCGAGTGGGCGGGGTACGTCGCCGAGTGGCCGGTGGCGGTGATTCGTCTCGTGCGCCTGATCCGCCGGTTGCGGATCGACGTCGTGCACTCGAACTCGCTGCACTCGCTGTACGGGTGGGCGGCGGCGGCGATCACAGGACGGCCGCATGTCTGGCAAGCGCGCGAGATCGTCGTCCAGTCGCCCGCCGCCTTGCAGCTCGAGCGCTTCCTTGCCCGCCACTTCGCGGTAAAGGTCGTCTGCATGTCGCAGGCGATCGCCGACCAGCTCGACCCCGCAAACGTCGAGGTCGTGTACGAGACGGTCGACCCGGCCGAGTTCCGACCCGGGCTGGCCGGGCGGTTCCGCGACCGCGTCGGCATCCCGGACGACTCCCCGCTCGTGGGCGCGGTCGGGCGCATCGACACGTGGAAGGGCTTCGACGTGCTGCTCGACGCGTTCGAGCGCGCCAAGGCGCGACGGGCGGACCTGCATCTCGTCGTGGCGGGCGCGCCCGTGACCGGGAAGGAGCAACTCGCGATCGACCTCGCGACGCGCGCGACACAGCTTCCCGACGTGCACTGGCTCGGTCCCCGCACCGACACGCCCGAGCTCTTCGCGGACCTCGACCTCTTCGTGCTCCCGTCGACCGAGCCGGAGCCGTACGGGATCGTCGTGGTCGAGGCGCTCGCGAGCGGCGCACCTGTTGTGGTGACCGACGCCGGGGGCGCGCCCGAGATCGTCGCCCGCGCCGCGCCCGGGAGCGGCACGACCGTGCCGCCCGGAGATGCCGCCGCGCTGGCCGAGGCGATCGTGCGGATCGCTCCCGTGTCGACCGGCAGCCCGACCCGGCGCCTGCGGCCCGCATTGCAGCCCGCTGCTCACACCGGGCGGTTCGCCGAGATCTTCCGCGACGCGGTAGGTGGTCACGGCGCGCACTAAGGCCGGGTAGCCTTCAGCGGACCGATCGGGGGTCCGGCCCATGATCCGCCTCGACTCCGTCTCCAAGCGCTTTCCCGACGGCACCGTCGCGGTGACCGACCTGAGCCTCGAGGTGCCCGAAGGGGAGATCAGCGTCCTGGTGGGTCCGTCCGGCTGCGGGAAGACCACGACCTTGAAGATGGTGAACCGACTGATCGAGCCGACCAGTGGCCGCATCTTCCTCGACGACGAGGACGTGACCGGCGTCGACCCGGTCGGTCTGCGGCGCCGCATCGGGTATGTGATCCAGCAGGTCGGCCTGTTCCCGCATCAGACGATCGCCGCCAACGTCGGGACGGTCCCCCGCCTCCTCGGCTGGAACCGTGACCGAGTCGGGGCACGCGTCGACGAGCTCATGGAGCTGGTGGGCCTCGACCCGACGACCTACAGGCGCCGATACCCGACTCAGCTGTCGGGCGGCCAGCGCCAGCGGGTGGGCGTCGCCCGCGCCCTCGCTGCCGACCCGCCCGTGCTGCTGATGGACGAGCCGTTCGGCGCCATCGACCCGGTCACCCGCACGCGGCTGCAGGACGAGTTCCTGCGGCTCCAGGAGACGGTTCGCAAGACGATCGTCTTCGTCACGCACGATATCGAGGAGGCGGTCAAGATGGGCGACCGCATCGCCATCCTCGAGATCGGCGGCGTGCTCGCCCAGTACGACACCCCGGCCGAGGTGCTCGGCAACCCCGCCTCCGACTTCGTGGCGGACTTCGTCGGCGCCGACCGGGCGCTCAAGCGGCTCAAGGTGACGCCCATCGAGATCGAGAGCCTCGAGCACCCGCCCACGGTGCTGCCGTCCGAGTCGCTGGCGCATGCCCGGGAGATCATGAGCCGCACCAGGGCTTTGTGGATCGCGGTCGTCGACGCCGACGGCCGCCTGCGGGGCCACGTCCGGGCCGCCCACGCGGCGGGTGAGGGCACCGCCGGTGACCGCGCCGAGCGTGTCGAGTCCTGGGTCTCGATCGACGACTACCTCGAGAACGCGCTCGCCGCCATGCTCCTGACCGATTACGGGTGGGTCGCGGTGGTCGAAGGGGAACGCTTCCTGGGCGTGCTCACGCCCGATGCGATCTACCGCGCCCTCCGCAGCTCCCTCGACGAGGCCGCCGCCGAGCACGCCACCGCCGCAGCCGCCACGACCGCGTCCGCCGCCCCCGTCGAAGCGGAGCGCACCTCGGCCTGAGCACGTGCGGCAGGTGTTTCCGCAAAGGGCCCGTCCGATCCGTCCCCGAGTCCGTACTACACGTGAGACCAATCCGACCGAAACAAGGCAGGAGGGAACCGATGAGCTCCTGGTACCAATGGACTTCCCCCGTGCGAAACCTCGCCTGGGTCAGCGCCCACTACGGGTACAGGTAACCGTGCCCGCCGCCCGCCGGTCCCTCACGACTCGTGACGTCCGTCAACTGGTCGAGGAGGAGTGCTTCCCGCCCTCCTCCTCGGGACGGGTCGGCGTCGAGATCGAATGGCTGGTCGTGCGTCCAGACGAGCCGACCCGGCCGGTGCGGCACGAGGTCGTGGGTGAGGCGGGGGCCGAGCTCCCCGCCGGCAGCCGCCTCACCTTCGAGCCCGGAGGCCAGGTCGAGCTGAGCTCCCCGCCGCTGCGCGGCATCGGCCCGGCCTGCGCGTCCATCGCCGCCGACGCCGCCGCGCTCACCGCCGCCCTCGGCGAACACGGCGTCGGTCTGGTCGGGCTCGGACTCGACCCCGGCCCGGCCCGGGCCCGCAGCATCGACTCGCCGCGCTACGAGGCCATGGAGGCGTACTTCGACGCCCAATGCGCAGCCGGTCGCACGATGATGCGATCGACGGCCGCCGTGCAGGTGAACGTCGACCTCGGGCCGATCGCCGCCGACGCCGCCAGGCGCTGGCATCGCGCCCACGACGCCGGTCCGCTGCTCGCCGCCGCGTTCGCCAACTCGCCACTCTCGGGTGGCGCGCCCAGCGGCTGGCGCTCCCGGCGGCTGGCCGTCTGGACCGACGTCGACGAGTGCCGGACCACGGCGGCCGACGGCAACGGCGAGGTCGACCCGGTGCGGCAGTGGGCCGAATACGCGCTCGCCGCGCGCGTGATGTTCATCCGTCGCGACGAGTTGCGCTTCGTGCCCATCCTCGAACCGCTCACCCTCGGCGACTGGATCACCCACGGCCACGAGCTCGGCTTCCCGACCCTCGACGACGTCTCCTACCACTTCACGACGCTGTTCCCGCCCGTGCGGCCGCGCGGGTGGCTCGAGATGCGGATGATCGACTCGCTTCCGGATCCGTGGTGGCGCGCCGCGGTCGCCGTGGCGACCACGCTCGTCTGCGACGACACCGCCGCTGTCGAAGCCGCCGACGCAATCGCGCCCACCAGCGGCCGCTGGCTCGACGCCGCCCGCCACGGTCTCGGTCATCCCGATTTCGCCGACGCGGCCCGGGACGCGTTCGACGTCGCGCTCCAGGCGATGGTGCGCCTCGGCACCGACGCGACCACCGTGCTGGCGGTCGAGGCCTTCGTCGACCGCTACGTGGCCCGGGGCCGGTGCCCCGCCGACGACCGGCTCGACGCGTGGCAGGAGGACGGGACTCTGATCCCCGAGCCCGACCAGTTCGCGGCGGCGACGTGGGCGTGAGCGTCGACACGGAGAGCCGCATCGAGGCCGGGCTGGAGGGCGCGCGGGCGCGCACCCTCGGGCTCCTCGCGCCGATCGACGATGCCGACCTCGTCGGCCAGGTGTCCCCGCTGATGTCGCCGCTCGTGTGGGACCTCGCACACGTCGGCCACTACGAAGAGCTGTGGCTGCTGCGCAACCTCGTGGGCGCCGCACCGACCAACGAGCTGTTCGACGACGTCTACGACGCGTTCAAGCACCCACGCCGCGATCGTCCGTCACTGCCGATCCTCGGTCCCGCTTCCGCCCGCGCCTTCGTCGCCGGCGTTCGCACGCGTGCGCTCGACGTTCTCGCGACGATCGACCTCGACGGGGACGACCCGCTGCTGCGAGACGGTTTCGTGTACGGATTGGTCGTCCAACACGAGCACCAGCACGACGAGACGATGCTGGCCACGATCCAGCTCATGGAGAACTTCGCTCACCCGGACGCCGGCGACTGGCGTCCCTCGAAGGTCGACCACGGCGACGCCGGGATGGTCGACGTGCCCGGCGGGACGTTCTTCATCGGCACCGACGAGCACGCGTGGGTGTACGACAACGAACGTCCGCGCCACGAGGTCGAGCTTCCACCGTTTCGGATCGACAGCGCCCCGGTCACCAACCGCCAGTACCGCGCGTTCATCGAGGACAGCGGGTACGACGACTCGCGGCTCTGGAGCGAGGCCGGATGGGAATGGCGTCAGGACGCGGGAGCGGAGGCGCCGCTGTTCTGGCGGCGCGAAGGGGGCGGCGACTGGTCGCGCCGTCGCTACGGCCGGCACGAGGACCTTCCGCCCGACGAGCCCGTCCAGCACGTGTGCTGGCACGAAGCCGACGCGTTCGCGCGCTGGCGCGGCGCCCGCCTTCCCACCGAGGCCGAGTGGGAGACGGCCGCGGCCCGCGACGGCGAGCCCGGTGGGCCGCGGCAGATGATCGGCGACGTCTGGGAATGGACGTCCACCGACTTCGGCGGATATCCGGGCTTCGTATCGTTCCCGTACCGCGAGTACTCGGAGGTGTTTTTCGGCCCCGAGTACAAGGTGCTTCGCGGCGGGTCGTGGGCGACCGACGCCAGCGTGCGCCGCACCACGTTCCGGAACTGGGACTACCCGATCCGGCGCCAGATCTTTGCCGGCTTCCGCTGCGCGGCCGGCGCGTAACTCGTATGTGCCGCCACCTCGCCTACGTCGGACCTCCGGTCACGCTCGAGAAGCTGATTCTCGAGCCGGACCATTCGCTGCGCCAGCAGGCCTCCGCTCCCCGCCACCAGACCCACGGGAGGTTCAACGCCGACGGGTTCGGCGTCGGTTGGTATGACCGCGCGCAGCGCGCCGAACCCGCGCGCTACCGCACCCCGCGGGCGATCTGGGCCGACGCCTCGTTCGCGAGCTTCTCCGGCCTCGTGAGCTCGAACGCGGTGCTCGCCGCCGTCCGCTCGGCATCGCCGGGCATGCCGATCGAGGAGACGAGCACCGCGCCCTTCACCGACGGCCCGTGGCTCTTCTCGCACAACGGGTTCGTGCCCGAGTTCGGCACCGGCGCCCGCCGCACGCTGCGCCGCAACGTGAGCGAGGCGCGCCTGCAAGGCCTGCAGAGCGTCACGGACTCCGAGCTCTTGTTCGCGCTCGTGCTCGACCGGCTCGACGCCGGCGCTTCTCCAGCCGACGCGCTCGTGTCGGTCGTCGCGCTCGTCGAGAAGGAGCAGGCGGACGCGCGCCTGAACTTCCTGCTCACCGACGGCGAGCGCATCGCGGCCACCGCGTGCCGCAACTCGCTCTTCCTGCTCGACGACCGCCCACGCGAAGGAGCGGTGGTCATCGCCTCGGAGCCGTACGACGGCGATGCGGGTTGGGAACCCGTCCCGGACGGCTCCGTCGTAGAGCTCGACGACGACAAGCTCGCGATCCGACCCATCTGATCGAGAGGTCCGACATCTCCTCCACCTCGTCCCCATCGCGCGTCGACATCCATCTCGGCCCGGACGACTTCAGCGCCGCGCTGCGCGCCGACGCTCGTGCCGGCCTCACCGCGTGGCCGAAGGTTCTCCCCCCAAAGTGGTTCTACGACGAGGAGGGGTGCCGGCTCTTCGACGAGATCACCCGGCTGCCGGAGTACTACCCGACGCGCACGGAGCGGACGATCCTCACGGAGCGCGCCGGCGACATCGCTGCCGCCACCTCCGCCGACACGCTCGTCGAGCTGGGGTCGGGCACGTCGGAGAAGACGCGGCTGTTGCTCGACGCGCTGTCGGCCCATGGATCCCTCCGGCGGTTCGTTCCGTTCGACGTGAGCGAGCCGACCCTGCGTGAAGCGGCCGCTGCGATCACGGTCGAGTACCCCGGCATCGACGTGCATGCGGTCGTCGGCGACTTCGACCACCACCTCGACCGTCTCCCCACGGGCGGCACGCGTCTCGTCGCGTTCCTCGGCAGCACGATCGGGAACCTCGACCCGGACGGCCGGACGCGCTTCTACCGGAGCCTTGCCGCCGGCCTCGCACCTGACGACGCGCTGCTGCTCGGCACCGACCTCGTCAAGGACACCAAGCGCCTGGTGGCCGCGTACGACGATGCCGCCGGTGTGACGGCGGCATTCAATCGCAATGTCCTCTCCGTGCTGAACCGTGAGCTCGGGGCCGACTTCGTGCCGGAACGCTTCGCGCACGTCGCGCGGTGGGACCCGGCAGAAGAGTGGATCGAAATGCGCCTCCGATCGGAAGGCGCACAGACGGTGCGGGTGCACGAGCTCGACCTCCTGGTCGAGTTCGCCGACAACGAGGAGATGCGAACCGAGATCAGCGCCAAGTTCCGCCGTGAGCGCGTCGAGGCGGAGTTGGCCGCCGCCGGTCTCGCCCTCGCCGCCTGGTGGACGGACCCGGGCGACGATTTCGCGGTCTCTCTTTCGGTCCCTGCCTGACACCCGTAACGTTCGGCGGGGTCTGTGTGTCTACAGACATTGGTGGCCTCCGTGTTGGCGGGCCACCAGGATCTCGTAGCCCGCGGGGGCCAGGTCGCGCAGCCGTCCGGCCCGATGTTTGCAAGGACGGACGCTTGAGCGATATCCGGGTCGGGATCCTCACGGTCGAGACCCTCGATGAGGAAGCACGCGATCGCGTCGCGATCGCGGCTGCCGCCGGCCTCGACTACGTCGGGAGCACCGACCACGTGTGCTTCCAGGGTGGAGCAGGCGTCGACGGCTTGACCACGGTCGCGACGTATGCCGGTCTCCACCCGACGATCGGTTTGTACGTGGGCGTCTACCAACTGCCGCTGCGCCATCCCGTCGCCGTCGCTCGACAGGTATCGACGCTCGCCCATTTCGCGCCGGGCCGGCTCACTTTCGGCGTCGGGATCGCGGGCGAAGACCCGCGCGAGGTCGAGAGCTGCGGTGTCGACATGCTCACGCGCGGTCGCCGCGCCACGGAGTCTCTTTACGTGTTGCGCCGGCTCCTTGCCGGCGAGTCGGTGACGCTCGACGGCGACTTCTTCCGTTTGCGGGACACGCAGGTGCTTCCCGCCCCGGACCCGTGCGTGCCCCTCATCGTCGGCGGGAAGAGCGACGCTGCGCTCCGGCGGGCCGCGACGCTCGGTGACGGATGGACCGGTGTGTTCACGTCCCCAAGGCGTTGCGCGGGGTCCATCGCGCGGATCGCCGAGCACGCCGAAAGCGTCGGACGCGAAGGTGTCGCGTGGCAACACTCGCTCGAGCTGTGGTGTGGTTTCGGCCCCACCGTCGAGGACGGGCGCGCCAGGCTCGCGCCCGCGATGGAGCGGTTCTACGGCCTTCCGTTCGACGCGCTCCAGCGCTACGCCCCGGCCGGGACGCCCGAGGACATCGCCGCTGCCATCGCGCCCTATGTCGAGGCCGGCATTCACACGTTCCACCTGCAGCCGGTCGCGGGCTCTTCGGAAGAAGCCGCCTACGGCGTCGCGCAGGTGAAGCAGTGCCTCGCCCGCGCGGTCCCGGTATCCGTTCGCTCATAGGAGGTGGACGACATGTCGACCTGCGAGACACCCGTCCACTTCGCCGGCTGGGGATCCGATGTCCCGACCGCAGTCGTCGGGAACGAGGAGCTCGAACAGCGCTTCGGCGTCGACGAGGGCTGGATCCACTCGAAGACCGGCATCGGCGCGCGCCGAGTGGTCGCGCCGGAGCAGTCCTCGGCGGACCTGTCGACGAACGCCGCTCGGGCCGCGCTCGCCAGCGCCGGGCTCGAGCCGGCCGACATCGACCTCATCGTCCTTGCAACCTGCACGCCGGCGCAGTTGGCCCCACACACGGCCGCTTTCGTCGGGGGCGAGCTGGGCGTCTCGTGCGGCTCGTTCGACCTCAACACCGCCTGCACGGGATTCGTGTACGGCCTGGTCGTTACGGGTGCGCTGTTGAACGCGAGCCCGGTGAACCGTGCCCTGCTCATCGGGGTCGAGGCGTACTCGCGCTTCATCAACCCGCAGGACCGCGGCACCGCCGTCGTCTTCGGAGACGGTGCCGGCGCGCTCGTGCTGGACCGGGCGGCCGAGGACGGAGCCGGGATCCTCTCCTCCGACCTCGGGTGCGAGGGCTCCCTCACCGACATCGTGGGAATTCGTGCCGGTGGGAGCGCGATGCCCTTCACGCCCGAAGTCGTGGCCAGCGGCGACTACCGGATCCACATGACGGGCAAGGCCGTCTACGAGTTCGCCGTCGGCGCGCTCGTCGAGTCGATCGACGTGACGCTGGCGCGGGCTTCGGTGGACCTGTCCGAGGTCACGTGGTTCGTTCCGCATCAGGCCAACCTTCGGATCATCGAGGCGGTGGGTGAGAAGCTCCACATCGATCCTGCCCGCGTGGTTCTCAACATCGAGCGCTACGGGAACACGGGTGCGGCCTCGATCGCGATCGGGCTCGCCGAGAGTGCCGCTGAGGGTCGCATCCAGCGCGGCGATCTCGTGCTCGTGTCGAGCGTCGGCGCCGGGATGACCTGGGGTAGTGCACTGATCCGCTGGTAATGGAACAAGCGGTCCACGCCGCCGAGGTCCCGGCGCCCGGGACCCCGAGCATTTCCACTACGCCCGTAGTGTTATTACAATTGCGTGCATGGCCGCCGGCTCCGACCCCGTATCCGCTGACGCCGCAACGGCGCGGCTCGAGATCGACGACCTCCACGTCGCCGTCGACGGCACGGAGATTCTCCGCGGCGTCTCGCTCGCCGTGCCCGCCGGTGAGCTCCACGCACTCATGGGCCCCAACGGATCGGGTAAGTCGACGTTGGCCGCGACGCTCCTCGGCAACCCGGCCTACGAGGTGACCGCGGGCCGGATCCTGTTCGACGGCGAGGACATCACGGGCCTGTCCACCAACGAGCGCGCCGGCCGGGGGCTGTTCCTCGGGTTCCAGCACCCCGAGGAGATCCCGGGTGTGAGCGTGCTGAACTTCCTGCGTCAGGCGCTGTCGGCCCGGAAGGGCATCGAAGACTTCTCGGTGCTCGAGGTCCGGATGGCGGTCATCGAGTGGGCCGGCCGGCTGGGCATGGACACACGGTTCATCGACCGGTACCTCAACGAGGGATTCTCGGGCGGTGAGAAGAAGCGGAACGAAATCCTCCAGATGGCGTTGATGGAGCCCGATCTCGCCGTGCTCGACGAGACCGACTCGGGTCTCGACATCGACGCGCTCGGTGTCGTGGCCCGCGGCATCGACGCCGTCCGCTCGTCGCGCCCGCACCTCGGGATCCTGCTCATCACGCACTACCGGCGGATCCTCGAGCACCTCACGCCCGACGCGGTGCACATCCTGCTCGGCGGTCGCATCGTCGCCTCCGGCGGCCGCGAGCTCGCCGACCGCCTCGAGCGCGAGGGGTTCGACACCTTCCGCACCGCGGAGGTGGGGAGATGACCGAGGTCCTCGACGTCAGCCGCGTCAAGGCCGACTTCCCGATCTTCGAACGCAAGGTCAACGGCAAGCCGCTCGTCTACCTCGACTCGGCGTCGTCGTCCCAGAAGCCACGCTCGGTGCTCGACGCCATGGAGTACCACCACCGCCACCACTACGCGAACGTGCACCGCGGCATCTACACGATCGCCGAGGAGTCGACCGCGGCCTACGAGGGTGCCCGCGCCAAGGTGGCCAAGCTGCTCAACGCGCGCGCTACGAGCGAGATCGTGTTCACGAAGAACATCACCGAGGCGATGAACCTCGTCGCGTACTCGTGGGCCCGGAAGAACCTCGGCCCCGGCGACGCGGTGGTCATCACCGAAATGGAGCATCACGCCAACGTCGTGCCGTGGCACATCCTCGTCGAAGAGCGTGGCGTCGAGCTGCGCTGGATCCCGATCACGGACGACTTCCAGCTCGACCTCACCGACATCGACCGGCTGCTGGACGGAGCGAAGCTCCTGTCGGTCACCGCCATGTCGAACGTGCTCGGGACGCTCAACGACATCCGGCTGCTGTCCGACGCCGCGCACGCCGCCGGTGCGCTCGTGAACGTGGACGCCGCCCAGGCCGTCCCCCACTTGCCGGTCGACGTGCAGGCATGGGACGCCGACTTCGTCGGCTTCACCGGCCACAAGATGCTGGGCCCGACCGGTCTGGGCGGCCTGTGGGCCCGGGCCGAGTTGCTCGACGCGATGCCGCCGTTTCTCGGCGGCGGCGAGATGATCACGGACGTGCGCTTCGACGGCTTCGAGCCCAACGAGGTGCCGTGGAAGTTCGAGGCCGGGACCATGCCGTTCGTCGAGGCCAGCGGGCTCGCCGCCGCCATCGACTACCTGTCGGCGCTCGGCATGGACGCCGTCCGCGCCCACGAGAAGCAGCTCACCGAGTACACGCTGCAGGCGCTCGACGAGCGCTTCGAGGGCCGGCTGCACATCCACGGCCCGCGCGACGTCGACCGGCGCGGCGGCGCCATCTCGTTCCTGTTCGACCGCATCCACGCCCACGACGTCGCCCAGGTCCTCGACGAGGACGGCGTGTGCGTGCGGGCGTCACACCACTGTGCGAAGCCTCTGATGCGAGTGCTCGGCGTGCCCGCCACCACTCGTGCCTCGCTCTACGTCTACAACGACGAGAGCGACGCCGACGCGCTCGTAGAGTCGTTGGCGAAGGCTGAGAAGTTCTTCGCCGTCTAGAACGGAGCCCCCCGATGCCCGGCCTCGAAGACCTTTACCGCGAGATCATCCTCGACCACTACCGCTCGCCCCGGAACCGCGGCGAGCTCCCGGTGCCGCCGGCGACCAAAGCCGAGGGCTTCAACCCCCTGTGCGGCGACGAGGTCGTCCTCTACCTCGACATCGATCCCGACTCGGAGACCGTCCTCGACGTCAAGATCGACGGGCAAGGATGCTCGATCAGTCAGGCGTCGACGTCGATGATGAGCGCGGCCGTGAAGGGAAAGCCGGTCGACGAGGCCCGCAAGCTCATCCGCGCCTTCAAGGCGCTGATGTCGATCCACGAGTCGAAGCTCGAGGGCGAGAGCGACGGCTCCGACCTCACGGCCGAGCTCGAGGGCGTGCGGCTCGGCGACCTCGAGGCGCTCCAGGGCGTCGTCAAGTTCCCAGTGCGCATCAAGTGCGCCACCCTCGCCTGGAACACGCTCCAGCAAGGCCTCGACGAACGCGAATCAGTCGACGCCTGACCCCTCCAGCTCCACGGGCGCGTTGGGTCGGAAACCGGCACTCTGCGCGAGGTTTGCGACCGAACGCGGCTTGGGCTGACCCGACCGGGTCAGGCGTTGCGACTGTTTCAGCCCGGGCGGAACGGGGGGAGACCGTCGCCCTCCTCGGACACGGCGGCAGCACCGGCGGCCTCGGCGAACCGGTTCCACTCGGCGCGGTTCCAGGAAACCACCGTGTCGCGGACCGTGCCGTCCTCGTCGACGCGGAACAAGGTCGGGACGGTGTCGATGCCGAACGCGTCCGACGCCGGATACGGCGCCGGCTCGCTCAGCGTCGTGACCTTCTGACCGTGACGGTCGGCGTAGGTCTGGATCGCCGCCGGCGGGTCCTCGCCCACCGCGACGACGCGCACCCCGGCATCGGCCAGCGCCTGCACCTTCGGCGCGGCCATCTGGCAGACCGGGCAGGTCGTCTTGAAGAACGCCAGGACGACCGCACCTTCCCGCCATGGATCGGTGACGGCTTCGCCCGTCGCTGCGTCGGAGAGCTGCAGCGAGGGGGCGGGATCTCCAAGGGCGAGCATCGATTTTCAGGCTATTCGGCCGGAGACGCCCCGGAGGCCAGGGGTGACGGCGTTCACACTCCGGTTATAAACGTGACACGGGCATGGAACCCGGACCGACTACGTTGAACACACCAAAGGCCGATTGGGAAGGGGCTGAGATGAGCCAGGCGCTGGTGACGATGATCGACTCGGCACTCGAGCAGTACCGGAGCCGCGACCTCGTCTCGGCGGCCGAGGTCGTCGACTTCCTGCTCGATCTGCGCCTTGCCGCGATCAACCCCGACGCCGATCCGCTCGAGCAGCTGCTCGAGCAGGAGTCCACGCACGCCGGGAACTGAGCCCGGCGAGATCGTCGTCTACATCTAGCGTTGGTCGCCCGTTCGTCGCGTAGCGGGCCGTCGGCCTCAGAACTCGACGAAATCGCCGAAGCGCCGGGCATCCCGCCCAACGGACGTACGGAGCACGGCCCACTGGTGGAACTCGTCGGCGACCGAAACCTCTTCGATGGTCCAGCCGAGATTCGTCACGAAGAATGATGCTGCGCGCGCGACCCCGGGCAGCTGGTAGTCGTCCACGAACACGATCCCTCCACGACGGACGAGACGCCCGAGGTAGGCGAGGTCGACGAACACGCCGTCGAAACGGTGGTTCCCGTCGACGAAGGCGAAGTCGAAGCGCCGAAATTCGCCGAGAAAGCGCGGAAGCACGATCTGCGATTCCCCCGCGTGGAACTCCACCATGTCCGCAACGTCCGCCTCGTCGAGAAACTGCAACCCGCAGTCGGCGAACCGAGTTGCCTGGTGCGGGTCTATTGCGACGTGCAACGCGTCCTCGGCAGCGTTCGCGAGCAGTCCTTCGCAGACGAAGAGCGCCGCGATGCCGTACCCCAGACCGACTTCGACGGTGCGCGCCGCGCCTTCTCGTATGACCCAATCGCGCAACGCCTGTCCCTCAGCCGCGCTGGCCGCCACGGGAAACAGATCGTGAGCCGTCCCATCCGAGCGCGCAACGGCGGTGCCGTCGCGGACGAGGCGTTCGATCACCTGCCGCACCGTTGTCACCGAAACGCGGCTCATATGCGCGTTTCGGTGACAACGCTCACGAGTTGGCGAACTCCCGGACCAACGCGGCGAGCTCGGCGGGCTTCTCGAACGGCAGCCAGTGGGCAGCGTCGTCGATGACCTCGAGACGGGCGTCGGGGATCTCGGCCGCGAACGTCTCGGCGTAGATCGGGGGCACGAGGCCGTCTTGCGCGCCGGCGACCACGAGCGTCGGCGCGGTGATGCGACGCAGGCGGCCGCGCAGCTTCGGGTTATGCAGATACGGGTCCCAGCCGAGCTTGGCCGTGGCGCTGATCGCCTTCCACATCGGCAGCACCATCTCGATCGGGATCTCGACCTGGCGGCCGACGTCGCCGGTGAACTCGGCCATCGCGTGCATGGCCTGGGGGATCGGTTGCGACTGGTCCGCGAACAGCATCTCGGCGAGCTCGGCGGGCGTGCGGCCGAACATCTCCGCCATCGGCGCGCCGTCGATGTGGATGCCGACCGGGCTCACGAGCACCATCTTCCCCACACGACCCGGGTACCGCGTGGCGAGCTCCATCGCCATCCAACCGCCCAGCGACAGCCCGACGACCATCGGGGCGTCGACGCCGAGCAGCTCCCACATATCGAGGAGGTGAAAGACCGCGTCCTCCATGCTGTCGATCTGCTCGATGCCCTCCGACTCGCCGAAGCCGGGGAACACCGGCACCGTGACCGCGAACGAGTCGGCGAGGTC
>JBKOWN010000035.1:0-10446 GCA_046724435.1 Actinomycetota bacterium
CGCCGGCGCCGCCGCCGGAGCTGCTGGGCGTCGAAGAGCCGGGCGCCGCGGGCACGCCCTGCACCTCCGGGAGCGTTGGACCGCTCGACCCACCGATCTCCTCGCCGGGGACGTGCACCCCGATGCCGAGGCCCGGCACCCCGATGTCGATCGGGGGCGCCGTCACGGGCGGCAGGACCTGGGCGCGCGCCGGCGCCACCACTGCAAGCGTCGAGCCGACCGCGGCTGCAGCAACGGCGCACGCACGAAGGACGACGCGGCGGCGCGTCACGTCGGCACCCCCTCTCGCTCGTCGCGGACCGCTCTCGACGTCGCCGCCGGCAGCGACACGAAGAACGTCGACCCGAGCCCGGGCTCGCTCTCGACGCTGATCCGACCGCCCTGCATCTCCGCAAACTGTTTGGCGATCGTGAGCCCGATGCCGGTGCCGTGCTGCGACGGCAGGTTCGACGGGGACTGGTAAAAGCGGTCGAACACTCGCGCCTGCTCGTCGAGCGGGATCCCGACGCCGTGATCGGTGATGGACACGACGAGATCGGCGCCGTCGCCTTCTGCGCGCACCCTGATCGGCGTGCCGTCGGGCGAGAACTTCGCCGCGTTTGTCAGAAGGTTCGTCAGCACGTCGGCGAAGGCCTTGCGGTCGGCGACGACCACGGCGCCGTCGGGAATCTCGATCTCGACTGGGTGCTCGGCCAACGCCGGCGCGAGGTCTTCGAGCGCGTTCGCGACTTCCACCGACACGTCGATCCGCTGGCGTTGCATTCGTACGTCGGCGGCGTCGAGGCGGGCGAAGTCGAGGAGCTGGCCGACGAGACGGTTGAGCTCGTCGGCGTTCGAGGACGCGCGGTCGAGCAGGTCGCGCCGCCGCGGGTCGGGAAGCGTCTGCCAGTGCTCGAGAACCGTGTCGACGAACCCCTTCACCGCCGTAAGGGGCGTGCGCAGCTCGTGCGAGACGAGCGCGAGGAACTCGCCCTTCTGCCGATCGAGGAGGGCAAGCTTCTCCGCCGACTCGCGCTCCTGCTGGTACGCCCGAGCGCGGACGGCGACGGGCGCGGCACGATCGGCGAAGGCCTCGAGCAAGGCGAGGTTGTCGACCGACGTAGCCCTCGGGTTTGTATACGCGGCCGCGAGCGCGCCGATCACCTCGTGACCCAGCCGCAGCGGCACGAGCACGAGCGACCGGCAGCCGAGGTCGCGCAGCACGTTCACCCACGGACCCGACCAGCCACCGAAGCGGGGGTCCCCTTGGAAGTCGTCGACAACGAGTGGCCGGCGCGCTGACAGGCCCACCACGAGCGGGCTCGACGAGCCGAGCTCCAACTCGGCGCGCGTCAGCTGCTCGGCCTCGGCCGGCGTCGGCGCCGGCCCTCCCGTGGTCCATGCCGCGACGGTGACCTTGTCCCGGTCGCGCAAGACGACGCCCGCGATCCGGGCGCGGACTGCGTGGCCGACCGACGCCGCGATCGAGTCGAGTGTGGTCGCCAGGTCGGGCTGTTCCTCCGCGGCCTCGAGCGCGTCGTGGAGCCGGGCCAGTGCGACTGCGGTGCGACGACGCTCGGCGGTGAGGCGACCGGTGAGGACCGCCAGCACCGGGACGATCACCGCGAACGCAACCACCGTGCCCCCGTCGATGCGGTCGGCCGCCGGTGCGATCGCATTGGCCAGGACGGCGCCTGGAACGGCCGCCGCGGACAGCCACAGCCCGAGGCGCAGACCACCGACGTACGCCGAGAACGTCACGACCAGCAGGAAGAGCACGAGTCCCGCTCCCAGCGCGCGCGGGGTTGTGACGATGACGAGCTCGATCGCGGCGAGCCCGAGCAACGGAGTGAGCACACGAGCCGGGAAGCCGGGCCGGCGCGCCGCGATCGCGTCGAAGAGGGCCGCGCCGAGGACGTAGATCACGGCGGCCGCGCTCAGGGTGAACGCCTCGCTCCGGCTGAGTCCAGGCACGAAGAGAACGCCGATGGCGACGACCGCGCCGAGCAACAGCCGCAGATGCCAAGCCTTTGGTCTCGCCGTGGTGGTCGTCCCCATGCGGCTCCCGTCCGACCTGTCCCGCACGTGGTCCCCGACGCAGCGCGCGCACGCACCCCGACGGGGCCAGTGACACCCCATTGTGTGACCAGCCGGGGCCGCGGAACATGGCCCGATCTGGCCGTTTCCGCCCTCGGGCAGGCTAGTCCGATCGGGCTAGACCCGTCCCTGGGACGGGTCGCTTGCGGCCCGTCCGAGGAGCCACTGAAGTGCCACCCCATGACCGCCCCGCCGGAACGACCCACGCCCGGGCCCCGCAGCAAACGGATCCGCGGGGGATGGGCGCTCGAAGCGGCGGGAATGGTCCTCGCTCTGTACCCGGTGTACGGCTGGATCCGAGACCTCGTCGGCGTCTCACGCGCCGACGCCTTTCACAACGCGAAGCAGATCATCGACTGGGAACAGCGACTCGGCATCTACCAGGAGCGGACGATCCAGGGGTGGTTCCTCTCGTCGCGGTGGTTCATCGGGTTCTGGAACCTCTTCTACGGCAGCATTCACTTCGCAGGACCGGTGGTCACGCTGGTGGCGCTCTACCACTTCGATCCCGGCCGCTACGTTCGCTGGCGCAACACGTTCCTGTTGACACTCGTTGTGGCATTGGTCGGGTTCTGGTTCTACCCGCTGATGCCGCCCCGGCTGTTGCCCTCGAGCTTCGGCTTCGTAGACACCCGGCTCACGTACTTCACGATCGGAAAGCCGGTCCCGCACTCGCAGGAGACCGGCGATCTCTATTCCGCCATGCCGAGCCTGCACATCGCGTGGGCGACGTGGGCGGTGTTCGCGTTGTGGCCGCTTGTGCGTCCGTACTGGGCGCGGGTGTTGCTGGCCTCCTACCCCGTGCTGATGATCTTCGCCACCGTCGTCACGGGCAACCACTACTTTCTCGACGCCGTCGGAGGCTGGGTGGTGCTGGCAGTGGCGTACACGCTCGCTCGTTGGCGCGACTGGTGGCCGTGGCGACGTGAGCCCCAGCGCGCGCCCGATCCCTCCGCGATGATCAACCCGTGAAGCACGTCAGCAGCGGGGGCCTCGACGAGCTCGACGACCTCTTGCGCGAGCTGCGGGGCATGGACAATCTCAAGGAGAAGAAGCGAGGCGTCTTCTATCGAGGTTCGCGGGCTTTCCTGCACTTCCACGAAGACGCAAGCGGCTTGTACGCGGACGTCCGCATCGACGCCGACTTCGAGCGTATGCGGGTGACGACGAAGGCCGAACGCACGCGACTGCTGTCGGCCACACGAGCTGCATTACGCCGATAGATCAGCTGTCGGGAATCGCTTCCCACCACTGGCACCACCAGTCGGCGCCAACGAGGATGCGCATCTTGGGGTGCCAGCAATACGAGATCTCGGCCGTGTTCTCGAAGTAGTACCGACAGTTCTCGCACTGCTCCTCGCCCTGCGGCTTTCCCTTGAGCACCGCGTTGTCCGCCAGGTGCCGCAGCTCGATCGCGAGCTTCTCGTCGATCTCCTTGGGTTCCGGTTCGGGGATCTCGTAGTCAGCCACGGCGTGGATCTACCCCCATTCGACGGCCGGGATACGCGCCGGCATCTTCGCGCGCTCGCCGATCGAGCCGGAACATTCGGCTACGGCGGACCCGGGTGAGTGGAGACGATGGGGCTCGAACCCACGACCCCCTGCTCGCAAAGCAGAAGGCGGGAGTCGATCGGACCAGTGGCGTTCCGCGAAAGTGCGATGCAACCGGAACGCCGAATCGGCGCGAGGTCCCCGCATCGGCCTCGACGACGTTGCGCTACTTGACGAGCCTGCGTCGGTGCGGCGCCGTTCGCGCCTCAAGCGTCGCCCGTCGGACTACGGAATCGCTCACCAAGGAAGGTCACGCCCGCCAATCTCCGACCGTCGAGGATGGCGCTGCAAGCCTGTGACCTGGGCTTTTGTGGTGGAGACGATGGGACTCGAACCCACGACCCCCTGCTTGCAAAGCAGGTGCTCTAGCCAACTGAGCTACGTCCCCGTGTTCTCCAGCATGCCACGGGGCGTACTTCGCACCCGCCCGTGAAACGTGCCCTCAGCGACGGCGACGGCGGCGACCCGCTCCCCGCATGAGGAGCGCCGCGATCGCGCCGGCGACCGGCAACGCCAGCCCGGTCACGTCGACGACCGGTCGGATTTTCACGCCGTCGGGCCCGACGACCGCGACCGCGATCGTGCGGCTCCGCCCGATCCCGCCTCCGCCGCCGCCTCCTCCACCGTCACCTTGCACGTCGCCCCCGGCGCCGCCGCCGAACCCGCCTGACGCGAACGTCTCGAGCAGCGGGATCACGGCCTGGTCGCCCAGGGTGGTCGCGGGCCCGACCGCGCCCTCGCCGCTCGCGGCGCGCTCGAGCGCGCGCGACACCTGGTCGGCGCCGGAGATGAACCCGATCATCCGTCCGACCTCGCCGGTCACTCTCTCCGTCGCAGGCTTCTCGTCCACTGCGCTCCCCTCTTCATCCGTTCGTCGCGCCCAGAACGGCGCCGACAGGCCGAAGCCCCAGCCGAGCTTCCTCCCCGTACGGTCGACGTGCAGCATCGCCAAGACGGACAGCACGAACACGACGACGGTGCCGCCCGGCGCCGCGACCCGTTGCCGCCGCAGGCGCATGGTCCCGACGAACGGCCACCTCACGCGACCGCCACGCCTTCGAAAACCGCCGCCTTCACGCCCCGACGTGCGAGCTCGGCGAGGAACGGCACCGGCTCGACCAGCGCCGCAAGACCGTGCACGCCCGACGCGGGCCCGGTGCGGGCGGCAAGGCCGGGCGCGATGCCGGCAAGCCGGGCAGCGGTCACGGCCAGGACGGTCCCTGCTGCGATAGCGGTGCGGTCGATCAGGCCGTACACCATCGACTCGCGCGCCTGACCCCGCCAGCCCCACACTTCGACGCGGGTCGATCCCCATCCCTCGTCGAGCCCGCGCCGGCTCGGCCACGTGGGCCGTCGGCTGACTGGTTCGGCGAAGCGGACGCTGACGCGGCGGACAGCCGGGAACGCGCGTACGAGGAGCGCGACTCCGACGGTCACCGGTGCGCACTCCCGGGAGCCGATCGGATCCGGGAACCACACGAGCTCCGGGTTCGGATGCCGTTCGTCTCGCCAATCGCCGTCACGCCACTCGACGGCCGGATCACGGCGGGAGCGGCGGACGGCAGCTGTGCAGGCGGGGCCGGCCGAGCCCGCCCGCGCCACGTGGATCTCGTCGACGGAGTCGAGCGCGTCGGCGGCGTGCCGGGCCAGCACGTCCGCGAGGCCCGGCGCGAGGCCGCAGCCGGGCGCGAGGAGGACGCCGTCGCGCCGCGCCGGCTCGTCGAGCTCGAGCACTGCGTCGATCGCCACGGCGTCGTCGACGGTCGACGTGAACGGGACCCCGGCCGCGAGCGCGCACTGCGCGCGAGGAGCGACGAGACCGCCGGGCAACGCGGCGGCGACCGCGTCCACTCCTGCCGGCAGGGGATCGTCGTCGCGCAGCTCGACTGCCTCGGCGCGGGCGCCGAGAGACGCGGCGACGTCGGCTGCGTGCGAGGCTCCGCGTGCTGCGATCAGCAGCCTGTCGAGACCGGGGGTATCGACGAGCTGTCGGGCGGCCCGGATTCCGACGGCGCCGAGCCCGTCGAGCAGGACGGTCGCCAAGGCGTCAGCGGAAGTCGGGGCCGTCGAGCTCGCGCCAGCCGCCGCTGGTGGGAGGTACGCCCCCCTTCCCACGCAGCTTCACGAACCCGCCGACGAGGACGGCGATCACGGCAACGATCAGACCGCGGCGAAGCGCCTTCATCGCCAGGAGTGTAGAGCCGGCGGCATGGCGTGCGTCAGGCCGGTCCGTTGTACGTCAGGTACAGCACGATCAGGAAGACAGGCACGAGAACATCGGCGGCGAACACGGCGCCGGCATTCCCAGGGGCGAAGTTCTTCGCCACCACCATCTGCTTCACGTGTCCGGCCGCCGCGCCGAGGAGGAAGATCGACGAGACGATGATCGTCGCCAGCCAGAAGTCGCGCCCGTAGCTGGGGCTCAGGACGCCGAGTACGCCCCATCCGAGATCGGCGACGCCGACCTCCCACTGGAAGGGGCTCCCGGGCGGCCAGCCGATCGATCGCGCCACATCGTCGGCTTTGAGGAGATGACCGGTGGCGCCGATGATCCCGGCCACCCCGACGAGGTAGACGAGCCCGTTGAGCAACGTCGCCCGGTGAAACCCATCCGTGCCGTGCTGAACGAGCTGCACGATCTCGGCGATCACGAACGCGACCAGCGGCGTCAGCGCGGGCCACGCCGCCAGAACCCGCAGCCCTACCGGTTGTCGACGCGGTGCGGTCCTCACGAAGGCTGCCTCCTGAGCACGCGTGAAACCCCGGGCACGGTAGCAGTCGCGGGTTTGTCGAAAACTGCTGGCGCGAGCGCTCGGGAAGAGCACGGCCAAAGCCTCTGAGGGTGCGCGCCATGTCAGACGGCGAAGATGCGTGGGGCTAGGTGGAATCGAACCACCGACCTCATCCTTATCAGGGATGCGCTCTAACCGGCTGAGCTATAGCCCCGAAGAGTCACGGAGGGTACCAGCGGCCCTGCTCGCCGCGGGCGCCGACCTTGCGTCAACGCTTGCCGGCGGGCGCGTCCTCTTGGATGACCGTGACTTCGATGCCCCCGAAGAGCTCGGCGAACAAGTTGTAGAACGCGCACGCCAGGACCGTCGCGACGACCTGGATGGCGACCAACACCAACCCGACCAGGATCGTCCCCCGCAGCATGGCTGCGGACAGGAACTTGAAGTCTTTCGACGACAGCAGGTCGCCGACGAACTTCTCGACGCTGCCGATGACACCGAACGCGTCCGCGACCAACCACAAGAACGCGAGCGCGGTGACGAGGACGGCCATCTCGCAGACGTAGAAGCACAACGAGATCTTCAGCGCCGACCACAGGTCGACTTTCTTGATCGTGTGGCGGACGCGGCGCGGCGCGCGCGGTCCCGGTGCCGGGGCGGTGCGTGCCCGGGCCGGGCGCGCGGCGCGGGCGGGCGGTGCGTCCGGTGGGGGTGGACGTGTACCGGGGCCGTCGCCCGAAGGCGGGGCCGGCGCCGGGGCTCGACGGCCGGCGCGGGTCTGCGGCTCGTTGCGCATCGGATTGACCTGGGCGCTCCTCGAGCGCCGCGGCTCCATATCTTCGGGGCTGGCGCTCATGCGGTTGAGAGGTCCTCTCCGTCGTCGGCTTCGAGTACAGGAGCTACAGCGACGACGCTCTCACCCGCGCCGAGTCGGGCAACGCGCACACCAGTGGCGTCACGGCCCTGCGCCGAGATCTCCCTGGCTCCCAGACGAATGATATTGCCCGCAGAGGAGAAGACCAAGATCTCGTCAGTGTCGTTGACACAGAAGGCCCCGACGACCCCGCCCCGGGCGGCGGTGATCTTCATGCCACGGACCCCTTGCCCACCTCGATTCTGCCCCTTGAACAGGTCGAGCTTGGTGCGCTTGCCGTGGCCGCTCGAGCTGATGAACAGCATGACGGCGCCCCGACGCGCCACATCGCATCCGACGACGGCGTCGTCCTTGCTCTTGAGCTTCATGCCGTGCACGCCGGCCGTGTCGCGTCCCATCGCCCTCACGCCGCTCTCGGCAAAACGGATCGTCATACCTTCGCGCGAGACCATGACGATGTCATTGCGCCCCGTGGTCTGAATCACCTTCACCAGCTCGTCGTTGCCGTGCAGGTTGATGGCCTTCAGGCCGCTGCGAATTGACGAGTCGAACTCCGAGATCCGCGTCTTCTTGACGACGCCGTTCTTCGTCGCGAAGAACAGGTACGCACCGTCTTCGTACGTGCGGGTGTCGATGATCGCCTGGATCTGCTCCCCCTGGTTCAGCGAGACGAGGTTCACGAGGGCGGTGCCGCGAGCGGTGCGCTCCTTCATCGGGATCTCATGAGCGCGGAGGCGGTATACCCGGCCACGGTTCGAGAAAAACAGCAGGTAGGAGTGGGCGGTAGTCGTCAGCAGGTGGGCGACGTAGTCGTCGTCGCGGAGGTTGCCGCCCTTTACACCCCTGCCGCCCCGACCCTGCCGGCGGAAGGAGTCGGCGGCAACCGTCTTGATGTAGCCCTTCTTCGACAGGACGACGATGACTTCCTCGTCTTCGATGAGGTCGAGCGCGTCGAGGTCGCCGGTGTCGACGGTGATGCGCGTCCTGCGGTCGCCGCCGTAGCGCTCGCGCAGCTCACCCAGCTCGTCCTTGATGACCGTGCGGAGCTTCTTCTTGCTCCGCAAGATCGACTCGAGCTCCTTGATCTGCTCTCGGAGCTCGCCGAGCTCGTCGCGCAGCTTCTGCCCCTCGAGCTGCGTGAGCCGCCGCAGCTGCATGTCGAGGATGAAATTCGCCTGGATCTCGCTGAACTCGAACGGCTTTGCCATGAGCCCGGTACGGGCAGTGTCGACGTCGGCCGCGGCCCGGATGAGCTCGATGATCGCGTCGATCATGTCGAGCGCGCGTACGAGCCCTTCGACGATGTGCTCGCGTTCACGCGCCTTGTCGACGCGGTACTGCGTACGCCGCGTCACCACTTCCATCTCGTGGGCGACGTACACGAGCACCGCCTGCGAGAGGGTCAGCAGCTTGGGCACCCCGTCGACGAGCGCCAGCATGTTCACCGGGAAGCTCGATTGCATGGGGGTGTGCTTGTAGAGCTGGTTCAGCACGACCTGCGGATTGGCGTCGCGACGGAGCTCGATCACGAGGCGCGTCGTGTCACCAGCCGACTCGTTGCGGACGTCCTTGATGCCCTCGACCTTGCGCTCGTTCACGAGCTCGGCGATCTTCTGGCCGATCACCTCGACCGACGTCTGGTAGGGCACCTCGCTGACGACGATCCGCCCCTCCCCTCGTCGCCCTTCCTCGATGTCGGTGACGGCTCGCATCTTGATCGAGCCCCGGCCCGTCCGGTACGCGTCCTTGATGCCGTCGCGGCCGAGGATGAGAGCGCCGGTCGGGAAGTCCGGCCCTTTCACGAATCGCATCAGGTCGTTGGGCTTGGCGTCCGGATTGTCGAGCACGTAGACGCAGGCGTCGATGACCTCGCTCAGATTGTGGGGAGGGATGTTCGTCGCCATGCCGACGGCGATACCACCGCCGCCATTGACGAGCAGGTTGGGGAACCGCGCCGGGAGGACGACGGGCTCCTGGTTCTGACCGTCGTAAGTGTCGGCGAGGTCGACGGTGTTCTCGTCGATCTCTCCGATGAGCTCCATCGCCAGCGGGGCGAGACGCGCCTCGGTGTACCGCTGGGCCGCCGGGCTATCGTTCGGGTCGGGCGACCCGAAGTTGCCGTGCCCGTCGATGAGCGGGTACCGCAGCGAGAACTCCTGCGCCATTCGGGCGAGCGCGTCGTAGATGGCCTCCCCCGCGTGCGGGTGGTACTTCCCCATGACCTGGCCGACCGCCTGGGCCGACTTCTGGTGCTTGCGGTCCGGCCGGAGCCCCTGCTCGTACATCCCGTAGATGATCCGGCGCTGCACGGGCTTGAGGCCGTCGCGCGCGTCGGGAAGGGCGCGCGCGGTGATGACGGACATCGCGTAGTCCAGGAAGGAGCGTTCCATCTCCTCCTGGATCTCGATGGGTTCGATGTTCCCTTCGAGCGTCTGCTGGTTGTCGTCAGGCATGGGCGTCAGATGTCAAGGAAGCGCACGTCCTTGGCATTCTCCTGGATGAAGTGGCGGCGCGTCTCGGCGTCGTCGCCCATCAGCTTGGAGAAGATGTCGTCGGCGATGGCGGCGTCCTCGACCGAGACCTGCAGGAGGTTGCGCGTCGCGCGGTCCATCGTCGTGACCTTCAGCTCCTCCCAGTCCATCTCGCCGAGCCCCTTGAAGCGCAGCACCTCGTACTTGCGGCCCTCGTGGGCGGCGTCGAAGTCGCGCAGCACCGCTTCGTCCTTCAGGTAGTAGTGCTCCTTGCCGATGTCGACGCGGTATAGCGGCGGCTGTGCGATGTAGATGTATCCGTTCTTCAACATGTCAGGCAGCTGCCGGAAGAAGAACGTGAGCAGCAGCGTCCTGATGTGCGCGCCGTCGACATCTGCGTCGGCGAGGATGATCACCTTGTGGTAGCGCACCTTCTCGTTGACGAAACCCTCGCCGGTGCCGCTGCCGATCGCGGTGACGAGTGACTGAACCTCTTCGTTCTTGAGCAGGCGGTCGATGCGGGCACGCTCGACGTTGAGGATCTTCCCCCGGATAGGCAGGATCGCCTGGAACGTCGCGTCGCGCGCGCGCTTGGCGCTCCCGCCGGCGCTGTCGCCCTCGACGATGAACAGCTCGGACTGCTCCGGGTCCTTCGAGGAGCAATCGGCGAGCTTCCCGGGCATGGCAGCCGACTCGAGCAGCGACTTGCGGCGGGTGAGATCACGCGCCTGACGCGCCGCCA
>JBKOWN010000059.1:0-16378 GCA_046724435.1 Actinomycetota bacterium
AGTCGACGAAGAAGATCACGCGCGCCATGGAGCTCATCGCCGCCAGCCGCATCGTGCGGGCGCAGGCGCGCGTCGAGGCTGCCGTCCCGTACAGCGACCAGATCACCGAGGTCGTCCACGACCTCGCCGACGCCGGTGGCGCGGTGGAGAGCCCCCTCCTGGTGCCCCGGCCCGAGATCCGGCGCGTCGGCCACATCGTGCTCACCGCCGACCGCGGCCTGTGCGGCGCGTACAACTCGTCGGTGCTGCGGGCCGCGGAGGGCGAGATCGCCGAGCATCGAGAGGTGGGGCGCGATTCATCGGTGTACGTGGTCGGCCGCAAGGGGGAGAGCTACTTCCGCTTCCGCGGCCTTCCGGTGGAGGCCTCGTTCACGGGCTTCAGCGACCAGCCGTCGTACGAGGACGCCCGCGTCGTCGCGGCCGCCGTGCGCGAGCCCTTCCTCGACGGGCGCATCGACATGGTGCAGGTCATCTACACGCGCTTCATCACGGTGGGCAGCCAGGAGGTCGTCGTCCGCCCGCTGATGCCGCTGGAGCGCGAGATCGTCCGCGACGAGGACGAGCGCGCTCGCGAGGCCGACACCCCGCGCGCGGCGTACGAGTTCGAGCCCGGACCGGAGGAGATCCTGGAACGGCTCCTGCCGCGCTACGTGGAGGCGCGCATCTTCGCCGCGCTGCTCAACGCGGCCGCATCCGAGCACGCCGCCCGCCAGCGGGCAATGAAGGCCGCGAGCGACAACGCCGACGAGCTCACCGTGAGCCTCACGCGCGTGATGAACCGGGCCCGGCAGGACGCCATCACGACCGAGATCACGGAGATCGACGGTGGCGCCGAGGCCCTCCGTCACGGCGGACAGCAGGGCGCGGAGGAGCCGTTCGGAGAAGACCTCCGCATCCCCGTGTCCGCAGAGTGAGCACCGAGAAGGCAAAGGAGTACTCCCGATGACCTTGACCGCCGAGGAGCGCGCCGGCACCGAGCTGAAGGACGGGCGCGTGGTCGCCATCGCCGGCCCGGTCGTCGACGTCGAGTTCCCGCCCGACGGCCTGCCCGAGATCAACACGGCCATAGAGATGGTGATCGAGCTCGAGGGCGAGACGATCACCATCGTCGCCGAAGTCGCGCAGCAGATCGGCGAGAACCGGGTCCGCGCCATCTGCATGAAGCCGACGGACGGGCTGCGCCGGGGCACGACCGTGCGCAACCTCGGTCATGGCCTGCAGATGCCGGTCGGCGACGGCGTCCTCGGCCACGTGCTCAACGTGCTGGGCGAGCCGCTCGACGTCTCGGTCGACCAGCTCACGGGGATCGACGACCACTGGGATATTCACCGCGAGCCTCCGCCGTTCCGCGAGCTCGAACCGCGGAGCGAGATGTTCGAGACCGGCATCAAGGTCATCGACCTGCTCGAGCCCTACGTCCGTGGCGGCAAGATCGGCATGTTCGGCGGCGCCGGCGTCGGGAAGACGATCATCATCCTGGAGATGATCAACCGCGTCGCGACGCAGCACGGCGGCGTCTCGGTCTTCGCGGGCGTGGGGGAGCGTACGCGCGAGGGCACGGACCTCTGGCTCGAGATGCAGGAGTCCGGCGTCATCGACAAGGCGGCACTGATCTTCGGTCAGATGGACGAGCCGCCCGGCGTCCGGCTTCGCGTCGGGTTGTCCGCACTTACCGTCGCCGAGTACTTCCGCGACGTGAAGAACCAGGACGTGCTCCTGTTCGTCGACAACATCTTCCGGTTCGTGCAGGCGGGCTCGGAGGTGTCGACCCTGCTCGGGCGGATGCCCTCGGCGGTGGGCTACCAGCCGACGCTCGCCGACGAGATGGGCGAGCTCCAGGAGCGCATCACGTCGACGAAGGGCCACTCGATCACGTCGCTGCAGGCGGTGTACGTGCCCGCCGACGACTACACGGACCCGGCGCCGTTCACGACGTTCGCGCACCTCGACGCGACGACCGAGCTGAGCCGGCAGATCGCCGCCCTCGGGATCTACCCGGCGGTCGACCCGCTGTCGTCGTCGTCGACGATCCTCGCGCCCGAGATCATCGGAGACCGCCACTACAACTGTGCCCGTCGGGTGCAGGAGGTGCTGCAGCGATTCAACGAGCTGCAGGACATCATCGCCATCCTCGGGATCGACGAGCTGTCCGAGGACGACAAGGTCGTCGTCTCCCGTGCTCGCAAGATCCAGCGGTTCCTGTCGCAGCCGTTCTTCGTGGGCGAGAAGTTCACCGGGGTCAAGGGCATCTACGTCCCCATCGAGGAGACCGTCGAGAGCTTCGAGGCGCTCGTGAACGGCGAGCTCGACGAGGTGCCCGAGCAGGCGTTCTTCAACGTGGGCGGCGTCGAGACCGTCCTCGCCAAGGCGAAGTCGCTGGAAGAGAGCTGAGCGCGCATGCCGCTCACCGTCGACATCGTCTCGCCCGAGCGGGTGCTGTACACGGGCGAAGGCGACATGGTCGTGTGCCGGACGTCGGAGGGTGAGATCGCGTTCCTTCCCGGCCACGTGCCGTTCCTCGGTGCGCTCGGGATTGGCGTCGTGCGGATCGAGCTCCCGCAGGAGGGCGAACAGGAAGCGGCCGTGCACGGCGGCTTCGTCGAGGTGGCGAACGACCGCGTAATCGTCCTGTCGGATGTCGCCGAGCTCGCCGAGCACATCGACGTCGACCGCGCGCGTCGCGCCAGGGAGCGGGCGGAGGAGCGGCTGGCCGCCGATCCCGACGACGAGGATGCACAGGCCGCGCTCCTCCGAGCGACGACTCGACTCGAGGTAGCCGGAGCCGCCGAGCGCGCCTAGGTGACCGTTCGCCGGTGACTTCGCCGTCCCGCGGTCGCGGCGTACCGTGTGCCGGTGCGCCGGCTCATCCCCCTTGCCGTCGCGCTCGCACTCGTCGCCGCGTCGACCGGAACGGCGGACGCGCTCCCGCGCGCCGCAGGACGCACCGACATCAGCGCATACCGAGGCCTGGGCACCTGGGTCGATGTGTTCGACTACGTTCCCGCGTTCCAGAACGCCGGGGAAAAGCCTGCTGTTACGACCGGCACCTTCGCCGACATGTCCCGCCTCGGCGTCAAGACCGTCTACCTCCAGGCGGCCCAGGACGACGATCGCTCACCAGGTGACACGATCGACCCGAAGCTGCTCGGTCGTATGCTCCGCGCCGCCCACGACGCCAAGCTCCGCGTCGTCGCGTGGTACCTCCCACGTTTCACCGACGTGAACGCAGACTTCCGCCGCGTGCGCGCCCTTTCCAACTTCAAGGCGAATGGACAGCAGTTCGACGGGGTCGCCCTCGACATCGAGTGGAACCGCGGCGTGCCCGACGCCACGGAACGCAACGCGGCGCTCGTCGCCCTCTCCAAGCGGGTGCGCAAGCTCGCCGGTGACCGCCCGGTCGGCGCCATCGTGCTCGAGCCCGTGTTCCTCGAGGACGTCAGCCCCGACTACTGGCCGGAGTTCCCGTGGCGTCAGCTCTCGTCGTTGTACGACGTCTGGCTCCCCACGTCGTACTGGACGAACCGCAACTCCGACTCGGGGTACAAGGAAGGGTTCAAGTACACCGACGAGAACATCCGCCGTCTGCGCACCAACCTGGGTGAGAAGAACGCACCGGTGCACGCGATCGGCGGCATCGCCGACGCCGCGCTGCTCAAGGACTACGCCGGGTTCGTGAAGGCCGTGAAGACGGATCGCGCGATCGGTTGGTCGATCTACGACTACAACACCACGGTCACCAGCGCCTGGCCGCAACTGCGGAAGGGCTAGTAGGGAGCACTTGCGCTCGCGTGTGCGACCAGAGAGTCAGTCGAACTTGAGCGACGAGTAGCGCATGAGCTTGTGCCAGCGGTGGCGCGAGTCGATCGTACGGATCGTCCCCGACTTCGACCGCATCACCAGCGACTGCGTCCCGGCACCGTCACCCCAGTAGCGGACGCCCTTGAGCAGCTCGCCGTCGGTGACGCCCGTGGCCGAGAAGAACACGTCGTCGCCCGCGACGAGATCGTCGGTGGTGAGCACGCGGCTGAGGTCGTAGCCGGCGTCGGTGGCGGCGCGGCGCTCGTCGTCGTCGCGGGGCCAGAGCCGACCGTGGATGGCTCCGCCCAGCGCTTTCAGGGCGCAGGCGGCGATGACCCCCTCAGGCGTGCCGCCGATGCCGAACAGGATGTTGGCGCCGCTCTCCGGCCACGCCGTCGAGATCGCTCCGGCCACGTCGCCGTCGGGGATCAGCCGAATCCTGGCGCCGGCTTCGCGGCACTCCTTGATGATGCTGTCGTGGCGATCCCGTTCGAGGATGACCGCGGTCACGTCGTCGATGTCCTCGCCGAGCGCCTTCGCCACCGCCTGCAGGTTGTGCGTGACCGACGCCTCGAGGTCGATGACGTGGGCAGCCTCCGGCCCGACCGCGATCTTCTCCATGTATACGCACGGCCCCGGGTCGAACATCGTGCCCCGCTCCGAGAGTGCGATCACGGCGATCGCGTTGGGGCGTCCGAGGGCGGTGAGCGTGGTTCCGTCGATGGGATCGACGGCGATGTCGCACGGCGGGCCGCCGGCACCGATCTGCTCGCCGTTGTAGAGCATCGGCGCCTCGTCCTTCTCGCCCTCGCCGATGACGACGACGCCGTCCATCGAGACGTTGTTGACCACGAGCCGCATGGCGTCGACGGCCGCCTGGTCGGCGGACTCCTTGTCACCCCGGCCCATCCACCGTCCGGCGGCGAGGGCGGCCGCCTCGGTGACCCGCGCCAGCTCCATGGCGAGGTTCCGGTCGGGGGCTTGGCGTTGCTCCATCGCAGGTATCTCCTCGGGGCGGACGGGCTCGCGTCGGGACTGTACCCGGGACCCGTCCGGCTTGATCTCGTCGACCGGGCGCGGCCTCCGTCCAGCGCCCGGCGGTACCGTTGAGGCGGTGACGACAGCACGCGACCGCTGGGAAGCAGCCTTCGAACGGGCCCAACGGCGCGACGCCGACTTCGACACCATGTCAGGGCTCCCGGTGGCGCCCGTGTACGGCCCCGACGACGGCGAGTTCCCCGGCGAGTGGCCCTACACACGCGGGCCGTACGCGTCGATGTACCGGTCGAAGCTCTGGACGATGCGGATGTTCGCGGGCTTCGGCACCGCGCCCGACACGAACCGGAGGTTCCGCGAGCTGCTCGCCGCCGGAGGCGATGGGCTCTCGACCGCGTTCGACCTCCCCACCCTGATGGGCCGCGACTCCGATGACCCGCTCGCCATCGGCGAGGTCGGCAAGTGCGGCGTCGCCATCGACACGCTCGCCGACATGGACGACCTCTACCGCGACATCGACCTCGCGAACGTCACGACGTCGATGACGATCAACTCGCCCGCCGCGATCCTGCTGGCGATGTACATCGCCATTGCCGAGCGCGGCGGCGCATCCCGGCGAGAGCTCGGCGGCACCCTCCAGAACGACATCCTCAAGGAGTACCAGGCCCAGAAGGAGTTCATCTTCCCGCCCCGCCCCTCGATGCGCATCGTCGCCGACACGATGCGGTTCTGCACCGCCGAGATGCCGCGCTGGCACCCGATCTCGGTATCGGGGTACCACATCCGGGAGGCCGGGAGCACCGCCGCCCAGGAGCTCGCGTTCACGCTCGCGAACGGGTTCGCGTACGTCGAGGCGGGGAAGGCCGCCGGCCTCGCGGTCGACGAGTTCGCGCCCCGGTTGTCGTTCTTCTTCAACGCGCACATCGACTTCTTCGAGGAGATCGCCAAGTACCGGTCGGCGCGCCGTCTCTGGGCCCGATGGATGCGCGACCGGTACGGCGCCCGGGCCGAGCGCGCGCTCCAGCTCCGCTTCCACACGCAGACCGCCGGGGTGTCGCTGACCGCACAGCAACCCGAGGTCAACGTCGTCCGCACAGCCATCGAGGCACTCGCCGGCGTGCTCGGCGGGACGCAGAGCCTGCACACGAACTCCATGGACGAGGTGCTCGCCCTCCCGACCGAGAACGCGGCTCGTCTGGCGCTGCGGACCCAGCAGGTGATCGCCGACGAGACCCGCGTCGCCAATGTGGCCGACCCGCTCGGCGGGTCGTGGTTCGTCGAGGACCTCACCGCCGAGCTGGAGCGCCAGGCCGAGGCCGTCTTCGCGTATCTCGACGCGCTCGGTGACGGGTCGCTCCTCGAGGGGGTGTTCCGCGCCATCGAGTCCGGCTGGTTCCAGGGCGAGATCGCCGAGTCCGCCTACCAGCTCGAGCGCAAGCTCAACGACGGCCGCCACCTCGTCGTGGGAGTGAACGTGGCGACGCAGGGCGGCGACGACCAGCCCGACATCCTGCGCATCGGGCCCGAGGTGGAGGAGACCCAGCTCAAGCGCCTCGCCCGAGTGAAAGGCGATCGCGACGGCGCCGCCGTCGACGCCGCGCTCGCGCGCGTCCGTGCCGACGCCGCCGAGCCCGACGTCAATCTCATGCCCGGGCTGATCGAGGCGGTGGGTACGCACGCCACGGTGGGCGAGATCGTCGGCGCGTTGGCCGACGTGTTCGGCCGCCACCGCGAAGACCCCGTCATCTGAGGATGGACGCCCGCCTCCTCGAGGTGGCGCGCGCCGCCAAGGGGTTCATGCCCGACGACGAGGGGATCGCGCTCAACGCCGCCGGTCGCGACGCCGCGTCGGTCGGTCCGCTGCTCGAAGTCGGCAGCTACTGCGGAAAGTCGGCCGTGTACCTGGGCGCGGCGGCGCACGGGGCCGGCACCTTGGTGTTCAGCGTCGACCACCACCGGGGCTCGGACGAGAACCAGGCGGGGTGGGAGCATCACGACCCCGAGGTCGTCGACCCCGCCACCGGCCGCATGGACACGCTGCCGTTCTTCCGGCGCACGATCGAGCGGGCCGGGCTCGAGGACGTCGTGGTCGCCGTCGTCGGCGACTCGCCGGCGATCGCCGTGCACTGGCGCACGCCGCTCGGGCTGGTGTTCGTCGACGGCGGGCACGCTCTCGACGTTGTGCTCGCCGACTACGAGGCCTGGTCGCCGCACGTCGCCTCCGGCGGCGTGCTCGTCTTCCACGACGTGTTCGAGGACCCGCGCGACGGCGGCCAGGCGCCGTTCGAGGTGTGGAAGCGTGCCGTCGCCTCGGGCGTGTTCACTCCGGTCTCGACGACCGGCAGCCTCCGCGTGCTGCAGCGAGACTGACGACCGCTAGTCCCGCTTGTCGCGGGCCATCTCGGCTTCGATCTCGGCCCCCGCCGCCAGCAGCTCGACCGGGGTGAGGCCGAGGGGCAGGCCCTCGCCGCGGAACAGGCCCGCCGTCGGCGAGCGCCCGGCCAGCGCGTGCGCGGCGAGGACGACGGCGGCCGAGTTCCAGGTGGGCTGCTCGACCGGGAACAGCTGGCCGTCGCGGTCGAACGCGCCGCCCTCGAAGTTGGCGCCGGTCCAGTAGCCGCCGCCGTCGCCTCGGAGGAACTGCACCCAGGCGAGCAGCTCGCGCGCCTCGTTGTGCGCGCCGATGGCGTCGAGCGCCATGACGAGCTCGCACGTCTCGGCGGCCGTGACCCACGGCCGGTCGGAGACGCAGCGCGCGCCCCGACCCTCGACCACGAACGTGTCCCATCCCGCTGCGACCCGCGCGTGGGCGGCGTGTCCGCGCAGCACCCCTCCGAGGATGGGGTAGTACCAGTCCATCGCCCAGCGCGCCTTGTCGAGGAAGACGTCGGGCCGGTGGGCGACGGCGATCGCGAGCGAACCGAGCGACAGCTCCCAGTCGGGGCGCTCGTGGCCGAGGTGCTCCGCGATCGCGATCGCGCATCGCAGGCTCGCATGGAGACTCGACGAGCCCGTGAGCAGCGCCCCGTCGTGGGCGTCGTCGCCCCGCCACGCGATCTCGCCCGTCTCGGTCTGGTAGTCGAGCGTGTAGTCGATGGCCCGCTCGACCACGGGCCAGAAGTCCTCGAGAAAGCGCCGGTCGCACGTCGAGAGGTAGTGGTGCCAGGCACCGTTCGCGACGTAGCAGGTGACGTTGGTGTCGAGGGTCGGGTCCTTCACCGCGTCGCCGATGTAGTACGCGTGCCACGCACCGTCCGGGCGCTGCCGGGTGCGGAGCCACTCGTACGCGCGCTCGGCCTCGGCGTGCCGGCCGCCGACGTCGAGGGCCATCGCGGCCTCGACGAGGTTCCAGGGATCGGTGTGGTCGCCGGGAGTCCACGGGATATTGCCGTCGGCCAGCTGGACCCCGGCGATGGCGTCGACCGTGGCCGCGAGCTCGTCGGCGGTCACGATTCCATCGAGGTTGCAGAGCACGTTCATTCCGGCTTCTCCGTATAGACGACAAGGCTCTTCCCCAACACCGGGCTCAGTGTCCGGTCGAGGAGCCGGGACCAGCGCGGGCGCTTCGTGAGCTCCCACACGAGAAAGTCGTGGTACTTGCGGACGGGCAGGGCGTCGGCGTTCTCGACACCGACCGCGCACTTGAGCATCCAGTACGGCGAGTGGAGCGCGTGCGCGTGGTGCGAGCCACGCAGCATCAACCCGGCGCGTTGCAGCTTGGCCTCGAGCTCGGGCTGCCGGTAGATGCGGACGTGCCCGCCGGGCGTGTCGTGGTAACGGTGGTCGAGCGCCCAGCAGATTCGCTCCGGCCATCGGGTGGGGACCGTGACGGCCAGGCGGCCGCCGGGCCGCAACACCCGGACGAGCTCGCCGATCGCGCGCTCGTCGCCGGGGATGTGCTCGAGCACCTCGGCGGCGATGATGCGGTCGAACGACTCGTCGGGGAACGGCAGCGTGAGCGCGTCGCCGTTGACCATGCCCCCGACGGGCCCGTGCGGCAGCTCGCCGGCGGCGACCATCCCGCCGGTCACCGCCGCTGCGTCCTTGAGCTCGGCGGCGTCCGCGTCGAGGGCGACGACCACCGCGCCCCGCCGCATGGCCTCGAATGCGTGGCGACCGCCGCCGCAACCCAGATCGAGCAGACGTTCGCGATCGCGAAGGTCGAGACGCGCGAAGTCGACGGTGAGCATCAGCGCGCCATCCCGTCGCGCGCGGTCCCGTCGTGCGCGTCGAGCAGAGCGCGGTAGTGCTCCACCGTGCCCTCGGCCGTCTTGCGCCACGTGAACCGCTCGAGCACCCGCTGACGGCCGGCGATGCCGATGCGCTCCCGCAGGACGGGGTCGTCGAGCGCTCGCCCGAGCGCGGCGGCCAGCGCCGACGGGTCGCCCGGCGACACCAGCAGGCCGGTGTCGCCGTCGCGCCCGATCACCTCGGGCAGCGCCCCGCCGGTCGTGGCGACGATCGGGACGCCGCACGCCATCGCCTCGACCGCCGGGAGCGAGAAGCCCTCGTAGAGCGACGGAACCGCGGCCACCTCTGCCTCGGCATACAGCTCGACGATCCGGTCGGTGGTCACCCCGTGAACGAACCGCACGGCGCCGTCGAGGCCGAGCCGGTCGATCAGAGCCGGGATGGCACTTTTCCCCTTGGGCTTACCGATCACGACCAGGTGCGCGTCGTCGCGCTCGGTTCGCACCTTCGCGACCGCCTCGAGCAGCGGGGCGAGACCTTTCATCGGGACGTCGGCGCTCGCAGTCGTCATGATGCGACCGGGGACCCGGCGCATTTCGGGCCGGGGGCGGAACACCGCCGGGTCGGCGCCTACAGGGACGACATGGAGCCGATCCGCGTCAACTCCCATTGCGGACACGATGTCGCGCCGTGACGACTCGGACACCGTGAGAAGCCGCGGGAGGCGTCGCGCCACGCGCGTCTGCATCTCGATGAACCCGTACCAACGATGCAGCGTGAAACGCTTCCACGCCCTCTTCGCGTGCGCGAGGTCGAGGTCGCGATCGACCGTGACGGGGTGGTGCAACGTCGCGAGCATCGGCCATCCGTCGCCTGCCATCTTGGCGACGCCGGACCCCAGACACTGGTTGTCGTGCAAGACGTCGAAGTCGGCGCGGCGGTCCCGGAGCAAGGTCCGAACGCGCATGCTGAACGTGTACGGCTCGGGGAAGCCGGCCGCGCACATGATGGCGAACTCGGCGAGGTCGATGCGCGTCTTGAACTCCCACGGCCACGGCACCCGAAACGGGTTCTCGGGGCGGTAGAGATCAAGGCTCGGCACCGGCGTCAGCTGCTCGGAGTCGACGAGGTTCGGATACGGCTGGCCGGAGAAGACCTCGACCGTGTGACCCAGGGCGGTGAGCTCGCGCGCCAGCTCGCGCGTGTAGACACCCTGCCCACCACAGTGCGGGTTGCCGCGGTACACCAGATAGGCGACGCGAAGGGGCTGATCCAGGCGCGGCATGAAGGAGCAGCCTATCGGGGGAGGGGCGGATACCCTCCCGCGGTGAGGGAGACAAGGGAGCCTCGATGAACACGATCTACGCCGGTCCGAAACGCGGCGCCGACCGGGCGGTGCTGCTCGCGCACGGCGCGGGGTCCGACATGCACGCCGCGACCCTCTCCCGCGTCGCGGACGCGCTCGCAGCGGCGAAGATCCCGTCTCTGCGCTTCAACTACCCCTATCGCGACGCGGGGCGGAAGTCACCGGACCGGGCGGCCGTGCTCGACGCCACCACGCGCGAGGCGGCCGCCGAGCTCGCTCGTGAGGCGAAGCTGCCGCCGGAGCACGTCGTGCTGGGCGGCCGGTCGATGGGCGGGCGGTACTCCTCACTCGTGGTCGGCGCCGACGAGGACCCGGTGCCCGCGCTCGGCCTCCTGCTGCTCGGGTATCCGCTGCACGCGCCCGGCCAGCCCGACCAGCCCCGCGTCGAGCACTTCCCGCGCATCCGGGTGCCGTGCCTGTTCGCGAGCGGGACGCGGGATTCGCTCGCCGGCGAGGAGGCGCTCACGCAGGCGGTCAAGGCGATCAAGGGGCCGGTCACGATGCACTGGCTCGAGTCCGCCGACCACGGATACCGGCCGAAGAAGGCGTCGGGCCGCACGGCCGACGACGTGGCCGCCGAGGTCGCCGAAGTGTCAGTCCAGTGGGTGCAGTCGCTCCCCGGCTGACGCGCGTTCCTCAGTCGCCTGTCCTGCCGTCGATCTGCTCGCGCATGATGTCGAGGTGTCCGGCGTGGCGCGCGGTCTCCTCCAGCATGTGAACCATTATCCATCGCAACGACACGCGGCCGTAGACAGGGTGCGTGTCGCCGGCGCTGAGGGCGTCGAGTGACGACGAGCTCACGATCCGTCGCGAGTGCGCGGCGGATTCGCGGTAGAACGCGAGGACCAATGCGCACGTCTCGCCCTTTTCGATGTTGAAGGCGGCGTGGAAGTCGTCGTCGCCGGGGAGCTCGACCTCCTCGGCTGCGAATCGGTGACGGAACCAGCTCTGCTCGACGTCACCGAGATGCTTGACGATCCCCAGCGGGCTCAAACCTGTCGGGGTCATGACACGGGTCGCGTCCTTGAAGGCGAGCCCGCTCACCTTGTTCTCGACTACCGCCCGGTACCAGTCGAGGAAGCCGTTGAGGAGGTCGCGCTCGTCCAACTGAGTGCCGAGATCGATCGAATCGGTCACGGGCGGCAGCGTATTCCCGCCGGACATGAGTCACACCTGAGAAGCCCGGCTCCGTACCCCGCGAACTCCGCGCGAAGGCTCTGTGAACCGGTCGGTATTGTTCCGCTCGCCGCGCCCTTACCTGCGAGACTGTTGGAATGCGAGTTCGTCGTTACTTCGCGTTCGTCGACCTGTGCGGCTTCACCCGTTTCACCGAGGTGCACGGCGACGAGGAGGCGGTTGCCGTGCTGACCGGCTTTCGCACCCTCGTGCGCTTCATCGCGTCCGAGCACGGTGTGCGGGTTGCGAAGTGGCTCGGAGACGGCGCGATGTTCGTCAGCACCGACGGTCCCGCGCTGACGGCCGCGCTCCTCGTGCTCGACAAACGAGCTTCGGATGCGGTCGACCTCCCCATCCGAGCCGGCTTCTCCGGCGGCGACGTGATCCTCTTCGAAGGCGACGACTACATCGGCGGTCCCGTGAACCTCGCGTCGCGTCTGTGCGACGTCGCCGCGCCCGGGGAGATCCTGGCGGGCGCCGACATGGCCGAGTTCGTGTCGGACGGTGGCGACCTGCGGCCCGTCGAGCCCCGGCTCGTGCCCGGATTCATGCAGCCCGTCCCGATCGTCGCTCTGGGCGTCGCCGAGCCGGTCACGGGCACGCACGAGATCATCGCCAGCTGAGCTTCCCCGACCGGATCACAGTCGGGCGGTAGCCTGCATCGCCATGGCGTACGCCACCCTGCGCTTCGAGCGCGACGGACATGTCGGATGGCTCCGGCTGTCGCGTCCGGACCGGCTGAACGCGTTCACACCCCAGATGTGGCGCGAGCTGCGCGAGCTCGGTGAGGAGCTGGGCGACGACCTCGAGTTGCGGGCGCTCGTCGTCATCGGCGAGGGCCGCGCGTTCTCGAGCGGCATCGACACGTCGGTCTTCGCCGGCGACAACCTCGACGGCGACACGCTCGAGACGGATCGCGATGCCCCGCGCCGTCACGACGATCCCGCCGTCGACGCGATCATGCAGACCCAGGACGCGTACACATGGCTCGAGGAAGCGCCGTACGCGACGATCGCCGCCGTGCGCGGCTACGCGCTCGGCGCCGGTCTCCAACTCGCGCTGGCGTGCGACGTGCGCGTTTTCGCCAAGGGGACGAAAGCCGGTCTGCTCGAGTTCAAGTACGGCATCCTTCCCGATCTCGGCGGCACGCAACGGCTCCCGCGCGCGGTCGGCGCGGGGAAGGCGAAGGAGCTCATCTTCACCGCCGACCAGATCGACGCCGACGAGGCGCTCCGCATCGGGCTGACGCAACGGCTTGTCCCGGACGCCGACCTCGAGGCCAGTGTCGGCGAGCTCGCGGCGACGATCGCGGCCCAGCCGCCGCTCGCGGTCGAAGGCGCCAAGCGGGCGGTCAGCGTCGCCGGAACGGTCCCGACGCGCGAGGGGCTGCGCATCGAGGCCGAGGGCCAGGCCGTCTGCCTCCGCTCCGACGACATGAAGGAAGCGCTTGCCGCGTTCGTCGAGCAGCGACCGCCGAGCTACCAGCGCCGCTAGCGAGCCGGTGTGATGGACGCGTTCGTCGTACGGGCCAATGGTCCGCTGTCCGGCACGGTGCGCGTCTGCGGCGCGACCAAGAACGCGGGGCTCAAGCAGATGGCGGCGGCGTTGCTCGCGCCCGGCGTGACCGTGCTTCGCAACCTGCACCCGGTGCTCGACCTCGACGCGATGCTCGACGTGATGCGCGCCATCGGCGCGAGCGCCGAGTGGACGGGCGAGAACGAGCTCACGATCGACGCAACCGGCCCCCTCACCCCCGAGGCGCCCTACGAGCTTGTCACCCGGATGCGCGCGTCGATCAACGTGCTCGGACCGCTGCTGGCGCGCTGCGGCGAGGCGCGGGTGGCGATGCCCGGCGGCGACAACATCGGCAGTCGCAAGCTCGACATGCACTTCCGCGGACTGCAGGCGATGGGCGCCGATCTCGACATCGTGCACGGTCTCATCGAGGCTCGGTGCCGGACGTTGTGCGGCGCCCGGATCGTGCTCGACTTCCCGAGCGTCGGCGCCACGGAGAACCTTCTCACCGCGGCCGTCCTGGCGAAGGGGCAGACGGTGCTCGACAACGCCGCCCGCGAGCCCGAGATCAGCGACCTGGCGGCGTTCCTGAATCGCATGGGCGCGCAGATCTCGGGCGCGGGGTCGTCGACGATCGAGGTCGACGGCGTCGAGAGCCTGACGCCGATCGAGAACGAGGTGATGGGAGATCGCATCGAAGCCGGGACCATCCTCATGGCGTGCGGTGTGGCCGGGGGCGAGGTCACGGTCGAGGGCACGCGACTCGAGCACGTCGAGATGGTGGCGCTGAAGCTCGGCGAGATGGGCCTCGACGTGTCGCCCACGCCCGACGGTCTCTCGGCCCGCTGCGACGAGCGGCTGCACGCCGTCGACGTGGCCACGCTGCCGTACCCCGGGTTCGCGACGGACTTCATGCCGCTGGTCGTGGCGCTGCTCGCGACCGCGGAAGGCTCGGCCATCGTCACCGAGAACGTGTTCGACAACCGGTTCGGGTTCGTCGACGAGCTCCACCGCATGGGCGCCGACATCCGCAACGAGGGGCGCCACGCCGTGGTCCGGGGTGTCGACCGGTTGTCCGGCGCGCCCGTCCGCGCCCAGGACGTGCGCGCCGGCGCCGCCCTCGTGGTCGCCGGGCTCGCCGCCGACGGCGAGACCCGCGTCCTCGACCCGTACCACGTCGATCGCGGCTATCCCGACCTGGCCGGTCAGCTCGAGGCCCTCGGCGCCGACGTGCGGCGCGTCCGGCCCACCGCCTGAGAGGGGCGGGGTTCCTCGGGTCCAGGGAAGGCGTGGGAGAATAGGAGTGTTGGACCAAGAGCCGGGTCCGATCCACCGAGCGGAGAGCACATGCCCACCGATACCGACACCGACGACCGGGAAGCCGGTGTCCTCGAGGCCATCGACGCCATCCGCCCCGCGCTCCAGAGCGACGGCGGCGACATCATCTTCAACGGCATAGACGCCGACAGCGCCGTCCACGTCACCCTGGTAGGGGCGTGTGGCACGTGCCCGGTGTCGATGATGACCCTCAAGGCCGGCGTTGAGCGCATCATCATGGACCGGGTCCCGGGGATCACCGAGGTGATCTCCGAATAGCAGCGCTCGACAATCCGCCCGCGCTCGTCGACGCCGCCCGTCGCGGCGATCGTGCCGCGATCGCCAAGCTGATCTCGCTGGTCGAGGCGGGTGGTGACGCCGCCACCGACGCCGTCGGCCGTCTGTACCTCAGCACCCGTGGGGCATACACGGTCGGGATGACCGGCGCCCCCGGCTCGGGCAAGTCGACGATCACCGACAAGCTCATCGGTCGCATCCGCGGGTCCGGCGACGAGGTCGGCGTGCTCGCCATCGACCCGAGCAGCCCCTTCAGTGGTGGCGCGATCCTCGGCGACCGGGTCCGCATGCAGGATCACGCAACCGACGAGGGCGTGTTCATCCGTTCCATGGCGACGCGCGGCCACCTCGGCGGCCTGTCGCTGGCGACGCCCCAGGCCGTGCGGGTCCTCGACGCCGCCGGCAAGCCCTGGATCATCATCGAGACGGTCGGCGTCGGTCAGGTCGAGGTCGAGGTGGCGGGCGCGGCCGACACGACGGTCGTGGTCGTGAACCCACGGTGGGGCGACGGGGTGCAGGCGAACAAGGCGGGACTGCTCGAGGTCGCCGACGTGCTCGTCGTCAACAAAGCCGACCGCGACGGCGCCGCCGACACCGTCCGCGACCTGGAGCTGATGCTCGAGCTGGCCGGCGATCGAGACTGGCGACCACCGATCGTCCAGACGGTCGCGACCGAGAGCCGCGGCGTCGACGACCTGTGGCAAGCGGTGCTCGACCATCGCGCGCACCTCGAGGCCGACGGTCGGCTCGAGCGCCGGCGCGATGCGCGCCTGCGCGAGGAGCTGCGCGCGATCGTGCACGAGCGGCTGCGGGCAGGCGCCGACGAGCGGTGCCGCGGCGAGCGTTTCGACCGACTGGTGGCACAGGTGGCCGCTCGTGAGCTCGATCCGTACGCCGCCGCCGACGAGCTGCTGCAGATCTAACCTGCCCGAGGTGACGGAGCACCCCCTCGCGGCGATGCTGTACGCGGCGGCGCACGGTGACCACCCGCCGCCCGACGGCTTCGTCGAGGTGATGCCCTCGCCCGGCGGCCCCGCCGATGCCATCGTCGACTTCACCGCCCACCTGGTGGTGGCGGCGGACGTCCCCGCCGACGACGTCCTGAACGCGCTACCGACCGGGGATCTGTCGGCGTGGACCCACCCGTCGTTCCAGCTGTGGCTGGCGAATCGTCTGGGGACCAAGCCCGGCAGCCGCGACCTCGTCATGGCCGCGCCTCCCACCGACCACGCCGACCTCGAGCTCACGCCGCGCGACGACCTCGGTGGTCACGACCGGGTGCGCCGCGCCGCCCGGTACCGGGTCGACCTCCGGGTGTTCACCGATGCCGACGAGCTCGGCGTGCTCGTCGTCGGCCGGGGCCTGGCTGGTCGGCTGGAGTGTGCGTTCGAGGTCGAGACCGGCGCCCGCCACCGCGGGCTCGGACGCCGGCTGGCGCTCGCGGCCCGCACGTTCGTCCCGGACGGGAAGGCGATCTTCGCCCAGGTCGCACCGGGGAATGTGGCGTCCGTGCGGGCGCTGCTGTCCGCCGGGTTCCGTCCGATCGGCGGCGAGGTGCTGTTTGCCCGCCCGCATTAGCCTCCGCCGATCATGAGCGAGATCGTGCGCACCGAGCAGCGCGACGACGGCGTGGTCGTGCTGCACATCGACCGACCGCCGCTCAACGCCTTGTCGGGCGCACTGCTCGATGAGCTCGCGTCCTCCGCACACGACCTCGCGGAC
>JBKOWN010000037.1:0-31951 GCA_046724435.1 Actinomycetota bacterium
GCATTAGCCTCCGCCGATCATGAGCGAGATCGTGCGCACCGAGCAGCGCGACGACGGCGTGGTCGTGCTGCACATGGACCGACCGCCGCTCAACGCCTTGTCGGGCGCACTGCTCGATGAGCTCGCGTCCTCCGCCCACGACCTCGCGGACGACTCGGCCGTGAAGGCTGTCGTCGTGCTCGGCGGCGCGAAGGCGTTCGCGGCCGGAGCCGATATCAGCGAGTTCGGAGGTCCGGAGGAGGCACGAGCGATCAGCATGCGCTTCCGCGCCGCGTTCGACGCGATCGCCGAGATTCCGCGCCCGGTCATCGCTGCCATCAACGGCGTCGCGCTCGGCGGCGGCCTCGAGCTGGCGCTCGCGTGCGACCTACGCATCGCCGCGGACAACGCGCGCGTCGGACAGCCGGAGACGCTGCTCGGGGTCATGCCCGGCGCCGGGGCGACGCAGCGCCTCCCTCGGCTGATCGGGTCGGCGCGAGCGAAAGAGCTCATCTGGAGCGGCCGGCAGGTGAAGGCCGACGAAGCACGCACCATCGGCCTCGTCGATCGGGTGGTCCCCGCCGCCGAGCTCGAGGACGCCGCGCTCGCGTGGGCGGCGTCGTTCGCGTCGGGACCAGTTGTCGCCATGGGCTTGGCCAAGCGCGTCATCGACGGCGGCCTCGACAGCCGGATCGGCGACGGTCTCGACCGGGAGACAGCGGCGTTCGCCGAGGTGTTCGGCACCGAGGACGCCGCCACCGGCGTCCGGAGCTTCCTCGAGCACGGTCCCGGCAAGGCGAAGTTCGTCGGTCGCTGATCCGACGCCGCCGGCGGTTGCGTCGCGGGAGCGTTTCGTCGCGCGGGCCGGGCACGGGCCGACGGGCCGCCGAAACGCCGTGCCCTGCCTCGCCCTTCGCAGCTAACGGGCGAGAGGGACGGACCTGAGACGTGGCGCGGCGTCTTCGGGCGGGGTCGTGTTCACCAGGATGCCGGTGCCCTGCTCGAAGCCCGCGACGATCGTCATCCGCGTCTGCACCTCGACGTACCAGTGGAACGCGCCGGGCGCGACAGCGGGCGGAGCCGTGTGGACGACGAGGTTGTACGGCACGTCGCCGAGGGTGGTCGCGAGCCGCCCGAGCGCACTGCGCACGGTCCCCGCGACCGCGGCGATCTGCCCGTCGCCGGTGTCGGCGAATCGTGCGCCGCCGTCGCGGAGCGCGATCCGAAGCTCGTACGGCGTGCTCGCCGCGTTCGGGCACCATGCCGCGACCGGCCCGTCGAAGACACGAAGCGCGTCGCCGGCGTCGTCGAGGTCGGTGACGACCAGGTCGCGGCCCGCGGCCCCGAAGCGCTCGAGGGCCTCGGTCACAGCGGGAGGCATCACGTCGAGGGCGATGAGCTGCGCGTGTGGGTGGTCGATCGACGCGCCGGCGGCTCGACCGTGGTTGATCACGACCTGCACGAACGTGCGCCCGGCGTCGAGGTGAAAGCGGGAGCGATCTCGGAGCACGGTGAGGACCTCGGTTGCCTGCACGTCGTCGAGCTGCGCGAACGAGTGGTCGTGCACGGGGGAGAGCACGACGACCTCGTGCGCGCCCGTCGCGCCCGGTCCGGCGTCGGCACCGCCGACGATCGGATAGAGGTTCGGCACGACGCGCACCCGCCACCCGGGCGTGTCGGGCGCGCCGTCGCCGGTCCTGCACACCTCGGGCGGCGTGGAGTGCTCGTTCCCGGGGCAGAACGGGCATGCATCCGGCCCCGGTGCATCCGGCGCCGGCGACGCGAACGTGTACGGCCGCGCGGCGCGTCCGGGTGCGAGGAGCACCCAACGACCGCTCAGCTCGTCCCGCCGCAGTTCCGGCATCAATTGTCCCTTTCGCCGTCGCAGGCTCCGGCTTTGCGGCAACGGTCGGCAAAGCCGCTGCCACCGCGTCCCGAGGCTAGAGGCGTGCCGTAGCCTGGGTGCGTGACGCGAATCTCCGGAGTACGGCTCGCGATCCTCGGCGGCGGCCCCGCCGGCAACACGTGCGCGACCGTCGCCGCCACACTCGGCGCCGAGGTCACGCTCGTCGAGCGCGACGTCATCGCCGGTGCGGCTCATCTGTGGGACTGCATCCCCTCCAAGGCGATGATCGCCACCGGCGGCGAGCTGGCCGAGCTCGGACGCAGCCACGTGATGGGGCTGCAGGCCGAGGGCGGCGTCGACCTGGACGCGCTGCGCGAGCGGGTCTCGTCGATCGAGCAGCGCCTGCACGACTCGATCGTGCAGCTCCTCGAGTCGCAGAAGGTACGTCTCCTCCGCGGCACCGGGCGGCTCAAGGGCCCGCACGAGGTGGTGGTGGAGACCGCCCAGGGCATCGAGGAGCTCGAAGCCGACTTCATCGTCGTCGCCACGGGGTCGCGACCGCGGGTCCCCGATTTCGCGCCCGTAGACGGTGAACGGGTGCTCACGACCCGCCAGGCGTACCCGCCTCCCGAGCTGCCGGAGCACATGGTGGTGGTCGGGTCCGGTGTGACGGGCGTCGAGTTCACTCACATGTTCGACGCTCTCGGCTCGAAGGTGACGCTGCTCGTCTCCCGTCAGCAGGTGCTGCCGCTGAAGGACCCCGAGGTGGCGGCCGCGCTCGAGGACGAGTTCATGCGCCAGGGCGTCACGCTGCTCAAGGGCGCGCGCGCGAGCGGCATCGAGCGCGACGGCGACACGGTGCGCGTTGCGTTAGAGGACGGCCGGGTCGTGGAAGGGTCGCACGCGGTCCTGACCGTCGGGTCGATCCCGAACAGCGAGGACCTCGGGCTCGACGAGGCGGGAGTCGAGGTCGACCGCGGCGGCTACATCCCGATCGATCACCACTGCCGCTCGAACGTCGAGCACATCTATGCCGCCGGCGACGTGTCCGGGAAGCTCCCCCTCTCGTCGGTCGGGGCCATGCAGGGTCGCAAGATCGCCGAGCACCTCATGGGCCTGCACAACCGTCCACACCGCCACCTCGACTACGACAAGGCGGCGCAGGCGATCTTCACCGATCCCGAGATCGCCGAGGTCGGGCTGGCCGAAGCAGAGGCGTTCTCGCTCGGCAGGAAGATCCGCGTCACCAAGGTGCCGTTCTCGTCGAACGCCAAGGCACACATCAAGGGCGACCCGCGCGGGTTCGTGAAGATCCTCTCGGACCCCGCGACGGGTGTCGTGCTCGGCGGGTCCATCGTCGGGCGTAACGCCGCCGAGCTCATCAGCGTGATCGCGGTCGCCGTCACCAACGGGCTCACGGTCGGCAACATCGTCGACTCGCTCCTCGTCCACCCGACGCTGTCTGAGTCGCTGGCCGAAGCCGCGTCGTAGCGCGGGTGACCCGTGGCTACGCGCCGTGTGGTGCGAGGTGCGCGAGCTTGGCCGGGTTCAAGATCGCGTGGATGTGGTGAATCATCCCGTTGGCGCTCTCGAGAACGACCGCGGCGACGATCCGCCCGTCCTGCACGCCGATGACGCCCGGTTCTCCGTTGACGTCCGCGGCGTTGAACTCGATGCCGCGGCCGCCGACGTTGCGCAGCAGATTGGCGGCGACCAGCGACCGGCCGACAACCGCGTGGCGCGGGGCGCCGGGGACGACCCCGCCGGAGTCGGCGTCGCCGGACACGTCGGGGTCCAGCACCTCGAGCAGAGCGTCGAGGTCGCCGCGGTTGGCCGCGGCCGCGAACCGCTCGGCGAGGCGGCGTTGCTCGGCGGCGTCGGCGTGGAAACGGCTCGGCGCGGCTTCGGCCTGGACGTGGCGCCGGGCACGACTCGCGAGCTGCCGGCACGCCGCCGGTGACCGGCCGACGACGGACGCCACCTCCTCGAACGACAGCTGGAAGACGTCGTGGAGCACGAACGCGGTGCGCTCGGCGGGGGAGAGCTGCTCGAGCACGACCAGCAGGGCCATCCGAACGCTGTCGTCGAGGGTGACGCGGTCGGCGGGGTCGACGCCGAGCGACGGCGCATCCACCACCGGCTCGGGGAGCCACGGCCCGATGTAGCTGGTGCGCTGGGACCGGGCGGACCGGAGCTGGTCGAGGCATAGGCGGCTGGTGACGGTCACGAGCCACCCGCGCACGTCGTCGATCCCGTCGACGCCGTTGCGCACGAGCCGGGCGTAGGCCTCCTGCACCGCGTCTTCGGCGTCGCTGACGCTCCCGAGCATCCGGTACGCGACATCCATCAGGCGCTGGCGGTGATCGCGCCAGGCCTCGGCCACGCGTGGGTCGGCGCCCGCGGCGCTCGGTGTGGGTTCGCTGTCCATCTCACCTCTCAGGACGAGCGAGGCGATCGAGATGTGACATCGGTCGATGCGTCGCCTGGCTTGTCACAACCGCCGCGCGCCGGTCGTCCTTCCTCGATGACAGTCGAAACACCCCGACTCGAGGGAGACGGATATGAGACCACTTGCAGTCGAAGTACAGGGGCTCACCAAGACGTACCCGGGCGACGTGCAGGCCGTGCGTGACATCGACTTCGACGTCATGCCCGGTGAGGTCTTCGGCCTCCTGGGGCCCAACGGCGCCGGCAAGTCCACCACCGTCGGCATGCTCACCGGCACGGTCGCCCCGACCGCCGGAACCGCGCGCCTCGCCGGCTGGGACGTCGTCGCCGAGCCGCTCGCGGCGCGGCGGGCGAGCGCCGTCGTGTTCCAGGAGTCGGTCGTCGACCGGCCGCTGACCGGCCGGCGGAATCTCGAGATCCACGCCCGGCTGTGGGGCGTCGAGCCCGCGACCGCCGGGGCTCGACTCCGCGAGGTCGTCGAGGCCTTCGGCCTCGGCGAGATCATCGACCGACCGGTAGCCACCTACAGCGGGGGGCAGCGCCGGCGGCTGGAGCTGGCGCGCGCGTTGCTCTCGGACCCCCAGGTCCTGTTCCTCGACGAGCCGACTGTCGGCCTCGACCCCCTCATCCGCCACGAGCTCCTCGATCTCATCGCGGTGCTGCGGCGGCGCGACGAGATGACCGTCGTCCTCACGACGCACTACCTCGACGAGGCGGAGCGGCTGTGCGACCGCGTCGCGATCATCCACGCCGGTCGCATCGTCGCACTCGACACGCCGGCGGCGCTCCTCGGCACGCTCGGCTCCGAGCTGCTCGAGGTACACGTCGACGGAGACCCCGCCGCCGCGCTCTCGGTGCTCCGCGCCGGCGGCGTCGCGTCCGAGGACGCGTTCTCAGTGGGCGGCACCCTCACGGTCCCGCTGCACGGATCTCCGGCGCACGCCGCTGTCGTCGCGGTCGGCGAGCTCGGGCTCACGACGACCGAGCTCAGCACCCGTCGGCCGACGCTCGACGACATCTATCTCCGCCTGACCGGTGGCCGCCTGGCCGCCGCCTGACCGACTGGAGGATCCATGGCCACCATCGACGCCTCGCTCCACCGCCCTCGGGTCACGACTGTCCGAGGCGCGGCTTCCGCGGGGAGCACGAGGGCGCTGCGCACGCTCGTGCGTCGCAGGTTCGCGCTCAACATTCGGACGCCGCGCGAGCTCCTCGTCCCGCTCCTCACGCCGGTCCTGTTCGCGCTCGTGATCGCGCCGGCGCTCGCCGACCAGATCCCGACCGTGCGCGGGATCGACTACATGAGCTTCGTCGCGATCGCAACCGTCGGCTTGCTGCTTCCTCTCAACTGCATGCTGGCGGGCATCGGGCTCTTCGTCGAACGTGACAGCGGCGCCCGGCGCGATTTGATCGCCGCACCGGTGCGGCGCCCGCTGCTGGTGCTCGGCAACCTCGCGGTCGCGCTCGCGGTCAGCGGCCTCCAGCTGGGAGTGCTCGTGTTCGCCGCCGTCCTGCGGGGCGCCGAGTTCTCCGGCACGGCCACCGGGATCACGTGGTTCCTCGCCGCCAGCACCGGCTTGGTCGTGGTCATGTACGGCGTGGCCGAGACGCTCGCCAACCGCATCCCGTCGCAGGAGGAGTACGTCGGCGCCTTGCCCGCGGTGGCGATCGTGCCGTGGTTCTTCGCCGGTTCGCTCTTCCCGATCGGTGCGATGCCTGCCGCGCTGGCGGCGTTCGCCAAGGTCCTGCCCCTGACGCACGCACTCGCGATCATGCGCTACGGCTTGGTCGACGAGCGTGGCGTCGGCTTGCACGACATCTGGGGCATGAGCAGCCCGACCGCCATGGCGTTCTTGAGCCTGGCCGTGGTCGCGGTGTACGCCATCTTGTTCACGGTCGTCGCCGTGACCGTCTTCCGCCGGGCCACGGTCAAGTAGGCGATCGACCAACGCGCTCGCTACGTCACGAGCTCCCCGCGGCTGACGGTGACCGCGCGGCCCCCGAGCGCCGTGCGGTCACCGTCGACGCGTACCCGGACGACGCCGCCGCGGGCCGACGCCTGGTAGCCGGTCAGCTCGGTCGTCCCGAGCCGTTCCGCCCAGTAGGGGCCGAGCGCGCAGTGCGCCGAGCCGGTCACCGGGTCCTCGTCGATGCCGAACTTCGGGCCGAAGCAGCGCGAGACGAAGTCGTACGCAAGATCGTCCGACCGGGCCGTGACGACCGCGATGTCGAAAGTCGCCAGCCGTGCGAAATCGGGGCTGACGACGCGCACGGCGCCGACGTCCGTCAGCTCCAGGACCCAACCGATGCGGCCCTTCGACACCTCTACGGCGTCGACGCCGAGCGCGTCGATGAGACCGGGATCGGGGTCGGCGGTGGTGACAGGATCGCCGGGGAAGTCGAGCTCGACGCCATCACCCCGTCGCGTCGCGGTCAGCGTGCCGCTGCGCGTCTCGAACTTCGTCGGTCCCCCGTCGACGTCGGGATTCGTCTCCCACAGGACGTGCGCGCTGGCCAGGGTCGCGTGGCCGCACAGGTCGACCTCGACGGTGGGCGTGAACCAGCGCAGCTCGAAGTGCCCCGGATCGCGGTCAGCCACCGGCCGGACGAACGCGGTCTCGGACAGGTTCATCTCGGCGGCGACGGCCTGCATCCACGCCGGATCCGCGGGCGTCTCGAGCAGGCACACCGCAGCCGGGTTGCCGGTGAAGGGGCCGGACGCGAACGCGTCCACATGGAAGAGGGGCGCGCGCATCGTCCGCGGGTTACTCGATGACGATCAGCACGTCGCCGGTGCCCACCGTGTCGCCGGCCGCGACGCGGACCTCCTTCACGGTGCCGCCCCCCTCGGCGTTGATGTGGTTCTCCATCTTCATCGCCTCGAGCACGAGCAGTGCCTGGCCGGGCTCGACAGCGTCGCCTTCTGCGACGAGCACCTTCACGATCGTGCCCTGCATCGGCGCGCTGACCGTGCCGTCGCCGCCGGCGCCTCCGCCCGCCGCTATGCGGGGCTTGCTGACCTTGCCGCCCCCTGGCCGGCCGCGCGCAGCGACGTCGCCGGCCGCCGGGGTCTCCGGCAGCCACACCCGGACCGAGAACCGCTTGCCGTCGACCTCGACGGGAATCGTGCGCTCTTCGAGCTGGACCCCGTCGACGTCGGCCTCCGCGCCCTGCGCGACCGGAGCGGGCGCGGCGCCTGCGAGCAACGCGGGGTCGACCTCCTCCTCGACCCAACGCGTCGAGTGGGTGCCGGCGATGAAGTCGGGGTGGTCGAGCAGGGCGAGGTCGGCAGGCACGGTCGTGCGCACCCCACCGACCTCGAGCTCCCGCAGTGCCCGGAGCATTCGGCGCCGGGCCGCCTCGCGGTCGGTCGCCCACACCACGAGCTTGCCGACCAGGTTGTCGTAGAACTGCGAGATCGTGTCGCCCTCGTCGTAGCCGCCGTCCCAGCGCACGCCCGGACCGCTGGGGACGCGCAGTCGAGTGATGGTGCCCGGCGACGGCAGGAACTTCTTGGCCGGGTCCTCGGCGTTGATGCGGCACTCGATGGCGTGGCCGCGGCGCTCGACCGACTGCTGTGTGAACGAGAGCGGCTCGCCTGCCGCGACCCGAAGCTGCTCGGCGACGAGGTCGAGCGACGTGACCATCTCGGTGACGCAGTGCTCGACCTGGAGCCGCGTGTTCATCTCGAGGAACCAGAAGTCTCCGTCCTGATACAGGCACTCGACGGTACCGGCGTTCACGTAGCCGCACGCCTTGGCGACTTTGACCGCGGCGTCGCCCATGGCGGCGCGCACGTCGCCGGCGAGCCCAGGCGCGGGCGTCTCCTCGATGAGCTTCTGGTGGCGGCGTTGCGTCGAGCAGTCCCGCTCGCCCAGCCACACCGTGTTCCCGTGCGCGTCGGCGAACACCTGGATCTCGATGTGGCGCGGCCAGGTGAGGTAGCGCTCGAGGTACGTCTCGGGCCGGCCGAAGTACGCCTGGCTCTCGCGTGCCGCCGAGTCGAGCGCCGACTGAGCCTCGTCGGGGCCTTCGACGACTTTCATGCCCCGCCCGCCGCCACCGAACGCGGCCTTGATCGCGACCGGCCAGCCGTGCTGCTCGCCGAACGCGACGACCTGGTCCGCGCTCGTGATCGGCTCGAGCGTCCCGGGCACCGCCTCGACGCCGGCCGAGGCGGCGGCCGTGCGGGCCGAGATCTTGTCGCCCATGATCTCGATGGCATCCGGAGGCGGCCCGATCCACGTGACGTCACGATCGGTGATGGCGCGGGCGAAGTCTGCGTTCTCGGCGAAGAACCCGTACCCCGGATGCACGGCTTCGGCGCCGCTGCGCGTGATCACGTCGATGATCGCGTCGGTGTTCAGGTAACTCTCCGCCGCGCTCTGACCACCGAGGGCGTACGCCTCGTCGGCGTAGCGCACGTGGGCGGCGTCACGGTCGAGCTCCGAGTAGACAGCGACGGTCGCGACGCCGAGCTCGCGGCACGTGCGCATCACGCGGATCGCGATCTCGCCTCGGTTGGCGACGAGCACCTTGGTGAACGGCGGGGTCGGCACGGACGGCTCCTGGAGCGCCTCGATGGTGGCCGTATCCTACGGGCGATGCCCGAGGGCGAGCCGATCGAACCCACGCACGAGGTTCGCTGGTTCGACTCCCTCGATTCGACGAACCGCTACCTGCTCGACGAGGCGCGGCGGGGTGCGCCCGAGGGCCTGGTTGCCGTCGCCGAGTTCCAGACGGCCGGGCGCGCCCGGCGAGGCCGTGAATGGGTGGCGCCGCCGGGGGCGTCTCTCCTCGTGTCCGTCTTGCTGCGGCCTGCGCTCGCGCCCGAGAACACTCCACTCGTCTCGATGGCCTGCGGTGTCGCCATGGCCGACGCCATCGCGCGCGTCGCCGGCTTCGCGCCCGGGCTCAAGTGGCCGAACGACCTCGTCGTGGGCGATCGCAAGCTTGCCGGGATCCTCGCCGAGCGCGACTCCGACGCCGTCGTCGTCGGCGCGGGCGTCAACGTCGAGTGGCGAGCGTTCCCGTCCGAGCTCGCCGAGAGGGCGACGGCCTGCAATCTCGAAGCGGGTCACACCGTCGATCGGCGCGAGCTGCTTGCCGCCTTCCTGGTCGAGCTCGACTGCCGCTACGCCGACCTCGACGGCGTCGTCGACGAGTACCGCGCTCGGCTGGCGACGGTAGGCCGCCGCGTCCGCGTCGAACGGCCGCCCGGCGACGTCGTCGGCCGCGCCGTCGGGATCGGCGCCGCCGGTCAGCTCGAAGTGGAAGACGACCGCGGCGAGGTCGTCGAGGTGCACGTCGGCGACGTCATCCACCTTCGTGACGCGTAGCGCCGGCGGCGATCAGGGATCCGGAGCGCGCTCGATGAGCTCGGAGAGCAGAGCGGCGAGCTTGTCGCTCGTCGGTCCCGGCGCGGCAGCCAACGCGCGCCCGTCCACCCGCCTGATCGGCTGCACCTCTCGCGTAGAGGACGTGAGGAACGCCTCGTCGGCGTCGCGCAACGCCGCCGGACCGAGCGCGGCCTCCTCGGCGGGGATGCCCTGATCAGCACACAGCTCGAGCACCAGGGCGCGGGTGACGCCGAGCAGGCATCCGGCCTCGGCGGGCGGCGTGAGCACGACACCGTCCCGGATCACGAAGACGTTCGACCCGGTCGCCTCGCAAAGCTCGCCTCGCGTGTTGAGGAAGATCGCCTCACCCGCGCTGTGCTCACGCGCGTACCCGAGCGCGCGCACGTTCTCCGCGTACGAGGTGGTCTTGAGGCCTGAGACCGCGCCGCGCTCGTTGCGGCTCCAGGGAACGATCACGACGTCGACGGTCCGCGGCCACGACGTCGCCGGCGCGCTGAGGACGATCACGCTTGGCGGCCCGTCGCCGCGTTCGGACCCGAGCGGCGACGGTCCACCGGTGATCGTGAGCCGCACCCGCCCGTCGGTCATGCCGTTCGCCGCGAGCACGTCGTCGACCGCCGCCCGCAGCTCCTGCGACCCCGGCGCAGTCAGCCCCAGCCCGGCCGCCGACCGCACCAGCCGCTGGTGGTGACGCGTCCAAGCGAAGGGGACGCCGCCGTACACGCGCAGGGTCTCGAACACGCCGTCACCGACGAGCAGCCCGTGGTCGAACGGCGACACGACCGCTTCGTCGGCGGGCACCAGCCGACCGTCGAGCCACAGGACCGAGCCGTTCATCGGTGTGCTCCTGCCAGCGCCGCGTCGCGGACTTCGGCGCGGTCGGCGCCGGCGGCGGCGAGCAGCCGCGCCGCTTTCAGCTCGGTCTCGGCCCACTCGGCCGCCGGCTCCGAGTCGGCGACGATCCCGGCGCCGACACCCAAGCGCGTGGATCCGTCCGCGACCGTGAAGGTGCGGATGGCGACGTTGAGGTCGCCGGCGTCGCTCTCGGTGTCGATCCAGCCCACCGCCCCGCAATAGACGCCCCGCGCCACCGGCTCGAGATTCTCGATAATCTGCATCACGCGCGGCTTCGGTGCCCCCGTCACCGACGCCGGTGGGAACGTCGCCTGTACCAGGGCGCCGACCCCGGCGCCGGCGCGCCGCCGTCCGTGCACGGTGCTCACGAGATGGTGCAGACCGGGATGGGGCTCGAGCTCGCACAGGGCGGGCACCGTGACTGAGCCCGGTTCGCACACGCGACCCAAGTCGTTGCGGGCGAGGTCGACGATCATCACGTTCTCGGCGCGGTCCTTCGCGCTCGCCGCCAGCGTCATCGGGTCCGTGGCCGTTCCCTTGATCGGCCGGGTCTCGACATCCCGTCCTCGCCAGGAGAGGAAGCGCTCCGGCGACGCCGAAACGACGGCCATCGGCGGCATGCCACTCGTGCCGCCGAAGCGAAGGAACGCGTCGTGCGGCGACGGGTTGCACCGACCGAGCGATGCGAACAGCCGCACCGGATCGACGGCTTGCTCGCATGTCAGACGACGCGTGAGGTTGACCTGGTAGCAGTCGCCGGCGCCGATGTGCTCGAGGATCGTCGCTACGCGTTGCTCGAACGCGACGCGATCGAGACTCGTGTGCCAGCGCGCGAGCGTGGGCGAGGCGGGCGCGCAGGCGCCGTCGCGCGCCCTTTCAAGCGCGTTCGCCAACAGGCCGCGCGCCTCGCCGTGCCCGTGCAGCTCCCGCCGTCCCGTAGCCGGGTCGAGCTCGACGCGAGCCGGGAAGCGCGCCAGGACGAGGTCAGGTCGCGTCAGTGTTCCGCTTTCGTCGCGGTCGCCCTCGCCGGCTCGGCGTGGCGATACCCGCTCGACCGCGCCGCCGAGCTCGTAGGCCAGGAACCCCGCCCACCATCCGGGCGGGAGGCGGTCGAGCGCTTCCAGCGCGTCCGATCCTGACGCCACGCGCAGCGCATCGGGCGCGACGGCGACGACGTATCGGGTGCCGTCCCGTACGACGGCGGCGTCGACGGTTGCGGGGAGGGCGGAGAGCAACGCGGCGGCAGTCGACGAGGCGCCGGTGGTCGTCTGCGCCCCTGCGGGGGTCACGCGCGCAGGGTAGCGGCGCTCCGTGCGGTCGCTCTGGTCTTTCGTTCGACCAAGGAATCGGCGCCGTCACCAGTAGCATGTCGCCTTCGATGACACGCTCGTTCCCCCGCGTCCTGCTTGGACGCTTCGCAGTGGCGCTGGCGGTGTCCTTCCCGCTCGTCTTGGGCGGCGTGGTGGGGGTGAACTTGTTCATCGACAACAAGATCGATTCGATCCCGCGTGTCGACCTCAAGACGGCGCAGAACACCGATCCGGGAGAGCCCGCGAACTTCCTGCTGATCGGGTCGGACACCCGCGCGTTCGCCGTGACGCCCGAAGACCAGGAGGCGTATGGCGACGCGGGGAAGGAGGGTGGTCAGCGCTCGGACACCCTGATGGTTGCGCACATCGATCCGCGCGCGAAGACCGGATTCCTCGTCTCGTTTCCTCGGGACCTCGTCGTCAACATTCCCGGAATCGGTCAATCGAAGATCAATGCCGCGTTCAACCAGGGTCCACAGCTCGTCGTCGACACGCTCAAACAGAACTTCGACATCCCGATCCACCACTACATGGAGGTCGACTTCGCCAGCTTCAAGGGGATCGTCGACGCGATGGGTGGCGTCTCCGTGTACCTCGAAGCACCTGGCCGGGACGAGAAGAGCGGCTTTGAATTTGCACCGTTCGGCTTCAGGCCCGGGTGTTATTTCCTCGACGGCGCCAACGCCCTCGGCTACGTGCGTTCCCGCGACATGCAGGAGCTGATCGACGGGAAGTGGCAGCCGGTCGGGCAGGATGCGCCCGACCTCCACCGCATCGAGAGACAGCAGGCGTTCATGCGTCGCCTCGCCGCCGAGGCCTTCCGGCAGTCCGTCAAGAGCCCGCTGACCGCGAACGAGATCGCGGACAAGACCATCCCGAAGCTCAAGGCAGACGCGTCGCTCAACCGCAGCGACATCAACAAGCTCATAGCGTCGTTCCGCAAGGTCGACCCGAACGACCCGACGAGCCTCCAGATGGTCACGTTGCCCACCGGCGCGGGTCCGATGTCGCAACGTAACGGCGCAACGCTCCAGGTGAAGCAGCCCGACGCCGACGCCGTGCTGGCTCGTCTGCGCAACTTCGGCCCGGCGTCGACTCCGCACAACGCGCCAAAGCCATCTGCGATCCGCGTGCGAGTGTTCAACGGGTCAGGTCAGAACGGCCTTGCCACGAACGCGGCGACCGAGCTGCGGGGGCAGGGATTCGTGAACGTCGGCGTCGGCAACCAGCCCGGAGTCAATGTCACGGAAGTGCGCTACCGCCCCGGGTCGAAGGACAAGGCGAACGTCGTGCAGAGCTATCTCGGGGGAGTCGGCAAGCTCGTCGAGGACAAGTCGGTCGTGCAGGCGGACGTCTCCCTCGTCCTCGGGCAGGACTTCAAGGCGGTGACGCCACCACCCAACGCAGCGGCACCAGAGACCACGGCCGCGCCCGCGCCGTCGGCACCGGCTGCGCCAGCACCGAGCGCGGCGGCGGGACAAAAGGGCAAGGCACCGGCCCCGCCGCCCGACCCGACGCAATGCTGACCGGGGCGTGCCGCTCATGAGCGCGATCGCGGTCGTCGGCGGCGGGTACGTCGGGCTGACGACGGCAGCGTGCTTCGCGCGGCTCGGCCACGACGTCGTGTGCGGCGAGGTGGACCGCGAGAAGGTCGCGCGCCTGAGCAAGGGCGAGGTGCCGGTCCTGGAAGAGGGTCTCCCGGCGCTCGTCGCCGAGGGTCTCGCTGCCCGCCGGCTTACGTTCTTGGTCGGTGCCCCCGCTGCCGTCCGCAGCGCGGAGTTCGTCTTCCTGTGCGTCCAGACGCCACCGAACGATCAGGGCGCGGCGGACCTCTCCATCCTCGAGAACGCCGTGCGCGAGATCGCGCCGGTACTGCGCCCGGGGTCGGTGATCATCAACAAGTCGACGGTTCCGGTCGGCACTGCCGCGCTCGTCGAGCGACTGCTCGGCGAAGCAGGCGTCCCTACCGGCTCCGTCGGGGTCGCGTCGAACCCCGAGTTCCTGCGCGAGGGGACGGCCGTGCGCGACTTCCTCGAGCCCAATCGCGTCGTCATCGGCTGCCAGGACACCGCTGTCGCCGTGCGCGTGTCGGAGCTGTATCGAAGCCTGCGGGCGCCGATCCTGGTAACCGACGCCGCGTCGGCCGAGCTGATCAAGTACGCGTCAAACGCGTTCCTCGCTACGAAGGTGTCGTTCATCAATGAGGTCGCCAACCTGTGCGAGGCGGTGAGCGCCGATGTGCGCGAGGTCGCCCTCGGCATCGGCTACGACCCGCGCATCGGCTTCGAGTTCCTGCACCCGGGGCCAGGGTTCGGCGGTTCGTGCCTGCCGAAGGACGTCGCCGCTTTGCTCCATACCTCGGGGGAGGCGGGCTACGAGTTCCGCCTGCTGGCGGCCGTCACCGAGGTGAACACGCTCCAGCACGGACGGATCGTCGACAAGATCCGGGCTGCCGTGCCCGCCGGCCCGAGCGGGGCGCGCGTCGCGCTGTGGGGCCTCACGTTCAAGGCCAACACCGACGACCTCCGCGACTCGCCCGCCCTGGGCGTGGCCTCGACGCTGCTCGCCGAGGGCGCCGAGGTCCGCGCTTACGACCCGATCTCGGGCGAGCGGGCGAGCAACTGGGTGCCGGACCTCGACATCGCAGCCGATCCGTACGAGGCCTGCACTGACGCCGACGTCGTCGTCGTTCTCACGGAGTGGGACGAGTTTCGCTGGCTCGACTTCGATCGCGTCGGTGAGCTGATGCGCGCCCGCCGCATCGTCGACGCGCGCAACCTTCTTGATCCCGCGGCCATGCGGAAACGGGGTTTCGCCTACGAGGGCCTCGGCCGCTGATGTCTCGCGCCGTCGTCACCGGGGGCGCCGGCTTCCTCGGCTCGCACCTCTGCCGAGCGCTCGTCCGTCGTGGCTGGGAGGTCCTCGCGGTCGACAGCCTGCTCACGGGCCGGATCGAGAACGTCGAGGATCTCCTCGACGCGGCCGAGTTCCAGTTCAAGGAGCACGACGTCACGGAGTTCTTCGCGGTCGACGGTCGTGTGGACGCCGTCCTGCACTTCGCCAGCCCCGCCAGCCCGCGCGACTACCTCGAGTACCCGATCAAGACGCTCAAGGTCGGCTCGCTCGGCACCCACAACACCCTCGGCCTCGCGAAAGCCACCGGCGCCCGGTACCTCCTTGCCTCCACGAGCGAGATCTACGGCGATCCGCAGGTCCATCCGCAGCACGAGCGGTACTGGGGTCACGTCAACCCGGTCGGTCCACGTGGCGTGTACGACGAGGCGAAGCGTTTCGCCGAGGCGATGGCCATGGCGTATCACCGGACGCACGACCTCGACGTCAAGATCGTGCGCATCTTCAACACCTTCGGCCCATGCCTCCGGCCGGGTGACGGACGTGTCGTCTCGAACTTCCTCGTCCAGGCCCTGGACGGCGAGCCCCTGACCGTGTACGGCGACGGGTCGCAGACTCGGTCGTACTGCTACGTCGACGACGAGGTGCGCGGCATCCTGGCCCTCCTCGATTCCGACTGGACCGGCCCCATGAACATCGGCAATTCCGACGAGTTCACCGTGCTCGAGCTCGCCCACACCGTGCTGGAGGTCACGGCATCGCGCTCCGAGATCGTGTTCGAGCCGCTGCCCGTCGACGATCCCGTCCGGCGCCGGCCCGACATCACCCTTGCGACCGAGGTTCTCGGCTGGCGCCCCGAGGTCGACCTCCGCGAAGGTCTCGCCCGCACCTACGAGTGGTTCGGGAGAGAGCGTGAGCGAGGACGGCATTAGCGAAGAGACCGCGGGCCCCCGGTACCGCAAGCTGTCGGTCATCGTCCCCGTCTTCAACGAGCGCAGCACCGTCGCCGAGATCGTGCGCCGGATGCGGTCGGTGGAGCTGCCCGTCGAACGCGAGATCGTCGTCGTCGACGACGGCAGCGACGACGGGACCGGTGCCGTCCTGACGCAGCTCCGTGACAGCACCGTCCGCGTGATCGCGCATCCTCAGAATCGAGGCAAGGGGGCCGCGATCCGTACCGGTCTCGAGAGCGCGACGGGCGAGCTCGTCATCGTTCAGGACGCCGATCTCGAGTACGACCCCGAGGACTGGCCACGGCTGCTCGCGCCCGTGCTGAAAGGCCGCGCGCGCGTCGTCTACGGCTCGCGCTTCACCGGCGAACGTCGCAACATGCTGTTCATGCACTGGGTGGGAAACCGGTTCCTGTCGCTCGTCACCAACGTGCTCTACAACAGCACGCTTTCCGACATCGAGACGTGCTACAAGCTCTTCGACCGCCGTGTGCTCGACGGCATACGACTGCAGGCAGACCGGTTCGACTTCGAGCCCGAGTTCACTGCCAAGGTGCTCCGCCGCCGCATTCGCATCTACGAGGTTCCCATCTCGTACACGGGTCGCGAGCTGAGCGAAGGAAAGAAGATCACCTGGCAAGACGGCATCACCGCCCTGTGGACGCTCGTGAAGTACCGGTTCGTCGACTAGTGCCGGCGAGTGAGACCGCGCCCGAATGGGCCGCGGTCGTCATCAACTACGAAGCAGGCTCGGCACTGAGCGAATGCGTCCGGTCACTCCTCGCCGACGAGAGCGCAGGCCGCCCACCCGACGTCGTGGTGGTGGACAACGGGTCGTCGGACGGCTCGGCGGCGGCGGTCGCGCGCTCGATGCCGGCGGTCACGGTGCTGCACCCGGGCGCGAACCTGGGCTACGCGCGCGCCGCCAACCTCGGGATCGCCGCCACCCATGCCCCGGTCGTCGCCGTGTGCAACCCCGATCTCGAAGTCGAGGAAGGGGCCGCCGGCGCGTTGGTACGGCGGCTGGCGACGGAGGCGGACCTCGGCGCCGTCGGCCCTCTGATCCGGAACACCGACGGAACCATCTATCCGTCGGCGCGCTCCGACCCGCGGGTGTGGGACGCAGTCGGCCACGGGCTCCTCGGGTTCGTCTGGCGGACCAATCCGTTCACTCGCCGGTACCGGCAGCTCGACGCAGACCCGAGCCGCCCACGCGACGTCGACTGGGTATCGGGGGCCGCGGTCTGGCTGCGGCGTGACGCGCTCGACACGCTCGGCGGATGGGACGAGCGGTACTTCATGTACGTCGAGGACGTCGACCTTTGCTGGCAGCTCCGCCGGCGGGGCTGGCGTGTCGGGTACGAGCCGGGCGGCGTCGTCACGCACGTGCAGGGCGCCACGACGGCGAAGCACCCGTACCGCATGATCGCCGAGCATCACCGGTCGCTGTACCGCTTCGCGTCGAAGCGCTGGCGCGGCGTGCGACGGCTCGCGCTGCCGCTCGCGGCGGTCTTCCTCGCCGTGCGGGCCGCGCTCGCCATGGCCGATCACGCCCTGCGGCGGCGACCAAAGCCGCCACAGGTGACCGGGTAATCTCGGGCATGTCATGCCGAAGTCCCGCAACCGCTACGCCCGGGCGCAGGCCCGGGCTCGTTACCGTAAGCCCAAGCGCCGCGGGGGGTCGTTCGGCTGGAACATGGGTATCGCGCTCGTCGCCGTCATCGGTATCGCGTTGCTCGTCTGGACGGTCGCCGGACGGCGGGATGAAGCGAGCGCCGCACCCCGTGCCGGCGACCCGACGACCGGGCAAGCCGGCGACCACTGGCACGCCTCTTTCGACGTGAACGTCTGCGGCGCGTGGCTCCCGCCGGCGCCGCAGTTCGAGACCGAAGCCGGCAATCCCCAGATCCGAGTCGGCATCCACTCGCACGCCGACGGTCTGATCCACATCCACCCGTTCAACTCCTCCGAGAGCGGGAGCCACGCTACCGTCGGGCGCTTCCTCACCTACGGGGGCTGGTCAGCGAGCTCGAGCTCGCTCGACCTCTGGGCAGGCGCCGACGGCAAGCCGGTGAACGTGAAGAACGGCGACCAGTGCACGCAGCCCGACGGCGCGAAGAAGAAGGGCACCGTCAGCTGGTATTTGAACGGGAAGAAGCAGTCGGGCAACCCCGCCGACTACCAACCCAAGGACAAGGACCAGATCTCCCTGCTCTTCGATCCCGCCGGGACCACCCTCGGCTCCCTGTCGGCTGACCCCGCGGTGGGTCCACCGCCCAACTCGAAGAACGTCCCGAGCGACGAGACGCCGTACAGCACGACTCCTTCGGCACCACCGTCCTCAGCTTCGGCACCACCGTCCTCGTGAGAGCCATCGTCCTCGTGGGCGGCGAGGGCACCCGGCTCCGTCCCCTCACCTACACGACGCCGAAGCCGCTTCTGCCGATCGCCAACCAGCCGTTCCTCGAGCGCCAGCTGACCTGGCTCGACCGTCACGGCATCAACGAGGTGGTGCTCTCGCTCGGGTACCTGCCCGACGCGTTCGCGGCGCGGTTCCCGAACGACCGCTTCGGCAACCTCAGCCTTCGGTACGCCGTGGAAGACGAGCCGCTCGGCACCGCGGGCGGGATCCGCTACGCGGCCGAGGTCGCGGGCATCGACGACCGATTCGTCGTGTGCAACGGCGACGTGCTCACGACGATCGACCTCACCGAGATGGTGGGATTCCACGACGCGCAGGGCGCCGAAGCGACCATCCACCTCTGTCGCGTCGACGACCCGTCGGCGTTCGGTGTCGTGCCGACACGCGCCGACGGCGAGGTGATGGCGTTCGTCGAGAAGCCGCCGCCCGGTCGCGTGCCCAGCCACTGGATCAACGCGGGTACCTACGTGCTCGAGCCGTCGGTGCTCGATCGCATCCCACCGCGCTTGACCGTTTCGATCGAACGCGAGACGTTTCCGCGCATGCTCGACCGCCACGGGCGCCTGTTCGCGTTGCAGAGCTCCGCCTACTGGATCGATATCGGGACGCCGGCGAAGTACCTCGAAGCGCACGCCGACGTGCTCACGGGCGCGCTCGGCGCGGTGCCGGCGCCGGGCGCGGTCGAGAGGTCACCCGGCGTCTGGACGCAGGGAAGCGCTTCGATCGCGTCCGACGCGCTCGTCGAGTCGCCGGTGCTGCTCGGCCCCGACGTCAGCATCGCTTCGGGGGCGCACGTGAGCCGGGCCGTGCTCGGCGCGGGATGCTCGGTCGACAAGGGCGGGAGGGTGGTGCGGTCGGTCATGCTCGAGGGCGCGTGCGTCGCTCGCGACGCGTCGGCCCTCGACGCGGTGATCGGCTCGGAGGCGATGCTCGAAGACGGGGCCGTCGCCGCCGACGGAACGATCATCGGGGCCTCTGCCGTCGTCGCGGCGGGATCGAGGCTCTCTGGCGCCCGGGTGCCGGTGCAGGTCCCGACGACCCGGTGAGAGCGCTCGTCACCGGCGGGGCCGGCTTCATCGGCTCCACGCTCGTGGACCGCCTGCTCGCCGAGGGCTGGGACGTCGACGCCGTGGACGATCTCTCGACCGGCACGCTCGCGAACCTGACCGAGGCGCGGGCTGGACGCAACCACCGCTTCACGTTCCATCGCCTGGATATCCGCCGCGCGGACGTCAGCGACCTCATCATCCGTCGCAAGCCCGACACGATCTTCCACCTGGCGGCGCAAGCCTCCGTGCGCGAGTCGGTGGCGCGGCCGGCCCTCGATGCCGAGATCAACATCCAAGGCTCGCTCAACGTCTTCGAGGGCGCGGTGGAGGCCGGGACCGGCAAGATCGTGTTCGCCGGCTCCGGGGGGACGCTCTACGGCGTGCCCGACGAGGTGCCGGTCGGTGAGGACCACCGCCAGGCGCCGGTGTCGCCGTACGGCGTGTCGAAGAAGGCGGTGGGGGACTACCTGCACTACTACCGCTCGGCCCATGGCATCGAGTACACGGTGCTCGCGTTGGCGAATGTGTACGGCCCGCGCCAGGACCCGCACGGCGAGGCGGGGGTGATCGCGATCTTTGCCGGGCAGTTGCTCGAGCCGATGCGGCCGACGATCTTCGGCGACGGCGAGCAGACGCGCGACTTCGTCTACGTCGACGACGTCGTCGACGCCTTCGTGCGCGCCGCGAACCGCGGCGACGGGCTCATCCTGAACATCGGGACCGGCGTCGAGACCGCCGTGCAGGATCTGTTCGACACGATGGCGCGGCTGGTTGCCTTCGACGAACCGGCTCGGTACGCGATGGCGCGCCCCGGCGAGCTGCAGCGCTCGGCGCTCGATCCCGCGCGCGCAGGGAACCATCTCGGCTGGAAGCCGTGGACGGACCTCCAAGACGGGCTGCGGCGCACGATCGATTGGTTCCGCACCGTGCCCGTCGGATCGCGGCGATAGCGGCGCCGAGCCGGTCAGCCGAAGGCGCGGAGCTCGTCGAGAGGAACGGCGGGGCGTGGCCGGACCTCGTACGTGGGATCGCGGCGGCCGACGAGGACGAGCGCGTGCGGTAACCAATCCCGCGGGAGTGACAGCGCGTCTCGTGCCTCCACCGGACAGAAGATCGGCGCCGCGACCCAGCACGACGCGAGGGCGGCGGCGGTCGCCGCCAGCATGAGATTCTCGACTGCGGCGCCGAGGGACAAGAGCGCCATGCCCCACTCGGCGAGCTGCCGGGGCTCGTCCGGATAGCGATCGAGGCCCTCCCACGTGAGGCACCCGAGCACGAGGGCGGGCGCGCCGGTCAACTTGGCGTGCGAGGCGGCGACGAGCTCGTCAACGCGTGCCGGTGCGACGCCGTCGTCGCCGAGGTCGCGTCGCCACCGCTCGCCCATACCGCGCGCCAGGGCTTCTTTACGGTCGGGCGCGTCGACGACGACCCAGCGCCAGGGCCGCGAATGGTGCGGGGCGGGCGCCAGGCAGGCGGCCTCGACGAGCCGGTCGAGCTCTTCGCGGGGGATGGGATCGGACAGGAACGCGCGGATCGAACGCCGTGCCTCGATGAACGCGGGAACGCCGCCCGCCATCAGCGGAACAGATCCTCCGCCGGCGGGCGGACGAGCTCGCGCGCCGACCCCTCGCGGAACCACCCCGAGTCGAGTCCTCGGACGACCGCCGCCGGCACCTGCGCGGCCTTCCCCTTGACGAGCTCGGCGGCGCCGGCGATCTCGTCGCCGAGGGCGATCTCGGTGACCTGGAGCTCGCGGCCGTGGGCGTCGGACTGGCCGCGCAGGTCGACCACGGCGGCGAGCCCGGCCACACCGATGGCGACGTCGGTGAGGCCGACACGCCACGCCCGTCCGAACGTGTCGGACACGATCACGGCCACGTCGACGCCGGCGTGCGCTCGGATGCCGTCCCGGATGCGCCGGGCCGACCGGTCGGGGTCGATCGGAAGCAACGCGGCGTGCCCGTCCGGGATGTTCGACATGTCGATCCCGGCGTTGGCGCATACGAACCCGTGGGAAGTCTCGCTGATGATGAGCTCGTCCCGGCGCCGCAGCACGCGGGCCGACTCGGATTCGATCAGGGCGCGCCGCGCTCCGGGGTCGGAAACGTCGAGCGGCACGACGCGTCCTTCCGCCTTCGACACGACCTTTTGCGTGACAACGACGCAGTCGCCCGCTTCGAACGGCGTGTCCTGCGCGCGGGCCGCCGCGACCAGGATCTCCGCGAGGACGTCGCCCGGTCGGACCTCGGGCACGCCCTCGATCGGGAAAACCGTCAGCGGTCGCATTCAGGCGACGGCGTCGAGCGTGTTGCGCGCCAGGGCGGCAGCGACACGCGCGTCGCGCATGAGGGTGTCGGTGACTACGGCGTGGACTCCGAGCGCCTCGACCTCGGGCGCACGGGCCGTGTCGCCTGCGTCGATGACCAGTGCCGAGCAGAAGTCTCGGTACGCGCGCGCGACGCCGACGCACGACACCTCCATGCCGAGCGGGCCCATGAGGCGGTCGGCGGGGCCCTTCACGGGCGCGCCGGCGACGATCGGGCTGACGCCGACGACGCGGTCGCGCCGCCGCCGCAGCGCGTCACGCATGCCGGGGACGGCGAGGATCGGCCCGATCGAGATGACCGGGTTGCTCGGGCACACGATGATCGTGTCCGCGTGCTCCAGCACTTCGAGCACGCCGGGGGCGGCGGCGGCGCGGTCCACGCCGTCGAAACGCACGGCGGCGACCGACGGCGCGGCTCGTTCGCGCACGAACCATTCCTGCATGTGGAGCTCCACCACCGCGCCGTCGCCGGTCCGCACGTCGATGCGGGTGGACACGGGGTCGTCGCTCATCGGGAGGAGGCGGGATTGCACGTCCCACGCCGTGGCGATCTCGGCCGCGACGGCCGACAACGGAGCGCCGGCCCGCATGCGGTCGCTCCGGTACAGATGCGTGGCGAGGTCGCGGTCGCCGAGCCGGAACCACGTGGGCAGGGCGTAGCGCTCGAGCGCGCCGATCGCCGCGAACGTCTCTCCGGCAAGCCCCCACCCGGTGTCCGGATTCTCGGCGCCGGCCAGCGTGTACGTCACCGTGTCGAGATCGGGGCAGACGAGCAGCCCGTGGAACCAGTCGTCGTCACCCGTGTTCACGACCACGGTGATGTCGTCGGGTGGGACGACCTGCACCAGCCCCCGAAGGAACCGGGCGGCCCCCACGCCACCTGCCAGCGCCGCCAGCACGCCTGCGAATGTACTGGTCCGTGCGCGCGAGACGGTCCCCCGGAAGGGGGAGGTGTTGTCGACCGTCTCGCGCGAGACGGTCCCCCGGAAGGGGGAGGTGTTGTCGACCGTCTCGCGCGAGACGGTCCCCCGAAGGGGACCGTCTCGCGGGGGGACGTGGCTTGCTGTCAGGCGGCGCGGTTCACGAGCTCCTTGGCCCGGGTGACGCCGGCTTCGGCGGCCTGCTTCACCTGGGCGGGAACCAACTGGAGCTGCTCGACAATCGGCTGGACTCGCTGGCCCAGGTCGCCCACGAGCGGCTCGACTCGCCCGGCGACGTCGTCGCGGGCTGCGCCCGCCTTGGTGCGGACGTCGTTGGCGAAGGTCTCGAGCTTCACCCGGCCGTCCTGGGCGCGGGTGGCGAGATAGGTGCTGGTCTCTTTGGCGTGCTCGGTCACCCTCTTCTGCACCTCACGCCGGCGGACCTGCCCCTGCTGGAACGCGGTGACGCCGACGCCGACGGTGATGTACGCGGCGTCCTTCATTGTCTTGCCAGGGTCGAAGTCCATGGTGCTGGCTCTCCTTCATGGCCATCGGTGGCCTCGGGGGTGTTCGTCGATGCCTGGGCGCCGTCGGTCTCCGGGGGATCCCGGAGGCGCCGCCGTCGGCCTCGACGCTTGCGATAATACGGCAAATGATAAACAGTTGCAAGCACTCGTGACCACGGTCACGAGCGTGCGGGCCAGTTGTATGCTCCGGCGCAGTCATGGCGAGTGGGGAATCGCCCGGCACGCAGGCACTGCGGGGACAGAGCGACCAGGGCGGTCGGACGCCTCACACAGAGATCCCGACGGTCGCCGCCGTCGTCGTCACCCGGGACCCGGGACCTTGGCTCGAGCGGGCCATGCAGTCGCTGGGGAGCCAGGACTATCCGAGCCTGGCGGTGCTCGTGGTCGACGCGGCGTCGGAAGAAGACCCGAGCGACCGCATCATCGCCACCCTGCCGGATGCGTTCGTCCGCCGGGTGTCGCAGCCGGGATTCGCGGCGGCGGCCAACGAGGCGCTCTACACGGTCCGGAACGCCACCTTCCTCCTCATCTGCCACGACGACGTCGTGCTGGACCCGGGGGTGGTGCGCCTCATGCTCGAGGAGGCATTCCGGTCGAACGCCGGCATCGTCGGGCCGAAGATCGTCGACGCCGCCGATCCCGAGGTGCTGCTGGACGTGGGGCGCAGCATCGACCGGTTCGGTAACCCGCACACGGGGATCGAGCCGGGCGAGCTCGACCAGGCGCAGCACGACGCCGTCCGGGACGTCTTCTACGTGTCGGACGCCGCCATGCTCGTGCGGACTGACCTGTTCCACGAGCTCGGTGGTTTCGACGCGTCGCGTTTCCCCGGGGCCGAGGACATCGACCTGTGCTGGCGCGCCCGGCTGGCGGGCGCGCGCGTGCTCGTGGCTCCGGACGCTCGCGTGCAGCAACCCGAGGCGGCAGCAATTCGTGGCGACGGCGCCGCACCCGGTCCCGCCGCCATGGCGCGCAACCGCATCCGTACGCTGCTCACGCTCTCGTCGGCGAGGACCTTGCTCTGGGTCGTACCGGCAGGCGTCGCCGCGTCGTTCGTGGAGGCGTTCCTGCTGACGATCACGTTGCGCCGCGGCCGCGTCCGCTCGACGCTCGGCGCCTGGGTGTGGAATTTGCGCCACTTCCGTGAGATCCGGCGAGAACGTCGCCAAGCGCGCCCCGGTCGTCGCATCGACGACCGCGACCTGCGCCAGCTCCGGGCGCGAGGTACGTGGATGCGTGGATTGGTCGCCGAGCACGTCGCGTCCGACGACCGCGTGCGCTCCATCGCCGACGCGAGCCGCTCCGCCGTCAGCGCGGCCACGGAGCGCACGCGACAACCTCTAATCGCGCTCGCTACGGTGCTGGCCCTCGTCTGGATCGTCGGTTCACGTCACCTGTTCACCGGCGGCGTCCCGGCGGTCGGGACGTTCGCGCGATGGCCGGGGATCGTCGACGCGCTGTCGACATACGCATCGGGTTGGCGGTACACGGGCCTCGGCTCGTCGACCGCAGCGCCGGCGGGGCTCGTGGCGATAGCCGGTCTCACGACGCCGCTCTTCGGGGCGGCCGGCCTCGCCCACACCCTCGTCGTCGTCCTCGCGTTCCCCGTGGGCGCCTACGGCGCATATCGGTTGGCACGCGGCATCACACAGGAGCTGCCTCCCGCCGCCATCGCAGCCCTCGCGTACGCGATCAATCCCGTCCCGCGCAACGCGATCGCTGCCGGCCGGCTGGGGCCGCTCGCGCTCTTCGCGCTAGGACCATTCCTGATCTCGTTGGCGCTCCGACGCGCCGACGGGGGAACGCGGGGGCCGCCGCGCCGAAGTGCGCTCACCGGCCTCTGGGGGCTCGGCGCGCTGCTGGCATTCGCGACCGCCTGGTATCCGCTCGCCCCGCTCCTCCTGCTTGCCGCCGCGGCGGCGATCATGCTCGCGGCGCCGCTCGTCGGTGGATTCCGCATCGGCGTACGGATGCTGGTCGCGTCGGTCCTCGCCATCGTCGTCGCGGCCGTGCTGCTGGTGCCGTGGTCGCTGGCGCTGCTCGGAGCCGGGGAAGATCCGGCCGCGCTCGGCTTCTCGTTCCGTCCCCGCCTCGACCTCGCCGACGTATTGCGCTTTCACAGCGGTCCCGCGGGGAACGGATGGGCCGCCTGGGGCCTGGTGGGGGCCGGCGCGCTCGCGCTGATCGTGGGTCGCGGGCCACGCTTCACGTGGGCGACGCGCGCTTGGATGATGGCGCTCGTCGGCTGGGCGCTGGTGTGGCTGCCGGCTCGCTTCGCGCCCGACGTCTCTGTCCCTGCACCTGAAGCTGCGCTCTCGCTGGCGGCGCTGGGCGTGGCGCTGGCGGCCGGGCTGGGCGTGAGCGTGTTCGCAGAAGACGTCCGTGGGCGCGGCGTGGGTGCCCGGCAGGTGGTGGCGGCGCTCGCCGCCGCCGGTTTCGCGCTGGGTGTGATCGGCTTCACGGCCGACGCCGGCGACGGCCGCTGGAGCGCCCCTGACGGTGACTGGCCCGCCGCGCTCGGGTTCCTCCAGACGGAGCGGGCCAGCGGCGGCTTCCGGGTGCTGTGGGTGGGCGAGCCGAGCTTGCTGCCGCTGGATCCGTTCGTCGCCGGCGACGGGACCGGTTACTCGCTCACGCGGAACGGCTCCGGCGACGCGCGCGAGCTGTGGCGAGCGGCGTCCGGTCGTGCCGACGGCCTCGTCGGCGACGCCGTCGAGCTCGCCGCCGCGGGCCGCACCGATCGTCTCGGTCATCTCGTCGCGCCGATGGGTGTCCGCTACGTGGCGATGCCGAGCCGGCCCGGGCCCGGAGCGCCTCCGCGGGAGCTGCCCGCACGGCTGCCGGGCGCGCTCGCAAGTCAGCTCGACCTCGCCCGCCTCGAGGCGCCGCGCGGGCTCACGCTCTACGAGAACACCGCGTGGATCCCCACGCCCGGCACCGTGCGCCCCGCCGATGTCGATCGCGTGCCGCTCGGCTCGAAGAACCCGACAGGTGCAGCGTTGCGCGCCGACATCGGTCATGTCACCGCGGTGCGCGGGTCGCCCTCCGCATCCGCGCCGACCGGTCCCGGACTGGTGTTGTGGAGCGAGACGTTCGACGACAACTGGACCGCGACGGTCGGGGGGAAGACGCTCCGTCACGTGAAACCGTTCGGATGGGCGAACGGCTTCGACGCGACCGCACGCGGGTCGGTCTCGATCGACTACGGCGGTCAGCTCCGTCGCTACGGAATGATCGCGCTCCAAGCGGTGCTGGTGCTGGCGTTCCTCGTCGTCGGGTGGCGCAGCAGCGCCTCGCGGCGCGCCCGTCCACCGCGAATTCGGCGGCCGCACCGGTGACCGCGCCCCGCGGGACGCCGCCCCGTCCTCCGGCTCGCCGCGCGGGCCCGCCCGCGCGGCGACGCGACCGGCGGCGGCTCATCGTGCTCATCGTCGTCGGCGGCTGCATCGCAGTGGCGGCCGCGTTCGGCGTCAGGAGCACCAGCTCGTCGCCGGCGGCGACCACCGCCGACGCGATCGGGGCTGCGGTCCCGACCGTCGCCCGCGCCGACGCCGTATCGACGACGTGGTACTGCGCCGAGGGGACCGGCGCGCCCGGTGGCCGCGCCGACGAGACGATCCTCGTCGCCAACGAAGGCGATACCGCAGCCCGGGCCGTCGTCACCGTGATGCCCGGGGCACAGGTCGGCTCCGAGTCGCGGCGCGTGACGGTGCCGCGAGGCGGTCAGGTGCGTGTCCCGGTGTCGAGCGTGCTCCAGGCGCCGGAGCAGCCCGGCGACGCGGGTCTGATCATCGGGCCGGGAGTCGTCGTCGAGGTCTTCGGTGGTCGGTCGGTCGTCGAGCACGAGATCGACGGGAACGGCGATGTGGCCGTCGGTGCGTGCTCGCGTCAGTCTGGGACCGACTGGTACTTCGCGGGAGGCACCACTGAGCGCGGCGCCGACGAGAACGCTGCGCTCTTCAACCCGTTTCCCGACGACGCGATCGTCGATGTGACGCTCGCGACCGACGCCGGCTTCGTCGCGCCCGCCGATCTCCAGTCGATCGCCGTCCCGCGCCGCAGCCGGATCACCGTGCCTATCGGCAACTTCGCGCAACGTCAGGCGCAAGTTGCATTACACGCGCACGTCCGGACTGGGCGCATCGTCGCCGAGCAGTCACTCGCGTTCACGGCCGAGAACGAGACGCGCCGCGGGCTCACGTTGTCGCTCGGGGCGCCGCGCCCTGAATCGTCCTGGAGCTTGCCGGGCGTGGTGCCCGAAGATGGCGCGTCACATTCCGTGCTCGTCGCCAACTTCGAGCCCGCCGCCACCGAGGTCGAAATCTCACCCCGCTTCGAGCAGCAGCCCTCGACGAGCGCCAAGCGCGTGCCGGTGGGCGGGCATTCGGTAGCCGTCGTCGACCTCGCGTCGCTCGGCGGTTCGGGGCCGTTCGCAGTCGACGTGCGGACCACGCGCGCGTCGCCGGTCGTGGTCGAAGAGCTGGCGTGGTGGGGAGCGCCGAACCCCGGCACGGGTTCCGCGACGTCGTTGGCGAGCCCCGTGCGCGCGCCGGGCTGGACGTTCGCGCTCGGCCGCCTCTCACCCGAGGGAGTGGCCACGATCAGCGTCTTCAATCCGGGCTCGAGCCGGGCGACCGTAAAGCTGCTCGCGTACGGCTCGGGCGGGGGCGGCACTCCTGAAAATGTGGACGAGCGCGTCGTGCCGGCGCGCAGCCAGGCCGAGTTCAACCTCGGCGACCTCGACGTGGCCTCCGACCAGGTCGTCATCGCGCGTGCCGACGCGCCTGTCGTGGCCGCCCGCCGTATCGTCGGCCCGATCGGCGCGTCGCTTGCTCTCGGAGTCGCGGAACCCTGATCCGGGAGCGTTACGAGCTCGCGCCTTGTTGATCCTGCTGCATCGCCCGGACGACGGCTTCGAAGATCTTGGCCGCGTCGGCGTCGAGGTGGTCTCTCGCCCGGTAGAGGACGTACGCGCCGAGGAACACGGGCGGCGACACGAGGAGAAACGCGATGCGGAGGTTGAACACGTCCGCCAACGCGCCGACGATGATCGGCGCGGCGGCGGCGCCGAACACGATCGACACGAGGTTGAACGCACCGAACCCGGCGCCGCGCAAGTGCGCCGGCACCGCATCCGCGAGGCCGGCCCGGAGCGCGGGGACGGCGACCCACACCGTGAACATGCCGGCGAGCTCGAGCGCGAGCGAGACGACGAACGGCATCGGCAGGTAGGAGATCGTGAACAGGGCTGTGCCCACCGCAATGCAGTAGGCGGGGATGACGACGCGCGCGCCCCGAATTCGCCGCGCGTATCTATCTGCGATCGATCCGCCGAGCAGCAGCCCGGGAATGCCGCCGGCCAGCACGATCAGGCCGACGGCCGCCGTCGCCTGGCCCTGCGTCAGGCCCGAGAACCGGCGGTGGAACTCGGGCAGCCACGCGCCGATGCCGGTGATGGTGAACATGAACGCGCCGACACCGACGAGCGCGAACTTGAGCGTCGGGATCGAGATGATCACGCGGAGGTCGTCGCGCAGGCCCGTCACCATGTCGACGAAGAATCGGCGCACGCCGTGCTCGAAGAGCCGCGTGTGCTCCTCGACCGGCTCCTCGTCCGTGATCCCGAGGTGGAGACGATCGCCGTGCCCCCGGCGCGGCTCGCGCAGGCGGTAGGCGATTGCCGCGATCACGAACCCGGGCGGGCCGACGACGATGAACGCCCAGTGCCAGCCGAACTGTGAGCCGATCGCGCCGCCGAGCGCGATCCCCACACCGAAGCCGACGATGCCCATGATCTGCTGCACGGAGAACGCGCTGCCGCGCTGCTCGGTGGGGTAGTAGTCGGAGATGAGGCTGTTCGCCGAGGGCTCCGTGATCGCCTGCCCGAACCCGAGCAAGGCGCGCCCGGCGATGAGCTGACCGAAGTTCTGCGATGCGGCGGTGAGCATCGTGATGCCGCTCCACGCCACGACCGTGTGGCCGATCGTTCGCGTGCGGTTCCACCGATCAGCGAGATACCCCGCCGGGACGGTGACGATCCCGTTCACGAGCACGAACGCGGAGATGAGCACGCCGATGCCGAAGTCGTCGATGCCGAAGTCGCTCTTCAGCTGAGGTACGACGCCCCGGACGAGGTTCTGGTCTACCTGGTCGATCAGGACCACAAGCCCGAGGGCCCACATCGGCCACGGGCCCACGCGAGCCCGCGCTGGTTGCGGGCTGATGCCAGGTGTCGTCGCGACGGGTTCCTCGGCCGTGTCGGCCACGGCGGGAGTCTTGCAGGATGGCGGCGGACGCGACGGCCGTCGGTACATTGACGTCATGGCAGTGCGCATCGGGATCGCGCTCGCGTTGATCGCGGTCGCGATCGTCGTCGCGTTCGTGCTCCGACGGCGCCGGCCCGCCCCGCCTCCGCGCGACGTGTACCCGGTTCCTCGTCAGCTCGACCGGAGCGACTTCCCGCGTGGCGAGACGCCGTGGTTGGTCGCGTTGTTCTCGTCGACAACCTGTGACTCGTGCGACGGGCTCATGGCGAAGCTCGCCGTCCTCGAGTCGGGCGACGTCGCCACGTGCGAGATCGAGTACCACGCTGAACCCGACCTGCATCAGCGGTACGAGATCGCCGGGATCCCGACGACGGTGGTCGCCGACGGCGACGGAGTCGTCCGGGCCGCGTTCGTGGGCGCGTTCACCGCCACCGATCTCTGGGCCGCGGTGGCGGAAGCACGCGCGCCCGGCTCGACACCCGAGCCCGAGGTCGGCGTTCGCCAACTCGGGTAGCGGCGGTCAGTCGAAGCGGGTGGTGGGCGAGGGCGCGCCGACGGCGCCGTCGTCCTCGCTGAGCGAGTCGCCCTCGGGCAGCTCCTCGGCGTCGACCTCGGTGCCGTCCGCCTTCGTCACCTTGCGCGGCCCGCCGGCCTTGTGGCCCATCGCCTCGTCGACCAGCCGCTCCACCTCGCTGCCGTCGAGCGTCTCCTCCACGAGCAGCGCCCGGGCGACGGCCTCGAGGCCCGCCCGGTGCTCGCTGAGCACCTTGCGAGCGCGGTCCTCCTCTTCCCGGAGGATGCGCTCGACCTCCTCGTCGATCACGCGTGCGGTGTCGTCCGAGTAGTCGCGGGTGTGGACGAGGTCCTCGCCGAGGAACACCGCGCCCTGCGACCCCCACGCCATCGGGCCGATGCGGTCGGACATGCCCCACTCACGCACCATCTTGCGCGCCAGCTCGGTGATCCCGACGAGGTCGTTCTGGGCGCCGGTCGACAGGTGCCCGTAGACGATCTCCTCGGCGACGCGCCCGCCGAGGCGCACCACGAGCGAGTCGGCGATGTACTCGCGCTTGTAGATGTGCCGCTCCTCGACCGGCAGCTGCTGGGTGACTCCCAACGCCATGCCGCTCGGCAGGATCGTCACCTTGTGCACGGGGTCGGCGTGCTCGAGGACGTAGCCGAGCACCGCGTGGCCGCCTTCGTGGTAGGCGACGACCTCCTTCTCCTCTTCGGTGAGCGCCATCGACTCGCGCTTCAGCCCCATCAGGACCCGGTCGCGTGCGGCCTCGAAGTCCTCGGCGTGGATCTCGTTGAGCCCGCGTCGCACCGCGAACAAGGCCGCTTCGTTCACCAGGTTCGCCAGATCGGCGCCGCTCATGCCCGGCGTGCCGCGGGCGATGATGTCGACGTCGACGTCGGGCGCGAGCTTCTTGTCCTTGAAATGCACCTTGAGGATCTCGACCCGCTCGTCCTGCGTGGGGAGCGGGACGATGATCTGACGGTCGAACCGACCGGGGCGGAGGAGCGCGGCGTCGAGGATGTCGGGACGGTTGGTCGCCGCCATCATCACGATGCCCTCGGTGGCCTCGAAGCCGTCCATCTCGGCGAGCATCTGGTTGAGGGTCTGCTCACGCTCGTCGTGGCCGCCGCCGAGGCCGGCGCCACGCTTGCGGCCGATCGAGTCGAGCTCGTCGACGAAGATGATCGCCGGCGCCTGCTTGCGCGCGGTCTGGAACAGATCGCGGACGCGAGCGGCGCCGACGCCCACGAACATCTCCATGAAGTCGGAGCCGGTCACCGACACGAACGGCACACCCGCCTCGCCGGCCACGGCACGTGCGATGAGCGTCTTGCCGGTCCCGGGTGGGCCGACAAGCAGGACGCCCTTGGGGATCCGGGCCCCGATCTGCTTGAACTTGCCTGGGTTCTTGAGGAAGTCGACGACCTCGGCGATCTCCTGCTTCACTGGTCCGTAGCCGGCCACGTCGTTGAACGTGGTCTTCGGCTTCTCCGTGGCGTACACCTTCGCCCGGCTGCGCCCGATGTTCATCACGGCACCCATCTGACCTTGGGCGCGCCGGTTGATCCAGATGAAGATCCCGATGATCAGCGCGAGCGGGATCACCCAGATGAGGATCGTGCCGAGGATGTCGGAGCCCTCGCGGACGTACTTGAAGTTGACGCCATTCGCCTGGAGCCGGGCGATCTCGGTCTCCTGGAAGTCGTTGTTCGGCCCGGAGCTCGTGAACTGCTTCTTCCCGCCCTGCTCGGTCTTGAAGGTCCCGGTGATCTTCCCGTTCTCGGGGTCGAACTCGACGCTCTGGACGTTGCCGTCCTCGACGGACTTCTGGAACTGCGAGTAGCTGAGGTCAGCCTTCGGCTCGCTCGTGCGCCCGAAGTTGAAGAAGAACAGGCCGCCGACGAGGAGCACGCCGATGATCAGCCACGGCAGCCAGCGGGTCGGGCTCGGCGGCGGTGTCGGCCCGCCTTGACGGGGGTTCCGACCGCCGGGGGGCAGGTCGGAGGGGCGGCGACTCATGCGCGGTGTGCCTTCGTCGGTTCGGGGCGGACGCGTCGCGTCCGCGGTGCGCCCATGGTACGGCCGCCGGGCCGCCGGTACGGCCCGGGGATGGCGAAACCCACTCTTGACCACCCTGGGTGCGAGGTGTACGTTCCGAATGCCCTTCGCAGAGGCGGGCCGAATCGAGCCGAAAGGCGCGGTATAGGTCGGTCACTGCGGAGGGCATTTCCGCGTTCGGCGCACGCTTCGCAAGCTCCGCTAAGAAGCCCGGGCGTGCGCGCTCCGGTATGTTGAGCCCGCCATGGATCCGCCGTTCGTC
>JBKOWN010000055.1:0-12033 GCA_046724435.1 Actinomycetota bacterium
ACCTCATCCTCGCCGCCCTGGCCGTCGTGGTGGGAGCGGCCGTCGCTTGGTGGATGTCCCGCCGGTCGACCTCGGCCCGGCCCTCGCTCGCCGTCCTGGGCGCCTTGCTCGTTGTGGTGGCGGGCTGGGTGCTCCCACAGGCGGACGTCTCGGCCACGACCGTGCTCCTCGGGTTCGCGATCGGCGTCGGCGTCGGCGTCGGCGGCGGCGGGCTCGAGGCCCTGCGGCGCCGCGGGACCGCGGTCGGCGCCGCCATCGGGCTCGCGGTCCTGGCCGCGCTGGTCGCCGTCGACGGCGTGCACGGGACCGCTTGGGCCGCCCTCGTGGACGGCGCGGCGATCGCCGGGGTCGGCGTGCTTTCCCGTGCCCGACCCCGCACTCGTACGCCGGGCCCGGTGCGGGCGGCGGCGACGGTGGCGGCGGTGGTGACGGCCGGGGTGACGTTCTGGGTAGGGGCGAACTCGCCCACTGTGACCTGGTTCGGCTCGCAGGTCTCGCACGGTTCCCGCGACGGCCGCCAGGTGGCGATCACGTTCGACGACGGTCCGGACGATCCGTACACGCTCGCGGTTGCGCGGATCCTGGACGAGCGCGGGGTCAAAGGCACGTTCTTCATGGTCGGCAAGGCGCTGGACCGCCGTCCCGACATCGCCCGCGCGTTACGCGAGGACGGTCACCTCCTCGGCAACCACTCGTACCATCACGACGCGTGGCGCTGGCTCGATCCGCGTTACCCGGAGCTCGACCGGACCCAGAGCGCCTTCCGGCACAACCTCGGCGTGTGCCCGACCTTCTACCGTGCACCCCACGGCCAGCACACCCCGTTCCTCGCTCGCGTGGTCGGCGACCACGGCATGACGATGGTCGGATGGGAAGTGTCCGCCGGCGACTGGAAAACCCGCGACGCCCGGCTGGTTGCGAGACGCATCCTCGACGGCGTGAAACCCGGCTCGATCATCGTGCTGCACGACGGCTTGGACGGAAGCGTGACGGCCGACCGGTCAGTGCTCGTTCGCGCGGTCCCGATGATCCTCGACGGGCTCGAGCGAAAGGGACTGAAACCCGTGCGCCTCGACGCGTTGCTCCACGAACGAGGCTACGGCAACCACTGCTGACGTTCGCAGAACGTCAGCGGCGAGCGCGGCGCCGGCGGCGACGCGACGCCCGATACGCGGCGACGGGGATCATCACGAGGTCGATGGCGGCGTCCACGAGGCGGGTACGCGACCGGAAGGTCGGCACCGGGACCATGACGTCGTTCCGGACGCGATATCCCAGCCGGCACAGCACGACCGCCACCTCGACCGTCTCGCTGTACTTGTAACCCTGGTAGTAGTCGAGCGCTTCGGCGAGGGCGGCGGCGCGGAAGATCCGGTAGCCGGACTCGACGTCCCGGAGCCGGTGGCCCGCCCACAGCGACGCCCAGGAGCTCATCACCCAGTTCCCAAGGCGCTTGTAGATCGGGTAGGTCGACAGGTCACGCTGCACGATCAGTGCGTCGAGCCCGTCGGCGACGGCGATGTCGCGCAGCTCGTCGAGCACGCCGAGCTCGTGCTGGCCGTCGGCGTCCACCGTGTAGATGAGGTCGTCGTCACCGATCTCTCCGGTGGCGAGACGCTGGCGCAGGTCGCTGAAGGCGAGGTAATAGGCCGCCGACATGCCCCGGTTGTCGTCGAACGAGAGCATCCAGGCGTTGTCCTGCTCGGGAAGCCACTTCTCGACGACCTCACGGGTGTTGTCGGTGGAGCCGTCGTCCACGACGACGAGCTCGTCGACCAAGGGGTAGAGCCGCTCGAGGACGCCCTTGACTGTCGGTTCCTCGTTGTAGGCGGGAACGACGGCGATGCGCCGCGGCTGGGCCCGATTCGTCCCTGGTCCCGCCTGGTCGCGTGGCTGCTGGTTCACGTGTACCTGCCCTGGGGAGTGCCGGTTAGGGGTGGACTCTACGGCACGGAGCGCGGTTACACAGGGTCTTCGGCCCTAACAGCGACCGTTCCAGGGGCCCTTGCCCTTCCACTCGTAGAGCGTCCAGGCCATGTCGTCCTGGTCGTATTCGGAGGCGTTCCGTGGGTCGACGCCGACGAGGTCGCCGCGGCCGGCGTGGTTGGCGGTCGAGTCCCACGTCCCCTGCGTGAACTGGTACGCGCCGTAGTACGGGCCTGACCCGTTGTACGCCTGGTAGTTGCCTTTGCTCTCGATGCCGCGTGTGCAGACGAGAAACGGATCGTTGTGGTGCGGATGCTCACCCGGCTGCGGAACGTAGTTGGAGGATGGTGCGGGTGCGGGAGCACCACCGGTCGGGGGGGCGGCGGTCGCCGACGCGCGGCGTCGCTGGGCCTGGGCGGTGATCAACTCTGCGTTGAGTCGGTCCTGATCGCCCTTGAGCTTGGCGGTGACGTCGTTCTGCTGCTGTTGCGCAGACTGGAGATCGCGCTGCTGACTTTCGAGCCCCTCGCGCGCCTTTCGTAGTTCCGCGGCGGTGGCGTCGTCGCGTGCGTTGAGATGATCGAGCAGGACCGTGCGGCGAGCGGATTCCATGGCGGGCGCGTCCGCCCCGAGCACTGCCACGACCGGAGTCGAAGATCGCTTGTACGCCGCGAGGGCGTGAAGTTGTGCGGTGGAGCGCAGCACGGCAACGCGCTCCTGGAGGCGAGCCAAGTTGTCCTGGATGCCGGCGATCGCGGTGTCGAGCTCCTGCGACTTGAACAGGGCATCGATGTATGCGCTGGCGGCCTGGTCGGCGCGTGCCTGCGCTGCCGCCACTCCCTGATCGCCGCCGTCGCCCGGCCCTTGCTGGGCGTGGGCGGGAGCGGCGGTGAAAACCGCCGACGCGGCGACGAGCAGACCGGAGAGCGCGCCGAACGTCACGCGCCGGGCAGCCCGCGATGCGCGGCGACTATCCCTCGTCGGTGTTCGACCGGTGCTCGTCACGGCCCTCCGCCTCGTCGGCCGCGCGGCGATGCCCATGGGCATCGCTTCGAATTCCCGGCACGCTAGTTGGACCGCCTCGCCGCGTGCACGTCCGCGGGAGGCGAATACGCGTTCGCCCCTCGGTCAGCCGGGGCTCTCGGGGTCGAGGTCGACCCGGATCGTGAGGAGGTCGCTGCCGACGGCTCGGACCATGAAGCCGTTCACCCGCCGGCCGATCCTGTCGAGGCGGGCGCGGGGATCGTCGTCCGGGAGCACGGTCGAGGTCCCGGTGCGCCAGCGACGGCCGATCTTCACTCGCACTCGCGGCTCGGCTTCGAGGTTGCGGACGTAGCTGGCACTGCGCCCGTGCTCGGCGACGATCCAAAGCGTTTCACCGTCCAGGCCGTTCCCGACGGGGTTCTGCCGCGGCAGGCCGGTTCGTCGGCCGGTGGTCTCCAGCAGCACGTGCGTGGGCGGGACGAGCCCGAGCCCGAACAGCACACGGACGGGCGGATTCAGGAGGTACTTCTGTGTGAACCGCACGGCGCGCGTCTTTGGCGAGGGCACCAGCACATCGAACTGGGCGCGGTCGAATGCGTGCAAGGTGCGGCGGTGCCCCAACCTAGGGTTCGCGGGATGCCGGAGCACCGTGGCGAAGGGCACGAACCGGACACCGAAGAGGCCACCGAAGCGATCATCGAAGGCGACCTCGGGTTCCGGCGGGGAACGGCGCAGGCGGCGCTCCGGAACCGCGACTTCCGCATCTTCTGGGGCGGGACGTTCGCGTCGAACATCGGCACGTGGATGCAGAACGTGCTGCTCGGGGCGTTCGGATACGAGCTCACTGGCTCGGCGGTGTTCGTCGGCATCCTGTTCTTCGCCCAGCTCGGGCCGTTGCTGTTCATGTCGACGGTCGGAGGCGTCCTCGCCGACGTGGTCGATCGCCGCAAGCTGCTGATCTTCACCCAGCTCGAGCAGCTGATCCTGTCCTTCGTGCTCGCCGGCCTGGCAGCGTCGAGCAGTCCGTCACGTGTCGGGCTCGTCGTCTGTGTCTTCGCGATCGGGGTGGGGAACTCGCTGAGCGCGCCCGCGATCGCGGCCATCCTGCCGACCCTCGTCCCGCGAGAAGACCTTCCTGGCGCCGTGTCGCTGCAATCGGTGCAGATGAACCTCTCGCGGGTCATCGGGCCCGCGATCGGCGCCGTGATCTACTCGCAGTTCAGCGCCGCGCCGGTTTTCGCGATCAACGCCGGCACGTACCTCTTCGCCGTCGCCGGCGTGGTGCTCGCCCACTACCGGCAGTACGCGCCCGGCGAGATCGAGGAGACCGGGCTCGCCCGCCTGCTATCCGGATTCCGGATCGCGGCGCGTGACCCGCTGATCCGCCGCATCCTGACGACGCTCGTGCTGTTCTCGCTCTTCTCGCTCACGTTCGTGGGCCTCATGCCGGCGATCGCCGCCGACAACTTCGGGATCCGCCCAAAGAGCGTCGAGTACGGGCTCCTGTACGCCGCCTTCGGCCTCGGGGCGGCGGCGGGCGCGATCAGCGTGGGCACGGTGTTCGCAGGAAGATCGAAGGCCCCGATCCCGCGCGTGGGCTTGGTCGTCTTCGCCGGCCTGCTCACCGTCTTCGCGCTGTTACGGGCGGATGCGCCGGCGTACCCGCTGGGGTTCGTCCTCGGGTACTTCTATTTCCTCGTGATCACGTCCCTCGCGACCGTGCTGCAGGAGAACGTGGACGACTCGATCCGCGGACGGATCATGGCGTTGTGGATCATGGGCTTCGGCGGGATCGTCCCCGTCGGGGTGCTGATAGGCGGTTTCGTCGCCGGGTACACGAATGTCACGCTGGTGTTGTTGATCGGCGCGGCCGTCGCGCTGGTGTTGGCGCCGTACGCCAAGCTGGACCACCTCGTCGCGTCGGCGGAGTCGAGCTGAGGGGGAGCGATGTTCGAATGGAGTGACGAGCACGCGATGGTGCGCGACGCGGTGCGTCAGTTCGTCGAGAACGAGATCCGGCCACATCGCGAGGAGCTCGAGTTCGGCGACACCGCTCCGTATGACGTGCTCCGCAAGATGTTCCAGACCTTCGGCCTCGACGCAATGGCCCGCGAGCAGTTCAAGAAGCGCATCGAACGCGAACGTGCAGTCGCCGAGGGGAGTGGCGCCAGTGCGGGCGAAAACGAGCGCCCGTCGGGGGGTGGCGGCGCCATGTTCATGATCCCGATCATCGAGCTCTGCCGGTGCTCGCCCGGCATGGTCACGGCCATGGGCGTCAGCGTCGGGCTGACGGCCGCTGCCGTCATGAGCAAGGGGACGATCGAGCAGAAGGAGCGGTGGGCGCTGGATCTCCTCACGCTCGACAAGATCGGCGCATGGGCGATCACGGAGCCGAACTCTGGCTCTGACGCGTTCGGCGGCATGCAGTCGACCGCACGGCGGGACGGCGACGAGTACGTCCTGAACGGATCGAAGACGTTCATCACGAACGGGCCGTACGCCGACACGACGGTGTTCATCTGCAAGCTCGACGAGGGAAACGCGCCCGAGGACCGAAAGGTCCTGCACTTCGTGCTCGACAAGGGCCTCCCCGGGTTCGAGCAGAGCAAGCCCCTGCGCAAGATGGGTCTGCACTCGTCGCCGACGGGCCAGCTCTTCCTCAGCGATGTGCGCGTGGGCCGTGATCGGCTGCTCGGCGAGACGGAGGACGTGTCCAAAGGCGGCGGTCGCGACGCCGCCAAGGCGACATTCACGATGGAGCGCACCGGTGTGGCGGCGATGGCGCTGGGGATCGTCGAGCGCTGCCTCGAGCTGTGCCTCGACTACGCCCGGGAGCGGGTGCAGTTCGGTAAGCCGATCGGGGAGTACCAGCTCATCCAGCTCAAGCTCGCCCGCATGGAGGTCGCGCGCCTCAACCTCCAGAATCTCGTGTTCCGTCAGATCGAGATGCAGTCGGCGGGGCGGCAGATGACTCTCGCCGAGGCGTCGGCCGGCAAGCTGTACGGCGCGCAAGCGGCCACCGAGGTCGCCCTGGAGGCGGTCCAGCTGTTCGGTGGGAACGGCTACATGGCCGAGTACGAAGTGGAGCAGCTGGCGCGCGACGCGAAGGTGCTGCAGATCTACGCCGGCACCGACGAGATCCAGGTGGGCCAGATCGCGCGCAGCCTGCTCGGCTGACCCCCTCCGCTCCGTTGTCACAGAAGCGCGCTCTATGAGCGCGAAATGGTGACAACCATCTGCACAGGTGCGCGATGCGCGACGCTGTGACCGTGCCTATCGAGCCGCCGCCGACATCCTGGCTGCTCCCGACGGCCGACGCCGCCGACGAGACGGAGATCGCCGGCGTCGGCGCCGACCTCGAGCCGGGCACGCTGCTCGCTGCCTACCGCGGCGGTCTCTTCCCGATGCGCGTCGGCCGTGGCGGTCCGGTGGCGTGGTGGTCGCCCGACCCGCGTGGCATTCTCCCCCTCGACGGTTTCCGGGAGAGCCGTTCGCTCAGGCGCTCGCGCCGACGATTCACCGTCTCGATCGACAGCTCGTTCGAGGAAGTCATGCGCGCGTGCGCCGAGCCGAACCGGCCCCACGGCTGGATCGACGACGAGTTCGTCGACGCGTACACCACCCTGCACCGGTTGGGCTGGGCTCACAGCGTCGAAGCGTGGACACCCGAGGGCTTGCTGTCGGGCGGCGTCTACGGCGTCGCGATCGGCGGCCTGTTCGCGGCGGAGTCGATGTTCCACCGCGCCACCGACGCCGGGAAGGCGGCGCTCGCCGCGCTCGTCGAGTTACTGAGCGGGGGCGGGGCGACGCTCCTCGACGTCCAGTGGACGACGCCGCATCTGGCGTCGCTCGGCGCGGTCGACGTCCCGCGGGTGAAGTACCTCGAACTGCTCACCGAAGCGCTCGACGGGACCGAGCCGGGCTGGTGACTCCGGCCGCCGTCGTCGAGCGGTATCTCGACGCGATCATCGGCCACGACTGGAACGCGCTGGCGGCGTGCCTCAGCGACGACGACTTCGAGCGCGTGGGCCCCTGGGGCGACGAGTACGCCGACAAGGCCGAGTACGTCGGGTTCATCTCCGATCTCATGCCGAAGCTTCCCGGCTACGAGATGCGCGTCGACCGCGTCACGTACTCCGCCGACGGACGCCTGGCGGTGGTCGAGCTCACGGAGACGGTCGAGGTCGAGGGTCTGCCCCACCCGACACCGGAGGCGCTCGTGTTCGATCTCGACGGCGACGCCGAGGATCGTCGCATCCGGCGCATCCAGGTCTTCATCCAGACCCTCGGCGGCGAACCTAGGAACATTCCCTAGCCGGCGGCGCGGTCCTTGGCCACCTCGTCGAGGGTCTCGTACTCCTCGCCCGTGTCGGTGGCGTCCTCGAAGTGGATCACGCCGATGTCGGTGAAGCGGTCACGCAGCCATCCGTCGCCGGCGTCGAGGAGGCCGAGCTTCTTGCAGTTGGGCACGATCTTCGAGAACAAGGCCGCCTGGAACGGGTTGTTCCGCATCCGGCGCATGCCGAGCAGGAACTCGGTCACCGTCCGGCGGTCGACGCCCATCTTCTCCCACACGCGGTGCATCATGAGCCGGTCGCGCATCCGCAGCGCGGCCTCGAACGCGAACTCCTGCCGCTCGCGCAGCTCGGCCGCGCCGAGCCCGGCGTAGTACTCCTGGAGCGACAGCACCCCGAACGCGACGTGCCGGGCCTCGTCGGCCATCACGTAGCGCAGGAGCTTCTTCAGGAGCGGTTCCTCGGTGACCTGGTGCATGAACCCGAACGCGGCGAGCGCCAGGCCCTCGACCATGATCTGCATGCCCATGTAGGTCATGTCCCAGCGCGAGTCGCCGATGATGTCGTCGATGAGAAGTTGGAGCGCGGGGTTGACCGGGTAGTGGCCGTCGAGCTTCGTGTCGAGGTAACGCGAGAACACCTCCACGTGGCGGGCCTCGTCCATGACCTGCGTCGCGGCGTAGTACTTGGCGTCGATCCACGGTGTCGTGGCGACGATCTTGGCGGTGCAGATCAGGGCGCCCTGCTCGCCGTGCAGGAACTGGCTCATCCGCCAGTTGAGCGCCTCGACCTGGAACTGCGTCCACTCCTTCGGGCCCCAACGCGCGACGGGCGACCCCGGCAGCTCGGCCATCCGCTGCTGGAACATGGCCGCCGCAGGCGCCATCTCGAGCGCGACTCGCTCGGGATCGACGGGGGTCGCCCAGTCGAGATCCGTCGAGCCGTTCCATTGCGACGTCTTGGCCTTCTCGTAGAGCTTGGCGAGGCCGGGTCGGGATCGCTCGTAGTCCCACGTGAAGATGGCATCGCCGCGCGCCGGTGTCGGGTGCACGAGGTCGCCGAAGTCGATGCTGTCGTCGGCCAGGATCGCCTCGACGCTGTCGACGTCGTCGCGCCCGAGGAACTGCTGCTGCGTGTCGACCATGCTCGCCTCCGGTCCCAGCTCGGCATCGCAGTTACCAGTCGAGGGTAGCCTTCGGGTCGTGGAACGCCTGCTCGTGTACCACAACCCGAGCTGCAGCAAGTCCCGCGGCGCGCTCGAGATCCTCGCTGACCAAGGCGTCGACCACGACGTGGTCGAGTACCTGCGAGCGCCGCCAGACCGGGCGACGCTCGAGCGCATCGTCGACGCCGTCGATGCGCAACCCGGCGAACTGGTCCGTCACGACCGGCGGTTCGAAGAGCTCCGCCTGTCGGCGTCGGACTGCACGACGCGGGACGCGGTGATCGAGCTGTTGCTCGACCACCCGGAGCTCATGCAGCGGCCGGTCATCTTCCGGGGCGAACGCGCCGTGATCGCGCGGCCCTCCGAGAAGGTGCTCGAGCTACTCGACTGAAGGGGGATGTCGTGGCGGTCATGACCGACGAGCTGGTACGGGACGACGTGCGCAGTTGGATCGCCGACAACTGGGACCCGGACATCACGCTGGCCGAGTGGTGGGAACGGCTCTCTGAATCGGGTTGGGCAGTACCGACCTGGCCCGAGCAGTGGTTCGGGAAGGGCCTCCCGCGCGAGCTCGCCGCTGTCGTGAACGACGAGCTGCGCGCCGCCGGTGCGATCGGTCCGCCCTCCGGCCTCGGAGTGTTGCTGGCGGGCCCGACGATCCTGCAGCACGGCAACGACGAGCAGCGCGAGCGCTACCTCCGGCCGATTCTGAACGGACAGGAAGCCTGGTGTCAGTTGTTCAGTGAGCCCGGCGCCGGCTCCGACCTCGCCAGCCTCCAGTGCCGCGCCGAGCGCGACGGCGACGAATGGATCGTGAACGGGCAGAAGGTGTGGACCTCGGGCGCACAGACCGCCGATCTAGGCATGCTCGTCGCCCGCACCGATCCCGATGCGCCCAAGCACAAGGGCATCTCGTACTTCGCCATCGAGATGGACCAGCCGGGCGTCGAAGTGCGACCCCTGCGCGAGATGACCGGACGGTCGCTGTTCAGCGAGGTGTTCTTCGCGGACGCGCGCGTGCACCAGTCTGCGATGATCGGCGAGCTGAACGGGGGCTGGGCCGTCGCGAACACGACGTTGGCCAACGAGCGCGCCGGGCTCGGCAGCGGTGGAAGTGGAGCCGTCGGTGGAGCGATGCCGGGCAAGAAAGCCAAGCAGCTCGAGCGCCGCGTCGGCGATCTCACCGCGGGGAGGGGGCGCGACCGCGCCGAGCGCGCCGTCGCCGGCCGTCAATCGAACCTGCTCGAGAAGCTCGCCAAGGACGTCGGTCGCGACCAGGACCCGAACATCCGCCAGCGGCTCGCGGAGCTCCACATCCTCAACGAGGTCGGCCGGTATACCGCGTTGCGCGTGAAGGCGGCGAAGGCTTCCGGGCGCGGCCCCGGTCCCGAGGCCAACACGGCGAAGCTGCTCATGAGCAAGATCACGCGCCTGTCCCGCGACCTCGGCCTCGAGATCCTCGGGCCGTACGGGATGGTCATGGGCCCCGAGACTCCGGGTGAGGGAGTGGCACAAGAGCTCGCCCTGTTCGCGCCGGCCGTGTCGATCTACGGCGGAAGCGACGAGGTGCAGAAGAACATCATCGGCGAGCGCGTGCTCGGGCTGCCGAAGGAGCCGGACGCCGACCGCGTGAAGACGATGCCTTTCCGCGAGCTCAAAGTCGGGACGCAACGCGCCGCCAGCTGACGCAGCGCCGAACATGAGGCTGCGTATCGCGCTCACGATCTCGGGCGCGGTCGCACTCGGTGCCTACGAAGGCGGCGCGCTTGCCGCGCTGCTGTGTGCGATACGCGGGCTGTGCCACGGCGAAGATCCGGTGGTGCGCATCGACAGCATCGGCGGATCTTCGGCGGGGTCGATCACCGGATTGCTCGCCGCCCGGTGCCTCCTCGAAGGGATCGATCCCGTCTACGTGATGCGCGAGGCGTGGGTAGAGCGCGACTCGCTGTCGGTGATGCGCACCGACACCCCCGACGAGCCCCTATCGCTCGCAGCGTTGCGGCGAGCGTCGATCGACCTCCTCGATCCTCGCAACCACCGAGGGGACGCGGTCCATCGGGTCGACGCGTGCCAGCTGGTGCCGATCCGCATGGTGATGGCGCTGGCGTCGCTGCGCGGGCTCGAGTACCGCGTCCCGAGCCTCTCGGCGCGCCAGCCCGTTCGGGCGACGACCTCACTGGACTGGGCGACGTTCACGTTCAAGTCGGGACAGCCGGTGCGCGAGCTCACGGAGCCGCCGGGCGCGTCACCGACCGACGTGGCGCTGGCCTCCGGCGCGAACGCCCTGGCGTTCCGCCCGGTCTTGCTCGACCGCAGCGGCGACGAAGCCGGCTACCGGGCGCGGGGGATCGTGAACTTCCCGCCGTCGAAGCACCTCTGGTACACGGACGGCGGCGTCCTCGACAGCGAACCGCTGACGCGGACGCTCGATCTGGTCCGGGAGATGGATCAGGACTCCTCGCCCGACACCCGGCGGATCCAGGTGCTCGTCCACCCCAATCCCACCGGCGCGCCCACCGGGTCGGCGTGGGCCGACCCGCAGAACCCGCCGACGTGGGTCGCGACGCTGCTGCGAGCGCGCGACCTGCAGCGCACGCAGTCGGTCTACGACGATCTGATGCACCTCGAGCAGATCAACACCCGTCTCGACTGGACCGGGCGACTGTTCGACGAGATCGGGCCGGTACTCGACGACCTCGACACGGACACCGCCGCCCGCCTCCGGGACGCGCTGACGCGCGCTACCGGCGTCATCGAGGGTCAGCGGCGGGCCCTCCGCGCCCACGAGAAGGACCCGGCGGCCGCCGCGCCGCAGCCCGTCGCCGACAAGCCGACGACGGAGCTCCTGCGCGACGTCGTCGCCCAGATCGCGGGCATCGCCGGGAAGGAGCGCATCGCGCTCGAGGTCGTCTCGCCGCTCCTGCTACCGGAGGCGAAGACGACGCCCGTCGCGCAGATGCTGGCGGGCGAGTTCCTCTTCCACTTCGGCGGGTTCCTGTCACACGAGCTGCGCGCCAGTGATTTCGACCTCGGCTACCGCAGCACGCTCGAGTGGCTGCGCGCCGGCGGCCTCCGCCTGAGCGGGCTGCCCGCCGAGCTCGATGAGCAGGCGCTGGCCCGCGCCGAGCAAGCGCACCGCCCGGGTGACCAGTGGCGGAGACTGGGCCGCACCGCGTTCCAGGACCTCCCGGTTCGTGAGCGCCTCGCGCTCCTGTCGGTCTTCGCGCACATCACACGCGTCATAACCCACGACCTCCGCCACCGCCGACCGCAGTAGCGGTATCAACCACCACCTGCCGGAGCCGGCGCCGGCGCGGGCGTCGGTGTGCCCTCCTCGATGCGGATGCGGGGCAGGATCCGGTCCAGCCATTTCGGCAGCCACCAGTTCGCCGCGCCGAGCAGCTCCATCGTCGCCGGCACGAGCACCAGGCGGACGATCGTCGCGTCGACGAGCACGGCCACCGCCAGCCCGACGCCGAACATCTTGACCGTCGGATCGGGATTGCCCACGAAGCTCAGGAACACACTGATCATGATCAGGGCCGCCGACGTGATCACGCGCGCGGTGGCGGACAGGCCGTCGATCACGCTCCGGAGATTGTCCTTGCTCTCGTAGTACTCCTCTCGGATCCGCGAGAGCAGGAACACCTCGTAGTCCATCGA
>JBKOWN010000081.1:0-3140 GCA_046724435.1 Actinomycetota bacterium
TCCCGTCGAACTCCGTGGAATCGAACGAGAACATATATCGCGCCTCCAGAGCGAGTATACGCGTGACCGCGATCCGCCCGCCCTTGGACAGTCGGCGGGATGGCGTGAGCGGGTCCGTGCGTGGCATCATTGCCGCCACGAGCTCACGGGGAGGCCTCATGAGTATCCGACCCGATCGCATCGAGCAGATGACGCTCGACGTGGCGTTGCTCAGATCGGACACGCCGGGTGTGGCCGACGTTCTCCACTTCAACAACGCGGGCTCGGCCTTGCCACCGCGTCCGGTCCTCGACGCGGTGATGAGCCACCTGGCGCGCGAGGCCGCCATCGGCGGCTACGAGGCTGCGGCCGAAGCGGCCGATCGCATCGCGGATGTCTACGACGCCGTCGCCACGCTGATCGGCGCGCGCCGGGACGAGATCGCGTTCGTGGAAAACGCCACGCGCGCCTGGGACATGGCGTTCTATGCGGTTCCCTTCCGGGCGGGCGACCGCGTCATCACCGCGCGGGGCGAGTACCTGTCGAACTACCTCGCGTTCCTGCAGATGAAGGCGCGCGTGGGGATCGAGATCGACGTGGTCGACGGCGACGCGTCCGGGCAGGTCGACCTCGCCGCGCTGGAGTGCGCGATCGGTCCGCGCACGAAGCTGATCGCGATCACGCACGTGCCCGGGAGAGGCGGGCTCGTCAATCCGGCAGCCGACGTCGGCCGCATCGCCGCACGCCACGGCATCCTCTATCTGCTCGATGCCTGCCAGTCGGTCGGCCAGCTCGCGGTCGATGTGCGGGAGATCGGCTGCCACATGCTCTCGGCCACGGGCCGCAAGTATCTGCGCGGGCCCCGCGGCACCGGCTTCCTCTACGTGCGGCGCGACACCATCGAGAGGCTGGAGCCGCCGTTCATCGATCTCCAGGCCGCGTCCCTGATCGACGCCGACACCTACGTCGTCCGTGACGACGCGCGCCGGTTCGAGAACTGGGAGCGATTCATCGCCGGGCAGATCGGCCTGGGCGTCGCCGCCCGCTACGCGATGCGGGTGGGCATCGACGCGATCGAAGCCCGGGTCAAAGGGCTCGGTGCGCTGCTGCGGCGGGAGCTCGCGAAGCGACCCGGCGTGAGCGTGCACGAGCGCGGAGTGGAACAGTGCGGGATCGTCTCCTTTCTCAAGGACGGCGAGGCGGCGGCCAGGACGCGCGACCGGCTGCGCGCCATGAACATCAATGCCCACGAGGCCCGCTTGTCGCGGGTCGATCTGCCCGCGCGCGAAATCGACGCGTTCGTCCGCGCCAGCGTGCACTACTACAACGACGAGTCGGAGGTGGAGCGCTTCGTTCGGGCAGTGGCGGGCTAGACTCCCGGCGAGGGGCGGCTAGCGGGCGGCAGCCGGCTCGCGCACCGGGCCGAACACCGGCGTGAGCCAATGGCGGTAGGCGGGCAGCTCGCCACGGGCGGCGGCGAAGTAGACGTCCTGGATACGCTTCGTCATCGACCCGCGGGCTCCCTCGCCGATCGCGATGCGGTCCACCGAGGTGATCGGCAGCACCTCGAGTCCGCTGCCGCACATGAATACCTCATCGGCCACGTACAGCTCGGTGCGGTCGATCTCCCGCTCGACCACCTGGACGTGGAGCTCTCGGATCGCCAGATCCATCAGGGTGGCGCGCGTGATGCTCTCGAGGATCCCGGCCGTCACGGGCGGCGTGATCAGCGTGCCGTCGCGCACCATCATCAGACAGGCACCGGGGCCCTCGGCCACCGTGCCGCGGTGGTTGAGGATGATCGCGGTGTCATAGCCGTTGACCGTGGCTTCGGTCTGGGCCAGACGGCTGTTCTGGTAGTTGGCGCCTGCCTTGAGCCGGGGCGGGACCGTGTCGTCGCTGATACGTCGCCAGGAGGCGACACACGCGGCTGCTCCGTTCCACAGCGCCCCCGGCTGCGGCCACGGGACGGCCGTGATGTACACGCCGTTGCCGACGGTGGCACCGAGGGTGTTGAAATGGTGTGCCCCCATCCCGAAAAAGGCGACCGGGACGAAGTGGGCGTCCTGGCGGAACTCGTTCGCCCGTAGCAAGGCCAGCGCCCCTTCCCCGATCTCGCGCAACGTGTGCGGCACTTCGAGGCGCACGGTCTTCATCGAGCGGGCCAACCGCTGCAGGTGCTCCTCGTGCTTGAAGACGAACAACTCCTCCTGCTGCGCGTTCCAGTAGGCGCGCACCCCTTCGAAGACGTTGCTTCCCATGAACCCGCCCGCGCTGCGACCATGCACCACGCACTGGTCCCAGGGGATGATCTTGCCGTTCATCCAGGCGTACGTCGGAGCGGCGTCGGCCATAGCGTGCCTCCTGTGGTGTCCCGTCAGCATACCAGAGAGCTGGTCGGGCTCCGAGGCCTGGGACCTACCCGAGCCGGGCTGCCGCCACCAGCGCCGCGAGCATCGCGCCGCAGGTCATGAGGTGCGAGCGCGTGCACCCCCCAGGGGCGTTGCAAGAGCCGGCGGCGTCCAACGTCCGTGACCGGGCCATGGCGTGTCAAGCCTACTACGAAGCCGGATGCCCCGCGGGCCGACGGGGCGAGGGGCGAGATGGGAGTCGGGACCTGACTCCTGGCCAGCAGCGCGAGCTGCTCGACTCGGGTAGTGTATGAGCGTGATCGGGCGGCCCTGACGGGGCCGTGTCGGGGATCCCGGCTGGTCGAGAGAAGGAGTGCCGGATGACCACGGTCAATGTCCGCTACATGGTCGACGACGTCGATGCCGCAATCGCCTTCTACACGACCCACCTCGGCTTCACCCTCCTCACCAGACAGGCCCCCGCGTTCGCCGACGTCGCCCGCGGCGACCTTCGGCTCCTGCTCAGCGGGCCGGCCAGCTCGGCCGGACGGGCGATGCCCGACGGCCGCCAGCCCGGGCCGGGCGGCTGGAACCGCATTCAACTGGTGGTCGACGACATCACGGCCGAAGTGGACCGTCTGCGCGCCGCGGGGCTACGGTTCCGCAACGACATCGTGAGGGGCCCGGGCGGCGCCCAGATTCTCTTCGAGGATCCCTCGGGGAACCCCGTCGAGCTGTTCCAGCCTGCCCGACGCTGAGCGGCGGCCCGGGTCGAGTCAGCGGGGCCATACGGAGGTCCGTCATGACGGT
>JBKOWN010000049.1:0-5195 GCA_046724435.1 Actinomycetota bacterium
TCGACGATCCGAGGCGAAGGCGTACCGGCACGATCAACTGCATGCGCTTGCCGAGCTGACCCGCGAGGTCGACGGCGAGCCGAGAATCGTTTCCGACCCGCCGCTGCTCGTGCCGATCAGTGAGCTCGCCGAGCGCCAGGATGAAGCGAATCTGGGCTCGCTCCTGCACGGGCTCTTCCGCCGCTATCGCAAGACCCTTCCAGCCGAACGGCGGACACTGCTCGAGCGCTTCCGCTACCTGGATCTCGCCCGCAAGGTCGTCGGCATCGGCAGTGTCGGAACCCGGTGCTGGGTGGTGCTCCTGCTCGGCCGGGACGAGCACGACCCGCTCTTTCTGCAGATCAAGGAGGCTCAGGCGTCTGTGCTCGAACCGTGGCTCGGGGGAAGCCCGTACGCGACCCACGGTCAGCGTGTCGTCGAGGGCCAACGGCTGACCCAGTCGGCCGGCGACATCTTCCTCGGCTGGATCCATTCCGAGGAGGAGGTCGACGGCGCGCACGACTTCTACGTCCGCCAACTCTGGGACTGGAAGACCTCCCTCGACCTCGAGCTGATCCGGCCGGCCGGCCTGGCCGTCTACGCGAGGGCGTGCGGCTGGACGCTCGCACGGGCACACGCGCGCTCGGGTGACCCGATCGCGGTCGCCGCGTACCTAGGCCGGAGCGACCGATTCGATCGGGCCCTCGCCGAGTTCGGCGCGGCGTACGCGGATCTCAACGAGCTGGATCACCGGGCGCTCGCCCGCGCAGTCGCCGACGGTCGGGTGACTGCGGTGGAGAACGTCTAGGCCCGGCGGTCGACGTCTTGGACGCTAGGCGTGTACCGGAGCTCCCACGCGTCGGGATCAACGGCGCGCAACCGCAGCCCGGCGGCGTCTCGACATCGGCTAGGAGCCGAAGTGGACGACGCAGCCTGCGCACGGGCCGCAGCGAATCCGCCGTCCCACGGACGCGCGCTGCGTGCGGATCGAGGAGACTGGGACCGTGAGCACGACCACGATCCTGGTCTTCGGCGGCGCCTTCCTCGCGAGCGCGGTGGAGATGGTCGAGGCGCTGACGATCGTGCTCGGCGTCGGGGTCGTGCGCGGCTGGCGCTCGACGCTGATCGGCGCCGGCGCGGCCGGGATCGTGCTGGCGGCGCTCGTCGCGGCCCTCGGGCCCGCCCTGAGCTCGATCCCGATCGACACGCTTCGCCTCGTCGTCGGCGCGCTGTTGCTTGCGTTCGGACTGCAGTGGCTACGCAAGGCGATCCTGCGCTCGAGCGGGTACAAGGAGTTGCACGACGAGGACGAGGCGTTCCGCTCGGAGCGGATGCAGGCCGCTGCGGCGGGCGACGAGCAGCGCGCCGGACTGGACTGGTACTCGTTCACGGTCGCGTTCAAAGGCGTCCTGCTCGAAGGCCTCGAGGTCGTCTTCATCGTGATCGCGTTCGGCAGCGCCCAGGGCGACCTCGGACCGGCCGCGGCCGGCGCCGGCGCCGCCCTCGTGGTCGTCGTCGTCGCAGGGCTCCTCGCGAAGGGTCCGCTCTCGCGCGTCCCCGAGAACACGATCAAGTTCGGCGTCGGTCTCCTCCTCACCAGCTTCGGCTGCTTCTGGGGCGCAGAGGGCGCAGGCGTCGACTGGCCCGGCGACGAGCTCTCGCTGCTCGGAGTGATCGCGTTCTTCGCCCTTGTCGCGCTCGTGCTCGTGCGCGCACTGCGTCGCAGACGGGTCCTGCCCGTTACTGCGGGGGCCGGGGTATGAGATACCTCCGCTCGTTCGGCCGCTTCTGGTGGAACTTCATCGTCGGCGACGACTGGCACGTTGCCGCCGGCGTGGCCGTCGCTCTCGGGATCACGTACCTGCTCACGCATAACGGCGTGAATGCGTGGTGGTTGCTCCCGGTCAGCGTCGCGCTGGTGCTCACCGAATCGCTGCGACGTGTCGTCCGCCCGCCTGGACAGGAGTAGCCGAGCGGTTAAGCTGATGCCGCCGCCGAAGCATCCGCTGACGCCGTTCGTCGACGAGGTCGCGGTTCCGACGAGGCTCGTGGTCAGCGAGCCCGCGCGGCTGGTCGTTCGGCTCGAGGCGGCTGAACATCGCTTCCATCGAGATCTCCCGCCGTCGCGGGTCTGGACCTACGGTGGATCTGTTCCCGGTCCGTCCGTCGAGGTCAGCCGGGGCGTGGAGCTCGAGGTGCGCTGGGAGAACCACCTCACCGGACCGTTCCCGGTCGTCGTCACGGTTGCGCCCGAGTACGCGGTGGACGGAGTCCCGGCGCAGTGCCTGCCCGGCCGCAGCGGTGGCGTGCCCGACGCGGCAGCCGCCGCGCTCTCCGGCTATGCCGTCGTCCACCTCCACGGCGGGATGACGCAGGCCACCAGCGACGGCTGGACGGAGAACATCGCCGCCCCCGGCCAGGTGGTGCTCGACACGTATCCGAACGACCAACGTGCGGCGATGCTCTGGTACCACGACCACGTGATGGGCGTGACGCGATTCAACGTCTACGCTGGTCTCGCGGGGCTCTGGATCGTGCGCGACGAGCGCGAGCGAGAGCTCGAGCTGTCCGAAGGACCGCCGTACGAGCTGCCACTGCTGCTGAGCGACCGCAACTTCGATACCGACCATGCCGGGAACCTGACGGGCGATCTGCTCCACAAGACCGATCCCGAGGTGATGGAGTGCTTCAGCCCCTTCACGACGGTCAACGGCACGGTCTGGCCGCACCTCGACGTCGAGCCGACGACGTACCGGTTTCGGCTGCTGAACGGCTCGAACGCCCGCACCTACCGGCTCGTGCTCACCCGCGAGGGCGAGCCCGATCACGAGCGCATCACCCAGATCGGCAGCGAGGGCGGGCTACTCCAGGCGCCCGTCTCGATCCCCGGGCAGGGTCTCGTCCTGGCGTCCGCCGAGCGCGCGGATCTCCTGGTCGACTTCTCCGATCTCGCGCCGGGAACCGAGCTCACCGTCTGGAACACCGCCACAGCACCGTTCGACGGCGCCGCCGCAGATCCCGCGAGGGCGGGCAGGGCCGATCTCGACGGCCTATTGCCCTACCCGGACGTCCTACGCATTCGCGTCAAGGAGGGACGCCGCTCCCGACGCCGCGTGCCGCGAGTGCTCGCGACCGACTTCCGCCGGACGAGCCGGGACCGGCTCGCCGGTGCCTTCGTCAGGGCGATCGCGCTCGTCGAACAGGAGGCCGAGATGGACGGCGCGTCGCCGATGCTCACGATGCGCGAGCTGGCCCCCGACCCGGCAGCCGACGAGCCGGTGATCACGCTCGTCGAGCCGCAAGCCAATGGTGAGGAACTCGTCACACGCTGGCGGACGGTCGCGACCCGCTTCGAGGACACCACCACCTTCTTCCCGATGCTGCACCGACCTGAGCTCTGGCGGCTGATCAACCTCACCGGCGACACACATCCGATCCACCTCCACCTCGACGCGTTCCAGGTCCTCGACCGGCACCCGGCGACGATCGACCAGCCCGAGGACGGGATCACGACCCGCGGCACGAGCGCCACCGTGCGCCTCGGCCACGCGCCCGAAGACGGCATCTCGCACAAGCTCGACGACAACGAGCTCGGCCTCAAGGACACCGTCCGCGTCAATCCGAACGAGGTCGTCGACATCATCGTCCGTTTCGAGGTCTTCTGCGGGCGCTACATGTACCACTGCCATATCCTCGAGCACGAAGACCACGACATGATGCGCCCGTTCGTCGTCATGCCAGCCGAGCTGATGCCGTTCATGGATATGCACACCAGCCGCGAAGACATGCCGGACAGGAAGCACGCTTAACCGGATCCAATAACGAGCGTGCGTCCGCGAGCGTTGGTCAGCCCACCTGGACCGAGCTGCGCGCCTATCCCCGAGCGTTCCCAGACCGCGAAGGCGTTTGGCGTTCCGATCGTCCACTCGACGGTCAACGTCGCGTCGGGACGCCAAGAGCCCACCGTACCGGAGCTCGCTGAGCTGCTCGAGGACGATCCGCCGATCGACCGGACGACCCTGAACTCGTGGGAGGACGTCGACTTCCTCGCCGCGGTGCGCGCCACCGGCCGACGCAAGCTGATCCTGTGCGCGCTCCGGACGGAGATCTGCATGGCCCTTTCCGCCCTCGACGCGCTGCGGGAGGGCTACGACGTCTACCCCGTCGTCGACGCGATCGGGGGCACCTCGGAGGAGGCGCATCGCGCGGGCCTGGAGCGGGTCGTCCAGGCGGGAGGCCAGCCGGTCAGCTGGGTCGCGCTCGCCTGCGAGCTCCAGCGCGACTGGGCGCGCGAGGAGACGGTGGCCGACGTCGTCGAGATCGTGCTCACCGAGCGGCTGCTACAAACATGAGCGTGGAGGCTCCATCCCGCAAGCGAGCCGCGATCGCCGATCCCGGGGCGCGCGAGTTCCTTCGGAAGGCGGACCCCGTGCTCGCGCGGCTGATCGACGCGCGGCCGGATTTCCGTCCGCGGGCCTGGATGGACGAGCTTCCTCCGCTCGATGCCTTCGGGACGCTCGTCTTCCAGGTCGCCGGCCAACAGCTATCGGTCAGCTCGACCCGGGCGATCATCTCGCGTCTGCGGCAGCGGTTCGGAGGGCATCTGCCCTCGCCGGCCGAGCTGCTCGCCGCTGATCGGCAGGTGCTGCGCGACAGCGGCTTCTCGGCTCGAAAGGGCGAGACCTTGCGCGCGCTCGCGGAGCGGTTCGTCGACGGACGCCTGAGCGAGGAGGCGCTCTCGCGCATGTCCGACGACGAGGTCGAGGCGACCCTGACCGAGGTGCCCGGGATCGGGCCGTGGACCGCGCGCGGGTTCCTGCTCGTGGCTCTCGATCGGCCTGACGTCTTTCTCTCCGGCGACCTCGCGCTTCGGCGCGCGATCCAACGAGCGTACGGCTTCGACCACCTTCCGACCGAAGACGACGTTGCTCAACTGTCGGATCGCTGGCGGCCGTATCGGAGCCTCGCCGTGAGCTACCTGTTCGCGTCCGAATACGACGGGTAACCCGTGACCGACTCGGTGGGAATCATCGGCGCTGGGCGTCTCGGGCAGGCGGTGGCGCGGACCGCTCGCCGAGCCGGCCGCGAGGTCGTGATCGCCAACAGCCGCGGCCCGGAATCGCTGACGTCAGTGGTCTCGGCCCTCGGCGATCGAGTGTCGGCAGGGACGGTGGACGAGGCTGCATCGGCCGGCATCGTCGTCATCGCCGTGCCCT
>JBKOWN010000058.1:0-12240 GCA_046724435.1 Actinomycetota bacterium
CCGGCGGGCACCATCGGGTACACCTTCTCGCGGTAGTCGACCTGGAAGTCGACCACGACGGGACGGTCGTCGATCTCGTTCGCCTTCTCGATCGTGGGCACGACGTCGTCGGGCGTGTCGACGCGGAAGCCCACACATCCCATCGCCTCGGCCCACTTGGCGTAGTCAGGCAGGTCGGGTGACAGGTACACCTCGCTGTAGCGCTCTTCGTAGAAGAGCTCCTGCCACTGCCGCACCATGCCCAGGTACGCGTTGTTGAGGATCGCGATCTTCACCGGGATCCGCTCGGCCGACGCGGTGACGAGCTCCTGCGCAGTCATCTGGAAGCAGCCGTCGCCGTCGATCGCCCACACCATGCGGTCGGGCTTCCCGACCTTGGCGCCGATCGACGCGGGCACGGCGAACCCCATCGTGCCGAGACCGCCCGAGTTCACCCACGTGTTCGGGTGGTTGAACTTCCAGCGCTGGCTCGACCACATCTGGTGCTGGCCGACACCCGACACCACGATCGTGTCGTCGGGAGAGTTGTCCCGCAGCATGTCGATGCAGTACTGCGGCTTGAGCGGGCCGTCCTCCAGCTGCTCGTATTGCAGCGGATGCCGCTCCTGCCAATCACGCAGCTGCATCCACCAGGAGGTGAGGTCGGGCCACTCGTGCTTCTGCTGGTTCGCGCGCACCGCCGTCACGAGCTCCTCGATGACGAGACGGCAGTCGCCGACGATCGGCACGTCGGGTCGGCGGACCTTGCCCAGCTCGGCAGGGTCGATGTCGACGTGGATCACCTTGGCGCCCGGCGCGAACGCGTCCACCTTCCCCGTCACCCGGTCGTCGAAGCGCGAGCCGAGCGCGATCAGCAGGTCGCACTTCTGCATCGACGTGACCGCGGTGTAGTTGCCGTGCATGCCGGGCATGCCGAGGGCCTGGGGGTGATCGTCGGGGAACGCGCCCCGCGCCATCAGCGTCGTGACCACCGGCGTGCCCGTGGCCTCGGCCAGCTCCTTGAGCGCATCGGCGGCGCGGGCCTTGAGGATCCCGCCGCCGGCGTAGATGACCGGCCGGCGTGCCTCGCCCCAGAGCCGCGCCGCGTCCTTGATCTGCTTCGGATGGCCCTTCACGTTCGGCTTGTAGCCCGGCAGGTCGACGGACTCCGGCCAGTACCAGTCCATCATCTGGTTGGCCACGTCCTTCGGCACGTCGACCAGGACCGGCCCCGGTCGACCGGTCGTCGCCACGTGGAAGGCCTCCTGGATGTAGCGAGGGATGTCCTGGGGATCTGTGACCAGCCAGTTGTGCTTCGTGACGGGCATCGTGATGCCGAGGGTGTCGCACTCCTGGAACGCGTCGCTGCCGATCACCGAGTACGCGACCTGACCGGTGATCACCACGATCGGAACGGAGTCCATGTAGGCGTCGCACAGCGGCGTGACGATGTTCGTGGCGGCGGGACCGCTCGTCACCATGGCCACGCCGGGCCGGCCGGTCGCGTGGGCGAACCCCTCGGCCATGTGACCGGCGCCCTGCTCGTGGCGGACGAGGATGTGGCGGATCGACGAGTCGATCAGCGGGTCGTACACGGGCAGGATCGCCCCGCCCGGCAGCCCGAACATGACCTCGGTGCCCTCCATCTCGAGGCTCTTGATGAGGGCCTGGGCTCCGGTGAGTTTCATCTTCGTTCCTTCATCGCAGCAGCTTCTCGGGACATGAAAAGCCCCCCGCTTTTGCGAGGGGCGAAGGCGCGCAGACGCGGTTGGGGCGGCTGCGCGCTAGGTAACGACTACGAGGGTGGCGAGGCGATCCATCAGGGCAACAGTGTGGACGATCGTGAACCGATTCGCAAGCCGGTTCCCCTCGCATCGTCCCCCGCGGTGCCGCGCTCGCAGCGGGGTCCGCGATCGAAGGGCAGGAACGACTCGGCACTCAGCGCGGCGACCGCGACCGGGGCGAGGTCGCCGAGCGACCGGTAGACGACGAACCGCGGGACCCACCGCGGGTCAAACTTGGCGTTGAAGGTCAGCAGCGACTGGATCTGGAAGTACGGATTGAGCCGCCTGATCAGCCACGCCTGGGCGGACTGGAGGGGGCCGAGCTCGGCGTCGTCCTCGATGAGCCCGCGGAAGGCGGCGAAGTTGAGCGACACCTCCCGGACGCCGTGCTCCCTCGCCCACAGCACGACCTCGACGATGAGCCGCTCGTTGATGCCGTTCGGTCCGACCGCGTCACGTCGCATCGTGTCGAGCGAGAGACCGGTGCCGGCCTTGCACGGGACGAAGCGCTGGAACGCGATCGGTGTTCCTTGGTCGTCGCGGCAGACGGCGAGCACGCATTCGGGGTCACGACCCGTCAGCAGTCCGTCGAGCGCCATCGAGAATCCGCGCTCGCGGCCGCCGGCAAGGTGGCGGTCGGAGATGCCGACCAGCGCGCGGCGTAGCGTCGGATCGAGGTCGCCCTCGCGGTGGATCTCGGCGGTGAGCGCGAAGTTCTTCGTGCGGTTGAACGCCTGACGGACGGGACGCATGCGCCGGCCGTCGAGCGTGAACTCGCCGACGTCGATGACGGCCTCGTCGCCGAGGTAGCGGGCACGCAGCCCGGCCCTCTCGTACAGCGGGACCCGGTCGGCTCGCGCCCCGATCACGGCGGGCCGCCAACCGCATGCTCGGCACCGGTCGAGGAACCGGGCGACGGCGTCGCCGAAGGAGGCGGGATCGCCGACCGGGTCACCGGACGCGAGACCGGTTCCGTTCACGTACCGGTACGCGACCGCGGCGCGGCCGTCGGCCGAGGTGATGTAGCGCTTGTCGTGGCGGAGGGCGAAGGGGTCGAGCGTGTCGCCGTCGTCGCGGTCCGCCAGATCGCGGATGCCTTCCCGTTCGTCGGGGGGCGCGACGGTGCCTTCGGTGACGGGAGCGAGCACAGCAACCGCGATCGCGATCAACGCGACGAAGCCGAGCACGGTGATCGACGCCGGGAACCAGTGACCGAAGCCTCCCGTGACGGCGAGCGGGCCCGCGAGCCCGACGAGGCGCGCCGCCGTCTCCTGGACGGCGCCCACGAAGGTGAGCTCGGGATGGACCCGGTCGTGGCGGATGGCAAGCCCAACGATCCCGTATGCGAACGCCACCGGGATGATCGTGATCGCCATGACGATCGCTGTCCGCCAGCGGTGGGGTGGCGTGGGCGCGTCGAACAGCGAGCGCGACCGCAGGAGGAGGACGGCGACGCCGAGCGAGACCACCGCTTCCTCGATATCGAGGCCTTTCAGCACGTGCGTGAACGCCGACACGGCCAGGAGCACCAGGGCAGTCCGGTACGCGAGACGGCGGTGCCGCGCGATGCCGCGACTCAGGAGGATCAGCGCGACGCCGAGCAGGGCGGTCGCACCCCGGGCGACGTGCGCGACTTCCGGTGTGAACGCCTCGCCGACGACCTCGAGCCGGTCGCGCATGAGCGGGGTCAGCGCCGACAAGACGTTGATGAGCCCGGTCGCCGTGACCGCGAACGCGAGAAGACGCAGTCGACGGCGCGCGAGCGGTGCAGCCCGCGGAGCAGGAGTCGCCACCCGTGTCGGAATCGTGGTCGGGTCTGTCATGCGGGCGTTGCGACCGTAGCGGAGGCGCGGCGCGGAATCAGAACGGGCGCCGGACCGGGAGTCGGAGCTGCACCTTTGCGCCGCCCTCGACGCTGTTCTCGATCTCGAGCGCTCCACCGTGCGCGGTGGCGATGGCGTCGACGATGGCGAGGCCCAGGCCGGCGCCGTTCTCGGTGCCCCGTCCACCGTTCGTCCCGCGCACGAACCGGCCCGCGGCCTGACCGAGAAGCTCGGTCGGGAATCCCGGTCCGTCGTCGCGTACCGCGACGACGGCGCGGTCGCCGTCGCTCGACACGTCCACGTCGACACGCTCGGCGGCATGGCGCGCGGCGTTGTCGACGAGGTTCTGGACGGCCCGCGCGATGGCGTCCTCGTCCCCGCGGACCTCCGCCGATCCGTTCACCCGAACCGGGACTGCGTCGCCGTCACGGGACCGCGCGACGGTCTCGGCGGCGCGTCGGGACAGCGCACCGAGCTCCACCGGCTCCGGCGGCGGCGGCCCGGCGGAGCGGAAGCGCGCGAGAACGAGCAGGTTGACGGCGAGCCGGTCGAGGCGGCCGACTTCCTCCAGCGACGAGTCGAGCGCGCGCGCGAGCTCGCTCCCCCCCTCGGTCTGCATGCGCGCCAGCTCGAGCTCGCTGCGGACGATCGAGATCGGCGTGCGCAGGTCGTGGCTGGCGTCGTCGAGGAACGCGCGCTCGTGCTCTAGCGCGCCTTCGATGCGGGCAAGGAGCTCGTTGAGGTGGCGGGCGAGGTCGGCGAGCTCCTCGCCCGACGCGGGGACCGACAGCCGCCGCCGCTGACCCCGTGCCGTCACGGCCGAGATCTCGTCAGCCTCCTCCACGAGGTCGCGCACTGGTTTCAGCGCGGCGCCGGCGAGGAACCAGCCTCCCACCGACACGATCGCGGCCAACAGGGGAAGCCCGATCACGAGCGCGAGCTCGAGCCGGTGCTGGGCCTGGATCACCTCTTCGAGGGACGTGCCGACCACGACCACCAGGCCGAGGCCGGGCTGGCCGGCCGGACCGGCCAGCAGGCGCGACTGCTGGTCGCCGGGGGCGGACGCCCGCTCGATCGTGATCCGGTGAGTACGCGCCGCGGCGAGCTCGCTCTTCGTCAGGACGCGCCGGGCGAGCAGGGCGCGGGGGGCAGCGTTCACGACCGCGCCGTCCATGTCGACGATCTGTGCGAACGCCTCCTCGTCCGGCAGCGTGGGCTCGACGGATTGGTCGCCGGAGGTGGCGAGGTCGCGCTCGAGGTTCGAGAAGCGAGTGGCCAGGCCGTCGTCGAGCGCCTGCCGCAGCGCGTTGCGGTACTGGAAGTCGACGAGCACACCGACGAGCAGGCACAGCACAGCGGTGACGAGCGCGAACACGAGCGTGAGCCGGCCCCGCAGGGTCCGGGGCCGCCTGATCACGTGTCGCTCCGGAGCCGGTAGCCGACGCCGCGGACCGTCTCGAGGGTCGTGCGGTCGAAGGGCCGGTCGATCTTCTCGCGCAGATAGCGGACGTACACGTCGACGACGTTGGACGTCCCGTCGTAGGCGAAGTCCCAGACGTGCTCGAGAATCGTGGTGCGGCTGAGCACCTCGTCGACGTGCCGCATGAACAAGTCGAGCAGCGCGAACTCCTTCGGGCTCAGCTCGATCTCCTGCTCGCCGCGCGCGACGCGGTGGCGGGCAGGGTCGAGCTCGAGATCGCCGACCTCGAGGACGCGCGGGCGTTGCGGCGCGCCCCGACGGGTGAGGGCCCGGAGCCGTGCGTACAGCTCCTCGAACGAGAACGGCTTCGGGATGTAGTCGTCGGCGCCTGCGTCGAGACCGACGACGCGGTCGTCGACACTGTCGCGCGCAGTGAGGAGCAGGATCGGGGCCCAGCGATCGTCGGCGCGCAGGCGCCGGCACACCTCGAATCCGTCGGGTGCGGGGATCATCACGTCGAGCACGATGGCGTCGTACTCGTTCTCGGTGCCCATCCACACCGCGTCCGTGCCGGTCATGGCCACGTCGACGGAGTAACCCTCGAGCTCGAGCGCCTTGCGCACGAGGGTCGCCATCTTCGACTCGTCTTCTACGACGAGGACCCGCACGCCCGAATGGTACGGCGCGCCCTCAGCGTTGGTGCTGCGGGCAGGAGAACGTGGTGCGACCGGCGACGGTGCGCCGCTCGAACGGCGTGCCGTCCTTCGGGCAGACGCCGCCGGCAACGCGCTGTGCCATGTGGTCGCCGGTGTGCGATCCGCCGCGCGCGAGCGTCAGCTGCAGCGTGCGGCGGACGGCCCGGTGTACGCGGCGGCGCTCGTTGCGGTCGAGATCACGCGCCGGCCGGGCCGGGTCGATGCCCGCCCGCCAGAGCACTTCGTCGACGAGGAGGTTGCCGAGCCCGGCGACGCGGGACTGGTCCATCAGCACCGCTTTGATGGGCGCGCGGCTGCGCGTGAGCACCCGGTCCAGCTCGGCTTGGGTGACGTCGAACGCGTCCGGACCGAGGCGGTCTTCGTCGGGGTCGAGCTCGACGGCGCCCAGGCGGCGCGGGTCGCGCATGGCGAGCGAGCCCCCGTCGGCGAAGCGCAGCGTGAAGCGGTGCCAGGCGGGGTTCTCGAGATTGCTGCCATAGACGAGCGGATCCCCGGCGGCCTGGCCGTCGATCAGCACGCGTCCGCTCATGCCGAGGTGCAGCCCGAGCGTCGGCCCGGCGCGGTCGGTGTCGAGCAGGAGCAACTTGCCGCGGCGACGGGCGGTGGTGAGCCGGTGGCCGGTGAGTGCGCGCGCGAGGGCGGCGGCGGTCAGGCCGCGCTTGAGATACCACGCGTCGGGCGCGTCGATCCCAGCGATCTCGCGACCCAGCGCGCGCTCCGCGATGAGCCGGCGCGCGTACTCGACCTCGACGCCTTCGGGCACCGCTTCACCACCGTTGGGTCACTCGCGTGCCAGAGAGGGCAGGGAAGTGACCCAACGCAGGGAGGGCGAGCTCACGCAGTCGTGATCGCGCCGCGCTCGGCGCCCTGGGCGAGCTTGGCGTACTTGGCGAGGACGCCGCTCGTGTAGCGCGGGTCGGGAAGCTTCCAATTCGTCTTGCGCCGGTCGAGCTCGGCGTCGTCGACCAGGAGGTCGAGCGTGTGGGCGGCGGCGTCGATCACGATGCGGTCGCCGTCCTCGACGAACGCGATCGGTCCCCCGTCGACGGCCTCGGGCGCGACGTGCCCGACGCAGTAGCCGTGCGTACCGCCCGAGAACCGGCCGTCGGTCACGAGGGCGGCGTCGGCGCCTCGGCCCGCGCCCTTCATCGCGCCCGTCACCGCGAGCATCTCCCGCATCCCGGGCCCGCCCTTCGGGCCCTCGTAGCGGATCACCACGACGTCGCCGGCGTTGATCCTCCCGCCGAGCACCGCGTCCATCGCCGCGTCCTCACCGTCGAACACGCGGGCCGTGCCTTCGAAGCGGTCGCTGTCGAGCCCGGCCACCTTGACGACCGCGCCGTTGGGCGCGAGCGATCCTCGCAGCACGACGATCCCGCCTTCGGCGTGAATGGGGTCGCGCAACGGGTGCACGACGTCGCCGTCCGGTGCGGGCGGATCGAGAGCGGCGAGGTTCTCGGCAAGCGTCTTGCCCGTCACCGTCAGGCAGTCGCCGTGCAGCAGCCCGGCGTCGAGGAGCTCGCGTAGCACGACCTGCACACCGCCGATGCGATCGATGTCGGCCATGTGGTACTTGCCGTGCGGCTTCGTGTCGGCGATGTGCGGCACCTTGGCGGCGATGCGGTTGAAGTCGTCGAGCTCGAGCTCGACCTCGGCTTCGTGGGCGATGGCGAGCAGGTGCAGCACGGCGTTGGTCGAGCCGCCGAGCGCGTTCACGACCGCGATCGCGTTCTCGAACGCGGGCTTGGTCATGATCTGCCGGGGCCGGATCCCGGCCTCGAGCAGCCGCACGACCGCGCGGCCCGACTCGAACGCGAAGTCGTCGCGGCGGCGGTCCACCGCCGGCGGGGCCGAGCTCCCGGGCAGGCACATGCCGAGCGCCTCCGCCGCCGATGCCATCGTGTTGGCCGTGAACATCCCTGCGCAGGAGCCCTCCGTCGGGCACGCACGGCGCTCGATCTCACCGAGCTCGTTCTCGGTGATCGTTCCGGCTGCGCACGCGCCAATGGCCTCGAACACGCTCACCACGTCGAGGGCCTGGTCCTTCCAGTGCCCGGGGAGAATGGCGCCGCCGTAGAGGAACACCGAAGGAAGATTGAGGCGGCCGGCGGCCATCAGCATGCCGGGCAGGCTCTTGTCGCAACCGGCGAACGTCACCATCCCGTCGAAGCGCTCGGCGTGCATCATCGTCTCGATCGAGTCGGCGATGACCTCGCGGCTGACGAGCGATGCGCGCATGCCCTCGTGGCCCATCGAGATACCGTCGCTCACGGCGATCGTGACGAACTCGATCGGGAAGCCGTCGGCGGCGCGGACACCGTCCTTGGCCCGCTTCGCCAGCCGGTCCAGCGGCATGTTGCACGGCGTGACCTCGTTCCAGCTCGACGCCACGCCGATCTGAGGCTTGTCCCAGTCGGCGTCGGTCATGCCGACCGCCCGCAACATCGCCCGCGCCCCGGCTCGCTCCATGCCGTCGGTGACTTCGCGGCTACGTGGCTTCAGGTCCTCACTCACGGCATCTCCTCGGTCGCCGTCGCAGGCTCCCGGGTCCTGCGGTGACGGTCGGCAAAGCCGCCGTCACCGCGGCAGCGTACTGGCCGCCGTTCGCGCCGTTCTCTCGCGTTCGGCCACCGACCTACGATCACGACAATGGAGCTGACGTGAAGATCGACGGGTCACTCACTGACAACCTCAGCGAGATCGCGAACCGGGCGCGTCAGCTCGAGACCGCCGGCTACGACGGTGCGTACACGTTCGAGGGCCCCCACGACCCGTTCCTGCCCGTGCTGCTCGCCGCCGAGCACACCGAGCGCCTCGAGCTGTCGACGGCGATCGCGGTGGCGTTCGCCCGCAACCCGATGACCTTGGCGCAGACGGCTTACGACCTCCAGAGCGCGTCGGAGGGCCGCTTCATCCTCGGGCTCGGCTCTCAGATCCGCCCGCACATCGAGAAGCGGTTCTCGATGCCGTGGTCCAAGCCCGCCGCCCGCATGCGCGAGCTGGCCCTCGCGATCCGCGCCATCTGGGCATGCTGGCACGAGGGCGAGCCGCTGCGCTTCGACGGCGACTTCTACCGCCACACGCTCATGACTCCCTTCTTCAACCCGGGGCCCAACCCGTACGGTCCGCCGCGCCTATGGCTCGCCGGTGTCGGGCCGGCGATGACCGAGGTCGCCGGCGAGGTCGCGGACGGCTTCCTCGTCCATCCCTTCAGCACGGAGCGGTTCCTGCGCGAGGTGACGCTCCCCGCGCTCGAGCGCGGGTTCGACCGTGTGGGCCGGACGCGCGACGGGTTCGAGATCGCATTCCCGCTGATGATCCTCACGGGCGACTCGGACGACGAGATCGCCGCCGCCGAGGGCGGCGTCCGCCGCCAGCTCGCCTTCTACGGCTCGACCCCGGCATACCGGCGGGTGCTCGACGTGCACGGCTGGGGTGACCTCCAGCCCGAGCTGAACCGCCTGTCCAAGGAGGGACGCTGGGAGGAGATGGGCGGCCTGATCGGCGAGGATCTCGTCGACACGTTCACCGTGCGCGGCGCGCCGGAGGAGATCGCGCCGCGGGTGCTCGTCCGCTACGGGGACCTCGTCGACCGGATCAGCTTCAACGCGCCCTACCGCGCCGACCCGGCGCGCTGGGCGGTGGTGCTCGAGGGTTTCAAGGTGGGTGCATGAACGTGCGTGTCGGGACCGCCGACGGGCTGTTCGTGCTCGACGGCGCGTCGGAACGCGAGGTCGAAGGTCATTCGGTGACCGCACTCGATCACGGCTGGGCGATCTTCGACGGCGAGACGGTCGTGTACGAGACCGACGACGGCTGGCGGCAGGCGATGACGGTCCGGTCACCGGAGCGGTCGCTCGGAGTTCACGGCGCGCTCCTCTCCCGGGTTGACGACGCGATCGTCGGCTGGGGGTCCTCGCTCATGCGCGTCTTCAGGCAGAAGCGGTTCGAGCCCATCCCCGGGTTCGAGACGGTCGAGGGACGCGACGACTGGCATGCGGTCGGGAGCCGCGAGCCGTACGTGCGGTCGCTGACCGCAACCGCCGGGGACGTCCTCCTCGTCAACGTGCACGTCGGCGGGATCCCCCGGTCGACCGACGGGGGCGCCACGTGGCAGCCGACTATCGACGTCGACGCCGACGTGCACCAAGTGCGCGCCCATCCGGACCGGCCCGAGCTCGTCCTCGCCGCGGCGGCGATCGGACTCTGCCGGAGTGACGACGCCGGCGCGACCTGGACCGTGCACACCGACGGCCTGCACGCGTCGTACTGCCGGGCGGTGGCGACGGCGGACGACATGATGTTCGTGAGCGCCTCGACCGGGCCCTTCACCGACCAGGCTGCGGTGTACCGGCGCGCGATCGACGGTGACGGCCCGTTCGAACGCTGCACCGACGGCATGCCCGACTGGCAGCCGCGGAACATCGACACCGGGTGCCTCGACACCGACGGCGCGCGCGTCGCGTTCGGCGGCGCCGACGGCGTCGTCTACGGCTCCGAGGACGCAGGACGCACCTGGCGCGTGCTCGCCGAGAACCTCCCGCCCGTCTCGGCCGTCACGATCGACCGAGCCTGACCGAAGGAGACCTGTGGCCAAGGACAACGAGACCCCCGTCGAGCTCGTGCGCCGGTTCTGCGCCGTGTGGTCGAACGTCGACCCCGACGAGATCGCCGAGTTCTTCACCGATGACGCCGTGTACCACAACATCCCTATGGACCCGCTGACCGGCCGCGACACGATCAAGACGTTCATCGCCGGGTTCGCGGGCGGCGCCGAGCAGATCGACTTCCGGGTGCGCAACATCGTCGCCGACGGCGACGTCGTTCTCACCGAGCGCATCGACGTGTTCCTGTTGCCGAACGGCAAGGTCGAACTGCCGGTGATGGGAGCCTTCGAGGTGAAGGAGGGCAAGATCGCCGCCTGGCGCGACTACTTCGACATGAAGCAGTTCATGGACCAGATGGCGTCTCACTGATCGCAGCAGTCAACGAATACAAGGGATTCTTGCGCTCCTGACGGCGCGAACGTCGCACCAGTCGCGCTCCGTCGCAGGATTCTGTGACCACCGTGTGACCACGGACTCCCCGGACCAGCGTCGACCCCGCCGGCCGCAACGAGGCGGCGACACGATGAGGAGACGAGTGGGAGGGTGCGCGAGACTCGCGCCCGATCGAAGGCGCTCTGGCAAGCACGGGTCTCGCGTCTCTACCCTGTGGCGCGCGAGATCGTTCTGGCGGTTGGGATCGCGTCGAGCACGGCGGGGAGGCTCAGTGAGACGCTCGCAGCGGGCACAGCGCGGAATGTCGGTGAAGCGCGTCATCGTCGTCTCGGTGTGCGCGTTACTCGTGCTCTGCCTTCTCGTCGGCATCGGCTACGGGGTGCGGCGGGTCCTCGATCGGGGCGGCTCCGATGTCGTTACGCGGACGTTGGGTGGTGGAAAGGCCGGCGATCCGAACACCATCTCGATCTATGCGCCCAGTCAACTCAGCAAGCCTCTCGAGCGGATCACGACCGCATTCCAGCAGGAGTATCCGGGGACGACCTTCCAGTTCACCCTCGGGCCGGCGAGCGACCTCGCCAAGCGAATCCAGGACGGTCAGAAACCCAGTCTGTTCATCGAGACGCCGGCGTCCCTCGCCACCATCAGATCGGCGCGGCCCATTGCTCCGCCCGTCAACTTCGGCTACGACTGGGTTCAGCTCGCGGTGCGAAGGGGCAATCCGAAGCAGGTTCGTGGGCTTGACGCGTTTGGTCCCAACTCCGCCGTGACCACCGGGATCTGCGCGCCCGAGCTCTTCTGCGGGCAGGCTGACGCCCGCGTTCTGCAGAGTGCCGGCATCAACGCTGCCCCGAAGGTCGTGACGAGCAACGTGACCGAACTGACCGACGGTGTGAAGAATGGGAGCATCGACGCGGTTCTTCTGCTCCGGAGTGATCTTCGGGCGGTGATCACGAAGATCACTGCTCCGCCGTTCTCGAACACCTATCGCCTCGACTACCAGATGGCGCAGTTCCAAAGCGGCGGCCGAGCCGATCAGTTCGTCCAATGGCTGCAGACGGCGCCGACCGCCCGTCAGACCCTGCGAAGCGCGGGAATGCTCTCGTTCTACGACCAGTGACACGTAGCAGTCGCAAGTTGTCTCTCGGTCGGGACGATCGAGGGTTACTGAGCGAGTGGCCCGCGATCTTTCTCACCAAAGCGTGTGCCTTGTCACACAGCCCGCAGGTCCCACTCACAGTCTCACGTGGCTACCGGACGTTGCGTTTCTCGGCGCTCGCGTCCGCTCGGTCGACGTATGGATAATCAACGCTCAACAGCGCGCAGACATCGTCAAGCGACACTAGACGGGGTCCACGGCTTCGCGATCGATCGGCCACTCCGGCCGAACAGACCCACAGTTTGAGCCTTATATGGGTGCGCAGACGAAGCTGTGCTGGATATACACGTCCGGTTGAGAAAGACTCACGACGCGCCAGGAAGTGCCTTCGATGAGTTCGCGTGCGTACTCTTCCGAGT